>NZ_JBNAJZ010000003.1:0-271456 GCF_052047555.1 Candidatus Pelagibacter sp. HIMB1746 | reverse complement strand
GATAAAGATTATTTAATAGATAGATTTGATAAAATTGATTTTGATTATATCGATACAGAAAATAAAGATAATCAATTTATTATTCAAAGACAAAACCAAAACAATTATAGATTAAATGGATTATTCTTGAATGCTAATTCAATCGTAACAAATTTACTTGAGAGTAAAAAAGAAAAAGAAAATAAAATTTTTAAGAATAATTTTAAATTGGGCTTAAATCTGAATGAAATTTATATAGATGAAATTAATTTTGTTAAAAATTTACAAGGGTCAATTTTGATTAAAGATAATAAAGTTGTTGATGCAAATTTATCTGCAAATTTTGAAAATAATAAAAACATAATTTTTTCTATTGAAACAAAGGATAACGGCGAAAAAATAACTAAACTTTATTCATCTAGAGCAAAACCATTAGTGAAAAGATATAAATTTATAAAAGGATTTGATGAAGGTAACTTAGATTTTATATCGACAAAAATAAATGGAAAATCAGTATCAAATTTGAGAATATTTGATTTTAAATTAAAAGAAGTTCCAGCATTGACAAAACTTTTAACACTAGCTTCTTTACAAGGCATTGCTGATATTTTAACTGGAGAAGGAATAAGATTTGATGAGTTTGAAATGAAATTCAATAACCAAAAAAATCTTATGACAATAGATGAACTTTATGCAATTGGCCCAGCTATTTCGATATTAATGAGTGGTTATGTTGAAGAAGAAAAATTGGTAAGTCTAAGAGGGACTTTGGTGCCAGCAACAACTATAAATAAAACAATAAGTAAAATTCCATTATTAGGTAAAATTTTAGTTGGTAATAAAACAGGAGAGGGTGTTTTTGGGGTAAGTTTTAAAATAAAAGGACCACCAAAAGATCTTGAAACCTCAGTAAACCCAATAAAAACATTAACTCCAAGATTTATAACTAGAACTCTCGAAAAAATTAAAAGAAACTAACTTAATTCAATTTTAATGTGCCTTTTTTTACCTATAGAAAGCTTTAAATAATTCTCTGTGAATAGCTCCTGATTAATAATAAATTTTTCATCTGATACTACAGCATCATTAATCTTAATAGCTTTACCCTTAATTAATCTTCTTATCTCACTTTTTGAATTTTCTGCTTTAGATAAAATTATTAAATCAATTATATTGACATTATTTTCTAATTGTTTTGTTTCAATTTTAACACTTGGTAAGTTAGAGCCCAAAGAATTTCCAGAAAATGCTTCTTTTGCTGCTTGTTCAGAATTTTGAGCAGCATCTTCTCCATGTAACATAGCTGTTGCTTTGTTTGCTAACAATATTTTTAATTCATTAATATTTTTTTCCTCTAAAGCATTGATTTCGCTTATATCAATATCAGTAAACATTTTTAAAAATTTAATTACATCCCGATCATCAACATTTCTCCAAAATTGCCAGTAGTCATAAGCTGATAAATATTTTTCGTCTAACCAAATAGCGCCATTTTCAGTCTTTCCCATTTTTGCACCTGTGGCTAAAGTAATAAGTGGCGTTGTTAGACCATATGATTGATTATTAGAATATCTTTTAATAAGCTCGACACCATTTACAATGTTTCCCCATTGATCAGAACCACCTATTTGTAGAACACAATTTTCTTTTTTATTTAATTCTAAAAAATCATAGGCTTGGAGTATCATGTAATTAAACTCCATATAACTAAGTGATTGTTCTCTTTCTAATCTTAGCTTTACACTATCAAATGTAAGCATTCTATTAATGGTAAAATGTTTTCCTATATCTCTTAGAAAAGAAATATAATTTAAATCTTTAAGCCAAGTATAATTATTGACATAAATAGGTGAAGTTTTTGGATCGTCACTGTCTAGAAATTTTTTTAAGATATTTTGAATATTTTTAATATTTTTTTCAATTTCATTTTCATCTAAAATTTTTCTTGTTTTATCTTTTCCTGAGGGATCACCTATTCTTGTTGTTCCACCTCCCAATAATACTATTGGTCGGTGACCATTTTTTTGTAATAATCTCAAACACATGATTTGCAACAAACTACCAACATGCAAACTTTCAGCAGTGCAATCAAATCCAATATAAGCTTTAATTTTTTCTTTATCTAATAAATTAGATAAGTCAGCTTCACTAGTACATTGATAGAAATATCCTCTATCTTTAAATTCTTTTAAAAATTTATTCATAAGACTATAGTTATTATATACAAATTTTTTTTAAAAATAATATCAATGAAAAAAAAATTATTTTCAGCTATGGGTTTAATGAGCGGCACATCTATGGATGGAGTCGATGTTTCAATAATTAAATCTGACGGATATGATGAGGTAGAACTAATTTTTGATCAATACTTTGAGTACGATATTCATCTCTATAGGCAATTATCAACCTTAAGAGACAAAATTAAAAGTAGTGAAGATTTGACAAAATATTCTAAGGAATTGAGTGATTTGGAGAGAGATTTAACTATTTTTCATGCTGAAAAGATCAGCAAAATAGCAATAAAAAATGAAATTGATCTTATAGGTTTTCATGGTCAAACGATTTTCCATAACCCTCAAATTAAAATTACTAAACAACTAGGTGATGGCAATTTGTTATCTCAATTATTAAAAAAACCAGTAATTTATGATTTTAGACAAGCAGATATTGATAACAATGGTCAAGGAGCACCTCTAACACCAATTTACCACAGATTATTAGTTAATAATTTTTTAAATAAAGAAAAAGATAATTCAGCTCAACCTATTTGCATTGTTAACATTGGAGGAATATCCAATGCTACAATAATAAATGATATTTCCAATAATATAGAAAATGATTTAATTGCTTATGATATTGGCCCAGGTAATTGTTTAATAGATGAATGGATCAGGAATAATTCAAATTTAACCTTTGATGAAGATGGTAAGATTGCAAAATCTGGAAAAATTGATCAATTAATTCTAAATCAAGCAATAGATAATTTCAAAATTGAGACTTATTCAAAATCACTTGATGTAAAAGAATTTGATATATCTTTTGCAAAAGGTTTATCTTTAGAAGACGGGTGTTCAACAATTACAGAATTTACATCATATTTGATTGCAGAAGGAATTAAATTCTTAAATAAAAATAATTCTAACAAATATTTATTTTGTGGTGGAGGTCGAAAGAACAAATTTTTGATTGAATCAATTATTAGAAATTCAAATTTAAATAAGAATGATTTTGATGTGATAGATAATTTTCAACTGAATGGAGATTATATCGAGTCCCAAGCGTTTGCTTATTTAGCAATCAGATCTAAATTAAATTTACCAATTTCTTTTCCAAGTACGACAAGATGTAATGCCCCAGTCATTGGAGGCAAACTAGTAAATAATTATTAATATAAAGCTGTTTCTTTTTTTATATATTTATCCAAAGTTTTTGTTAAAGCGTCATCAGTTTTAGAAAAGAAATGATTTGCTTCTGTTATAGTTTGAAATTCAACTTTGATACCTTTTTGAGCGCTTAATCTTTTATCCAATTCAGTAATATATTCTATTGGCACCAACTCATCTTTTTTTCCATAAACAACCATCCCAGATGTTGGACATGGAGATAAAAAAGAAAAATCATAGACATTAGGTTGTGGAGATATGGCTATAAATCTATTTATTTCTGGTCTTCTCATAAGCAGCTGCATTGCAATCAAAGAACCAAAAGAAAATCCAGAAACCCAACATTGCGAATTATCAAAATTTTCTCTTTCCAACCAATCTAGTGCTGCTGCAGCATCTGCCAGTTCACCTTGACCATTATCAAATTCCCCATCACTTTTTCCAACTCCTCTGAAGTTTACTCTGCAAACTGAAAAATCATTTTCCATGAATGTATGAAATGTATCTACAACTACTTTATTGTTCATGGTTCCCCCATACTGCGGATGAGGCTGTAGGACTAATGCAATAGGAGAAGTATTTTTTTTACTTTTATAATATTTAGCTTCTAATCTACCAGCAGGTCCAGGTATAAAAATTTCTAAAATTTTATTATCCATATATGCAATTGATTATTGTTCTCAAAAAAAATGTACGTTTATCACAACTGAGCGACAAAATGGTAGTCTTTTTTTACTTTATAAACTTGACCATTTTAGTCGGGTATGTATAAAAAGCCAAATTTTAAGGGTAAAAATGAAACTAACATCAAAAGGAAGATATGCCGTAATGGCATTAGTTGATCTAGCAAGGTTTGATAATATCAACCCAGTATCATTAAGAGACATTTCTTTAAGACAAGGAATTTCATTAGATTTTTTAGAGCAAATATTTTCAAAACTTAAAAAAAATCAAATTGTGAAAAGTATTAGAGGTAATCAAGGAGGTTACATTTTATCAAAAGACCCTAGTGAAATAAAACTTACAAATATTTTCAATGCAGTAGATGAGAAAGTTAAGACTGTTCAGTGTAAAAAAGAATCTAAAAAAGGTTGTAACGGTAAAGCTACGAAATGTATTACACACAATCTATGGGATGAACTTGAGGTTCATATTAATACTTTCTTTGAAAATAAAAGCTTAAACGACTTATTAAAAAACAATAAAGAGAACAGAGTATAGTATGGATAGTAGGCAGAAAGAAATTGATAGTTTGAAAGATTACAAATATGGTTTTTCAACAGATATAGAAAATACAAAAGCTCCTAAGGGTTTAAATGAGGATGTAATAAAATTTATCTCTAATATTAAAAAAGAACCTCAATGGATGTTAGATTTTAGATTAAAAGCTTTTGAAAGGTTTAAACAATTAAAAGAACCTGATTGGCAGAAACCAAAATATCCTAAAATAGATTATCAGGATCTTTACTACTACTCAGCTCCCAAAAGCATGAAAGATAAACCAAAAAGTTTAGATGATCTTGATCCTAAATTATTAGAGACATATAAAAAATTAGGAATTCCCCTACAGGAGCAAGCAAGATTAAATGGTATTGCTGTTGATGCAGTTTTCGATTCTGTTTCTGTTGCAACTACTTTTAAAGAAGAACTTACCAAGCAAGGAATTATATTTTGCTCGATGTCTGAAGCTATTCAAAAACATCCTGAATTAGTTAAAAAATATCTTGGATCAGTTATTCCTACAACTGATCATTTTTTTGCAACTCTTAATTCTGCAGTTTTTACTGATGGCTCATTTGTATACATTCCAGAAAATGTTAAATGTCCTATGGAGTTGTCTACTTACTTTAGGATCAATGCATCAGAAACAGGACAATTTGAAAGAACATTAATCATAGCTGATAAAGGAAGTTATGTAAGCTACCTAGAAGGATGTACAGCTCCAATGAGAGATGAAAATCAATTACATGCAGCTAATGTTGAATTAATTGCTCTTGACGATGCAGAAATAAAATATTCAACAGTTCAAAATTGGTATCCAGGAGATAAGGATGGAAAAGGTGGAATATATAATTTTGTTACTAAAAGAGGATTATGCAAAGGTAAAAATTCTAAAATTTCTTGGACCCAAGTAGAAACTGGTTCAGCAATTACTTGGAAATATCCAAGTTGTATTTTGAAAGGTGATAATTCAGTAGGTGAGTTTTATTCTATAGCGATTACAAACAATCATCAAAAAGCTGACACTGGAACTAAAATGATACATTTAGGAAAAAACACAAAAAGTAAAATAATTTCAAAAGGAATTTCAGCAGGCAAATCAGATATGATGTATAGAGGATTAGTAGATATATCTTCAAAAGCCGATAATTCTAGAAACTTTACTCAATGTGACTCTTTATTAATGGGTAACAAATGTGGAGCTCATACAATTCCTTACATCAAGAACAAAAATCTTAAATCAAATATAGAACATGAAGCAACAACATCAAAAATTAGTGATGAACAACTATATTACTGTAATCAAAGAGGATTAAATCAAGAAGAGGCAGTTAGTTTAATTGTAAACGGTTTTTGTAAAGAAGTTCTGCAGCAATTGCCTATGGAATTTGCAGTAGAAGCTCAAAAACTTGTAGGTATTAGTTTAGAGGGGAGTGTTGGATAGATGTTATCGATAGAAAATCTTAAAGCAAAGATTGATGAAAAAGAAATATTAAAAGGTTTAAATTTAGATATTAAACCAGGTGAAGTTCATGCGATTATGGGTCCAAATGGATCTGGAAAAAGCACATTATCAAATATTTTGTCAGGCAAAAAAGGTTATGAAATAAATGGCAAAGTTACATTTGATGGAGAAAACTTATTAGAATTAGAAACAGAAGAACGAGCTCATAAAGGAATTTTTTTAGCTTTCCAATATCCAATGGAAATACCAGGTGTTAATACAAACACTTTTTTAAAAACATCAATAAATGCAATTAAAAAAGCTAGAGGTGAAAAAGAGCTAGATGCAATTGAATTTTTAAAATTAATAAAAGAAAAATCAGCAGAACTAAAATTTGATGAAAAAATTTTAAACCGTCAACTAAATGTTGGGTTTTCAGGTGGAGAAAAGAAAAAAAATGAAATTTTACAAATGTCTATCTTAAATCCAAAATTATCAATTCTAGATGAAACAGATTCGGGATTAGATATAGATGCTTTAAGAATAGTTTCAGAAGGAGTTAATTCACTAAGAAATAAAAACAATTCTTTTTTAATAATAACTCATTATCAAAGATTGTTAGATTATATCAAACCTGATTTTGTTCATGTTCTTAAAAATGGACAAATTATTAAATCTGGTGATTTTGAATTAGCAAAAGAATTAGAAAAAGTAGGTTATGAGGATTTTAATTAATGCAAAGTGAACTTAAATTAAATTTTGATAAAATTATTAGTCTAAATAATTTTTCTGATAGTCAGAAAAAAATTAAACAAGAAAATTTTAATAATTATTTTGAAAAAGGTTTACCAAATAAAAGAAATGAGGATTGGAAATTTTCAGATATAAATCAAATTATTTCAAAAAATTTTGACAATTTAAATTTTATTGTTGATCAAAATAAAATTTTTGAAGAAAAAGATTTTCCACTAGATTTTGAACATAATAAAATAAGTTTTGTTGATGGAAAATTATATGATTTTGATTTTAAACACGAAGATAAAGATAAAATCTTAGTCGATCAGAATTTAGACTTAGATGATACTATTTATCAAAATACTCTTTTAAATTTGAATTCAGCATTTCTTACAAGTGTTTCGAAAATTACTGTTAAAAAAGGTTACAATGTTAAAAAACCATTGATTTTATTTAATTATTTAAGTGATGGTTTAAAATCTTCTGCAATTAATTCTAGAGTAGATATTAATTTAGAAGATGACAGTTCATTATGTGTAGTTAATTTTTTAAATGAAAATTCTGAAAAAAATTTCATTAATTTTAGACAAAAAATTAAGATTGGAGAGAATTCAATTTTAAAAAACTATAGTCTAGACTCAAATACTTCAGAAAATATAAAGTATTTCAACAAAGATATTAATTTATCTAAAAATAGTCATTTAGAATATTTTATTTTATCAGAAGGTTCTAAGTTTATAAAACAAGATATCAATTGCAATCTAGATGATGAATATGGTTCTGTTGCATTAAATGGAATTATCAATTTAGAAAATGAAAAACATCATGAAATAAAAACTGTAATTAATCATAAAAAAGAAAATTGTAAAAGTTATCAATTAATTAAAAGTGTATTGAATGATAAATCAAAAGGCATTTATCAAGGTAAAATTTTTGTAAGTCCTGAAGCACAAAAAACAGATGGATACCAATTAAGTAGAGCTTTATTGTTAAATGAAAGTGTTGAATTTAATGCGAAACCAGAATTAGAAATATATGCAGACGATGTTAAATGTTCACATGGATCTACATCAGGAAATATTGATGAAAATTCAATTTTTTATTTAATGTCTAGAGGTCTCAGTTATTCAGAATCAAAAAAATTATTAACAAATGGTTTTTTAAACGAGGTAATTGAAAAAATTTCTAATGAAGATGTAAAAAAATTAGTTAAAAAATTATCAGGTATAAATGTATGAACATAGATCAGGTTAAAAAAGAATTTCCAATATTTGATGAGAAAATCCAAAATAATGATTTGGTTTATTTAGATAGTGCAAATTCATCACAAAAACCAAAAGTAGTGGTAGATAGAATTAATGAATTTTATACCAAACAATTTTCTAATGTTGGTAGAAGTGTTCACTATCTTGCGGTTGCTGCAACAAATTTATATGAAAATACTAGAACATCAGTTCAAAAATATATTAATGCTAAAGATAAAAATGAAATAGTATTTACTAAAGGTGCTACCGAAGCATTAAACCTTGTTGCAAATACATTAGGTCAAAATCATTTAAACGAAGGTGATGAAATATTAATTACCGAATTAGAACATCATTCGAATTATGTACCTTGGCATTTTTTAAGAAAATCTAAAAATATAAAAATTAATTTTGCAGAAATAAATGAAGAGGGAGAAATAACACTAGAAGAAATTGAAAAGAAAATTACTCCTAATACAAAAGTTATTTCAATTACTCACTTATCAAATGTGACTGGAGCAATATTACCAGTAAAAGAAATTACTGATTTAGCACATTCAAAAGGAATAATAGTTGTCGTAGATGGTTGCCAAGGAGCTCCTCATTTGAAGCTAGATATGCAAGACTTAGATTGTGATTTTTATGCAATTTCTTGTCATAAAATGTATGGCCCTACAGGATTAGGGGTTCTTTATGGTAAGAAAAAGTGGTTGGATGAACTTCCTCCTTATCAAGGTGGTGGCGGAATGATTAGAGAGGTTAAAAAAGATAGAATTACCTACGGTGATTTACCTAATAAATATGAAGCTGGAACTATGGCTACAGCGCAAGTTATTGCTTTTGATCAATCAATTAAATTTCTGGAGAGCATAGGTATTGAAAATGTTATGAAACATGAAGCGGAATTAGTTGAGTATGGTCAGGAATTATTAAAAAAAAATAATTCAGTAAAATTAATTGGAAATCCAAAAAATAAAGGTGGAGTTTTGTCTTTCACTTTAGAAGGTGTACATCCTCATGACATCGCAACAATTTTAGATGAAGACGGAGTTGCAATAAGAGCAGGTCATCATTGCTGTCAAATTTTACATGACAAACTTAATATACCAGCGAGCGCACGAGCTTCCGTTGGAATATACAATACCAAAGAAGATTTAGATAAACTTAATGATGCAATAAATAACTGTAAGAAAATATTTAATTTAAAATGAATTTAAAAGAATTATATCAAGAAATAATTTTAGAGCACGGAAAAAATCCAAGAAATCTTCGTAAGACAGAAGATTTTAATAAAGATGCCAAAGGCAACAATCCACTGTGTGGTGATAACGTTCATGTCTATTTAAAATTAAATGGTCAAAGAATTGTAGAAGATATTTCTTTTGAAGGTAGTGGTTGCGCAATTTCTATGGCTTCTGCATCAATAATGACTGATTTAATTAAAGGTAAAAACGAAAATGAAGCAAAAGAAATTGTTGAAGATTTTTTGGGGATGATTAAAGAAAATCCTGAGCTTAAATCAGAAAATCTTAAAGAAGATGAAAAAACAAAACTAATGTGTTTATCTGGAGTAAAACAATATCCAATGAGAGTAAAGTGCGCTACACTATCTTGGCATACGCTAGTCTCAGCTTTTGATAATAAAACTGATGAGGTTAAAACAGAAAATTAATTATGTCGAAAAAAGATCAAATTATTGAAGAAATTAGAAAAATTTATGATCCTGAGTTACCAGTGAATATTTATGAACTAGGTTTGATTTATGATATTAAAGTTGAGGATGATAAATTTGCAAAAATTAAAATGACTTTGACTACTCCTAATTGTCCAGTTGCTGAAAGTTTACCTAAAGAAGTTAAAGATGGTGCAATGCAAGTTGAGGGTATTGAGGACGTTCATCTTGAATTAGTTTGGGACCCACCTTGGAATAAGGATATGATGTCAGAAGCTGCAAAACTGGAGTTAAATTTATAATGAATCCAATTATTAAATTAAGTGATAATGCTGCGGAAAGAATTAAAGAAATTATGTCTAATGCAGAAAAAGACTCTTTAGGTGTAAGAGTTTCAGTTAAATCAGGAGGTTGTGCTGGCATGTCTTACGTCATGGAGTATACCAAAGAAGTAAATCCAAATGATGAAGTCATTGAGGAAAAAGGTGTGAAAGTATTTGTCGATTCTGCAGCTATTATGTATTTGCTTGGAACAGAAATGGATTACAAAAAAGAAGAGCTATCTTCTTCGTTTGTATTCAATAATCCCAACGAAACAGAAAGATGTGGATGCGGGGAATCCTTTAAAATCTAGCAAAAGTTGAATATTCCCATTTAATGCATATCAGTATTGCATCATACGCATACCTAGTATATATATTTAGGTATGAACAAATTTGAATTTAAAAATCTTGTTAAAAACTTAAAAGATACAATTAAAGAAAGAACTTTCTTTAAAGATTTACGTAAAGAAGTTGAGACCGGTGCAAACGGTACTCAAGATTACGTTGTTAAAAAAGGTATTAACAAAGATACAATTGCAACAACCAGACAGTAATTAAATATTAACTACTGTAATACATCTCAAACTCTACAGGATGAGGTGCGTGTTCAAATTTATGAATTTCCTCAAACTTAAGAGCTATATAAGCATCGATTTGGTCGTCAGTAAATACACCACCTTGAGTTAAAAACTCTCTATCCTTATCTAAACTTTCCATTGCTTCTCTTAAAGATCCACAAACGGTTGGTATAGCTTTTACTTCTTCTGGTGGCAATTCATATAAATCTTTATCAAAAGACTCACCTGGGTGTATTTTATTTTTAATTCCATCAATACCAGCCATTAGCATTGCTGCAAACGTTAGGTAAGGATTACCTGCTGCATCTGGAAACCTAATTTCACATCTTGCACCTTTTTTACTTAGGGTAATTGGAATTCTACATGATGCGGATCTGTTTCTTGCAGAGTAAGCTAATAATACTGGAGCTTCAAAACCAGGGATTAATCTTTTGTAACTATTTGTTGTAGAGTTAGCAAAAGCATTAATCGCTTTAGCATGCTTTAAAATTCCACCAATATAGTGTAATGCAGTTTCTGAAAGTCCTGCATATGCTTCACCTGAAAATACAGGAGTATCACCTTTCCAAATAGATTGGTGAATATGCATACCTGAACCATTATCACCTGCAACTGGTTTTGGCATGAAGGTTGCAGTTTTTCCAAATGAATGTGTTACCATTTGAACTACATACTTATAAAGCTGAACATTATCTGCTTGGTCAACTAAAGTTCCAAAATACATACCAAGTTCGTGTTGACTTGGAGCAACTTCATGGTGATGTTTTTCAACTTTGATACCAACTTCTTTTAAATTTTTTAAATATTCACCACGCATATCTTGCTCACTATCAACAGGTGGCACAGGGAAATAACCCCCTTTAATTTGAGGTCTATGACCCATATTTCCATTTTCATATTCTTTACCTGAATTATATGGACCTTCTTTACTATCTATTTTAAATCCACTTTCATTCATATCATTTTTAATTCTTACATCATCAAAAACAAAAAATTCTGGCTCAGGTCCAAAAAACGCTTTATCACCAATACCTGATGCTTTTAAATATTCCTCTGCTTTTTTTGCAACTCCTCTTGGATCTCTTTCGTAAGGATCTTTTTTGATTGCATCTAAAATATCACAGAACAAAACTACAGTATTATGAGACGTGAAAGGATCCATGAACATTCTTGCAGTATCAGGTTTTAAAATCATGTCAGATTCGTTAATTGCTTTCCATCCAGCAATAGATGAACCATCAAAAAACACTCCTTCATTAAGCATGTCAGCATCTACTATTGATGCATCCATAGTTAAATGTTGAAGTTTTCCTCTTGGATCAGTAAATCTTAGATCTACAAATTCTGCTTCTTTTTCTTTAATAAATTTTAAAACGTTTTCTGCACTCATTTTGTCTCCTATGTAATTTTGATGGAGCCTAATTAACAAAAAAAAGTTAAAAAATAATGCTTATTTAATAAATAACACCTATGCATTTTTTACATAAGTAGTGTATCTACTCAATCAAATTAGGGAATTTTATAAATTCAATGGAATCAATACTAAATAAAGAACCGGTAAAAAGGGCAGAAAAAGCTCTTAAAACATTCGATCAAAATTTAAATGTTATCGTCTTAGAAAAAACAGCAAGAACAGCCAATGATGCTGCTACAGCTTTGGGTTGCAATGTTGGTGCTATTGTTAAAAGTTTACTTTTTAGGGCAGGTGACAACTATATATTAAGCTTGGTATCTGGAGACAAGCGTTGCTCATTAAATAAATTAAAAAAAATTCTCAATGAAAAAGACGTGTCTATGGCATCTCCTGAAGACGTTAAAGAAAATACTGGATATACAATTGGTGGAGTGT
Organism: Candidatus Pelagibacter sp. HIMB1746; assembly: GCF_052047555.1. Classification (NCBI taxonomy): domain Bacteria; kingdom Pseudomonadati; phylum Pseudomonadota; class Alphaproteobacteria; order Candidatus Pelagibacterales; family Candidatus Pelagibacteraceae; genus Candidatus Pelagibacter; species Candidatus Pelagibacter sp. HIMB1746. The sequence continues at coordinate 259,028 of NZ_JBNAJZ010000003.1, read as the reverse complement.
CTCCAGTAGGGCACTTGAAGAGATGCAAAATCTTTATTGATAAAAGTCTTGAGAGTTTCCCAGATATATTTGGAGCAGCTGGACATCCAAATGCTGTTTTCAAAATAAATTATAATAAGTTAGTTGAAATAACAAACGGAACACCAGAAGATATTATTGAATGAGAGAACCAAAACTAATTGATTATAGTTTATTAACGTTGCTAGCATTAATTTGGGCATCTGCTTTTTTTAATATTAAAATTGCAACCTATTCATTTGGTCCTGTTACAATTGCATTTCTAAGAGTTTTTTTTGGTTCAATTCCAGTTCTACTACTTTGCTTTTACAAAGAAATTAAAATCGAGGCATTTTCAAAAGATTGGTATTGGTTTGCAATGATTGGGTTTATAAATTTAGTAGCTCCATTTTTTTTAATAGCATATGGAGTTAAATCTGTTCAAAGTAACTTAGCAGCAATTTTAATGTCATCAACTTCACTTAGCTCAGTAGTACTAGGACATTTTTACACCAAAAATGAAAAATTTAATTTAATTAGAACAACAGGAGTTCTAATTGGATTTTCAGGAATAGTTTATTTATTTTCAGATAATTTATTAATTAATGAAAATAACTTTACTTCAGCATTATTAATTTTGTTAGGTGCTACTTGTTATGTAATTGGAGGTCTTTTAACATTAAAAATAAGTAAGAAAAAAAATGAAAATGTAACCAGTTCAATTTTGATTTGGGCTACTATTATATTATTACCTTTAGTATGTTTGATTGAACAACCTTGGAAAACTGTACCAAGATTAGATTCTACTATTTCAGTTATTTATCTTGGGTTGGTATCTACTGGAATTGCTTGGTTATTGAGATTTAGAATTTTAATTAACAATGGTTTAATTTTTCAATCTCAAGTATCTTATTTAATTCCAATATTTGGTACCATTTTAAGTTATATCTTTTTAAAAGAATTAATAACAACGAAAGTTATAATTTCATTGATAGCAGTTATTATAGGTATCTATTTTGTAAGAAAAGGTACAAAATTTAAATAATGTTTTTTATTGCCTCTATATGTGAAGGCCGAGTTTCACAACATCCTCCAAGAATAGTGGCTCCATTTTCTTTAAATTTTTTTGCAAAATTTGATATTTTTTCAGGATCTAAATCTTTTCTTTGACCTAAAAAACTATTGGGGTTGGATCCATCATTTTCTTTATACTGAGAAGTATAACCACCTTTTGGTTTAGTTGTGATAAATCCATTTAATTTGAAACCAAATGGAACTTTAAGTTTTTGAATTTCATCTAAATTATTCTCATAATTTTCAGGCGAAACACATGCTAGAATTACTCCTAGGCAATTTTCAGTAATTATTGAATTAATTTCAGAAATTTTTTCTCCACTTGGTAAAGAGTTTCCTTCAGAAATATGAACCCCAACTAAGTAGGGTTTATTAAATTTCTTAATAGCTTCTATTCCACATCTAATTTCTTTGATACTACTCCAAACATCAAAATAGAAAAAATCTACTGAGGGGTTTAGTATTTGTGCTAATTCCAAATGATCTTTTGTGATTTCTTTTTCACTTCTCTTGTCTTCTTCATATGTCAAATCTTGAGGCGGGAGTCCTCCTGCAATCTTAATGTGTGGATTATTTAATTTAGCTTTTTGTGCAATTTCACAGGCTTTCTGATTTAAGAATTTAAACTGATCTTCTATTCCATTTTCTCTCAATCTTTTTCTTCTCGTTGTAAAAGTTGTAGTTACAATTACATCAGCTCCAGATTTAATAAAATCATTATGAATATTAAGTATTAAGTCGTGGTATTTTTCCTCAATTAAAGCATTTGCACTCCACAAAGTTCCTTTGGGTTCCATACCTCTAGCCAATAATTCTTGACCCATTCCACCATCTAAAATTTTTGTTGTTTTAAAAAAATTTTTATCCATCTTATCCTCACTTTTTTAGTGCTTAAGCTACATGCAGGTGCACAATATAGTTCAACTACCTTGCTAATTAGATCTATTGGGAATTTCCATTTTAGCAGTTTATGCCCGCAATAGGATCAAATCGGCAATTAGATTTATATAATATTATTAAAATTTGTAAATTATTTATTAAAAATTATTTTAGCATTGAAAGAAAATGATCTTCTTTCTTGCTCAATATTAAATGGGTATGCTGTATGCATTAAGTAATTGGGAAATATTAAAAGATCGCCTGTTTTTGGTATCAAATTAAAAATACTTTTTGAAAGAAAAGCTTTTTGCCCATTTATAAAATCAATTGTTCCATTGGTTTTTATTTTTTTATTTTTAACATTTTTATTTTTTGTCATATGTTTTGGAATTTTTAAATAACCAACACCCGATAAGTCGCCTTCATGATAATGTATAGGATTATACTCATTTTTATATTGGCTAACGACCCACAGGTTTAAAATTCTAATTTCTTTAATTTTTTTAATATGTTCTTTAGTTAGAAAAATTTTAATATTTTTTATTAATTCTTTTTCTAAATTTTTTTTTATAAAACTTTTAGAAATTTGAACTTCTTTTCTAATTTGACTTGCTAATTTTGAACTATAATCATTTGATTTTGAGAAGATTTTTGTATCAACTTCCTTGTTAAGTTTTTCTAAAAATTTTTTAGAAATTTTAGATTTTCCTATTGAAGGCCCAAATGGTTTAAAATTTTTCATGAGAGATTAAATATATCAAAAAATAATTAATTCAACTTATGCTATAAGTGTTATGCCCATTCTTATAGCAACAAAAATTACTAGACATGCAGTCATTAGAGCTAATATTTTGTTAGACAAGAATTTTATATTTAAAAAACTTCCAATTTGGCCACCAATTAAGACAGCAATAAATAGTGGCCAGTAATTTAAAAATTCGTCGAAGACTATATCCTTTGTTAATTGTCCACCTATACCAAAAATTGAATTTACTAAAATAAATAAAGATGCAGTACTTGTTATATGCCTTGGAAATCCTGCTTTCATCAAAAATAAAATAGGACTTAAAAATATCCCACCACCAATTCCAACCAAACCAGATATAAAACCAATTATTGATCCTATTAATATTGATAAAACTAGGGGTATTTTTTTAATAACAATTTCTTGTTTGTTAAAAGATTTGCTTTCAATAAGTAAAAAAATTCCAGCTAATATTAAAATAAAGAAAAGTAAAATTTCAAATAAATTTTTGTCAATAGAGATCGATGCTCCTATAAAAGCAAGAGGTATAGAACCAATTAAATAAGGATAAAGTAAATTAAAATTAATATTCTTTGATTTTAAAAAATTTATAGAATTTCCAGAAACTACAATAATATTACAAATCAAAGCTAAAATTGGAAAAATATAGTAAGGGATATCCCAAATTAAAAGTAAAGCAAGATAAGTGGAGCCACCACCAAATCCTATACTTGAATATAATATTGCAGTTATAAAAAAAAATATTGTAAGTATAATCATTAAAAAAATTTATTTATGATTGTAAATATAGCTTTACTAACTGTAACAGATACAAGAACAATTGATAACGATAAATCTGGTGCGATCTTGGTTGAAAAAATTAAAGAGGCCAATCATCAATTAATTGATAGAAAAATTTGTAAAGACAATAAAGCAGATATAGTTAAAATTTTAAAAGATTGGACTAGTCATAAAGATATTGATGTTATCATTACAACTGGTGGTACAGGTTTAACTGGAAGAGATATTACACCTGAGGCTGTTGATGAAATAGCAGATAAACATATTCCAGGATTTGGCGAAGTTTTTAGAACTATTAGTTTAAAAACAGTTGGTACGTCTTCAATTCAATCCAGAGCTTGCGCAGTTCTATCAAATGGTAAATATATATTTGCTTTACCAGGATCCTCAGGAGGAGTAACAGATGCTTGGGATGGTATTCTTAAACATCAATTAGATATTAATCATAAACCTTGTAATTTTGTTGAATTATTTCCTAGACTAAAAGAGAAATAAAAAAATATCTCATTATTTTTCCAAAACTCACAAGCAATAAAAAAATTAAAAATTTAATTCTCATCGTTCCAGCGACAAAAGTAAGTGGATCACCAATAATTGGTACCCAGGCAAATAACAAAGACCATTTACCATACTTTTTAAACCACTTAGACGACCTATCAATTTGTGTTCTACTAAATGGAAACCATTTTTTATTTTGAAATTTAAGTAAATAAATTCCCAAAAACCAATTGAAGATAGATCCTAAAATATTTCCAAAACTTGCAAAAAATATTAACAAAAATTTATTATAAGTTTCTGATAATAGATAAGTTGCCAATATAGCCTCTGATGAAAAAGGAAGTATAGTTGCCGCTAAAAACGAAATAATAAATAGACTTAAATAAACAAACATTAACTTGAATTGAGTAGAAAGTTATTTTTGGTATTTTTCTTTCCATTCAGAGTAGGGCATTCCATAAATATGTTGCCTTGCATCAGGATCTGATATTTCTACTCCTTTTTTTTCAGCTTCTTCTCTGTACCATCTAGACAAACAATTTCTGCAAAATCCTGCTAAATTCATTAAATCAATATTTTGAACGTCTTTTCTCTCATCTAGATGTTTTATTAATCTTTCAAGTGTAGCTGATTGAATTTCTTTTTTTAGATTGTCATCCATAATTTATATTCCTATTTTTAATTTTAATTCTTAGAGCAAGTAAAACAAGTATTATTGCCAAATATACTAGTGGTCTAAAAAAAATTGTTTTAGATAACCATATATAATGAAGAGCTCCAAATATCGCTATTACATAAATTAATCTGTGTAATTTTTTCCAATTATTTTTTAATAACTTCATCATCATTTGAGAAGATGTAATTGCCAATGGAAGCAGTAATACCCATGCCGCAAATCCAATAAAGATGTATTTTTTTTTCAGAACATCATCAAGTATTGGCTGTAAATTAAATCTATAATCTATACCTATGTAAGTAAGCAGGTGAAGAGATGCATAAAAAAATACAAACAATCCCAACATTCTTCTAAAACTTATCCAAATATTTAAATTAGTTAGCCTTTTAAATGGTGTCATACTTAAGGTTAAACAGATAAATATTAAAGTCCACTCTCCAGTAAAATGAGTAATTTCTTTTACAGGTTCTGGCCCAAGTTTATTGAAGTATATTTTATAAAAAATTAATAAAAACGGAATTGTGCTTAAAATAAATACACCTGGTTTAAAATATTTTCTCATTAAAAATATTTTTTTAGATCCATCCCTGTGTATAAATTTGCGACTTCATCTCCATAACCATTGAACATAAGTGTTTTTACTCTTGGCACCCAAATATCTTTACCAATTATTCTTTCTGTTGCTTGAGACCATCTAGGATGATCTACATTGGGATTAACATTAGAGTAAAATCCATATTCTCGTGGAGATGCCCACATCCATGAAGAAGTCGGCATTTTTTCTACAAATTTAATCTTAACAATTGCTTTTGCACTCTTGAAGCCATACTTCCAAGGGATAAATATTCTCAGAGGCGCTCCATTTTGATTTGGAAGTTTTTTACCATACAAACCTGTTACAACCGTAGTTAAAGGATGCATTGCTTCATCTATTCTTAATCCTTCTTTATAAGGCCAGTTCAAAACTGGATATCTTTGACCTTTCATTTGTTCAGGATCATAAACACTTTCAAATTCAATATACTTTGCTTTGCTAGTTGGGTTTACTTTTGACAATAATTTACTTAACGAAAAACCCATCCATGGAATTACCATTGACCATCCTTCTACACATCTTAATCTATATATTCTTTCTTCAGAGGTAAATGTTTCGGTTATTTCTTCCATAGAAATTTTGATAGGTTTTTCAACTTCACCCTCTATACTTATTGTCCATGGTGATGTTTTAAAATTTTGTGAATTAACATAAGGATCACTCTTTGAAGTACCGAACTCATAATAATTATTATAAGTTGTTATATCTTTAAAACTTGTAAGTTCATTCCTATCATCAGCTTGAGATTGACTTGCAAAAGGAATTGTGGCTAAAGCTAAAGAACTTGCTCCATATCCAAGAGATTTAACAAAAGATCTTCTATTTTTATAAATTTTCTCTGGTGTTATTTCTGAATACTTAATTTTTTTCATGAATAATAGGATTTCCTTTTAACCAATCACTTTGATTATTTGTGTAATGTTCTTTTTTCCATATAGGAGACCTTTTTTTAATTTCTTCTATTATATATCGTGATAATACATAAGCCTCATCTCTATGTTTGCATGCAACTGCTATAATAATACTAATTTCACCTAAATTTAAGTAACCTTTGGCATGTTCAATAAAAACACTCTTATTCTTTATATTTAGTTTTTCTTCAGCCTCACTATAAATTTCTTCAAAACTTTTTATTACCAAAGCATCATGACTGTCATATGTAATACCTAAAACACTTTTATTATTATTTTGATTACGAACTGTCCCACTAAAAATTAATGAAGCTCCAAAATCATTAGATGCTATAAATTCTTCAGCATCAATTAATGATAATTTTTTAACTTTACTATCTACAATGTCAGTATGAAGCATTAGCCTCCTCCAATTGGAGGAATAATACCAATTTTTTCATTGTTTGTGATTTTATAATTGTCGCTAACGATATTATTTTTTTCTGAACAAAAAGCTGAAGAGTTAATGATTTTTATATAATTTTCATTTCCATTAAATTTCTGATCTACATATTGAATTATTTTATTCCTTATATCCTTTATTGTTGTTTTTTGACCCAGATCTAGTTCTAATAAATTTTGGTCATTAAAATCTCTAGCAGCACCAAACAACTCAATTTTAACTTTCATAAAGTTTAGAAAAAATCTTTTAAAAAATTCGGAATTCCATCTGGATTTTTCCATAATCCAGTTTTTCCACCTTCTTTAATTAATAATTTTACATTATCTATTTTTAGATGAGGATTTACAATTTTGCTTAAATCGTAAATTGTAATCAGAGCTGTATTTACACCCATTATTGCTTCCATCTCTACACCTGTTTTGGCATATGTGGAAACCACACAGTATACTTCTAGTGAACTATCTTCTTCATTCATTATGATTTTAGTAGCCGTATGATCTATTGGAAGAGGATGACACAAAGGTATTAATTCACTTGTTTTTTTAACACCTAATACTGCCGAAACTTCAGCTAAAGTAATTGGATCACCCTTAGGCATCTTTTTACTTTTAATAAGTTCAAATACCTCTTTGCCAACATAAATTTTTCCTGATGCCAAAGCTCTACGGAATGTTTCTTTTTTTTCAGAAACATCAATCATTTTAAATGAATTTTTTTTAAAAATTTCTTTTGCCCAGTTTTTTAAATCGTTGTTAGTTACAATCTTTAAATTTTTCATCTTATCCACCTGTTGTTGATAGATTTTTTGTTAATCCTGTTTCTCCTATTTCTAAATAGTGAGATTCTTTTTTATAATTTAATTGTTTCAAAATTAAATCTTTCAGTTCTTCAGTTTGGTCATCTCTTTGCATCAAGTGTCTAATATTTATTCCAGTATTTCCAAATAAACACAATCTTAAATCACCCTTGGCAGTTATTCTTAGTCTATTACAACTCTTACAAAAATCTTTTGAGTAGGGTGCAATAACACCAAATTTTCCTTTGTATTCAGGATTTATATAATTCTTTGAAGGGCCAGCATCTTTACCAAATGTTTGAATCACCCAATTATTATTATTTAAATAATCTGTAAATTTATTTGCAGACACATGATACTGATTAAAATAATCTAAATTATCTCCAGTTTGCATTAATTCTATATATCTAAAATCAATTTGATTATTTTTTATAAAATTAGCCCAACTTTTAAAATCTTCTTCTTTATCATTAATGCCTTTAAGAAGGACTGCATTAACTTTAATATTTTTAAAATTTAGTTTTTGTAATTTTTTAATCCCTTCTAAAATTTCATTTAATCTATCATGTCCAGTAATTTTTCTAAAAGTCTTTGGATCAAGACTATCAATACTTATATTTATACCATCAAGATCACTCTTATTTAAATCATCTGCAATTCTATTTAAGTGATATCCATTAGTAGTAATTACAGTTTTTTTAATACCTGAATTTTTTTTAATTATTTTAATTATATCCAAAAAATCTTTTCTAACTGTAGGTTCTCCTCCAGTTAATCTTATTTTAGATACACCTAATTCTGATAAAGCTTTTGCAAGTCTTCCAATTTCTTCTTTAGTGATAAAGGTTCTGTTATCACTTTTATCAATTTTATAACCATTAGGTAAACAGTAGCCACATTTAAAATTACACACATCAGATATTGACAATCTTATGTATGGAAACCTCCGCCCAAAACTATCTTTGAGAATATTCATATGATATATTGAGTATTATTTCTTAAATAATCTATGAGTCAAATTTTAAATGATAATGAGATCAAACTATTTAAAAGAGATGGAGCGGTATTTTTAAGAAATAAATTTGATATAAAATGGATTGAGCTTTTAAGATCTGGAATAAATAAAGCAAAAAACAATCCAAGCCCCAGGTTTACTAATCATACCACAGATCCAAATTTACCTTGTTATTTAGAGGATTTTTGGACATGGAACTTACATAAAGAATTTGAGAATTTTGTTTTTAATTCACCTACAGCTAAAATTGCCTCTGAATTATTAGATGCAAAGCAGATTAATTTAGTAATGGATAATTGGTTTTTTAGAGAAGCTGGCTCTACATCTAAACCACCATTTCATCATGATATTTCTTATTTTGATTTTGAAGGTTCCATGTGTGTTTTGTGGATACCTCTTGAACGAGTAAGAAAAGAAGACTCTATTGCTTGGATAAAAGGCTCTCATTTGTGGGATAAATTATTTCTAAGAACTCGTTTTAAAGACGGTCATAAAGTTGATGGAGCGGAAGGAGTTGTGAATGGTGTTAAGTACGAATTAACCCCAGATATAATTTCTAATAAAGAAAATTATGAGTTTTTAGAATGGGATTTAGAAGTAGGAGATTGTGTATATTTTGATATTAGGACTTTGCATGGAGCTTTGCACGAAACTACTCCAAAATCAGATATAAATAGATTTACACTTAGAATGGCAAAAGAAAATTCAAAAATAATTTATAGAGGTGATTGGGCTAGAGAAGAAAGAGCTATAATGGAAGCCAATGGATATAAAAATGGAGATAATTTAAACGGTAAAATGTTTCCAACTCTTTATGAACTTAATTCTAATTAAGTATAAAGTTTGCAGATATTTTAATTTTTTTATAATTTAACCTGGTGTGAATATTCTCTCAGACTCTGGATCTTTTGTTGAGTAGGGCAGTTTCAAAACTTCATTCCAAAATTCTTCCGGTATATCTGTTTCAGCCCAAGCAAGGGTTTTTTCAATACTGTTAACACTAGTAACTCCACAAATAGTAGATGTAATTCTTTTATCTTTCATAGAAAACTGTAAAGCTGCTGCTCCCATTTCAACATTATATTTTTTACATACTTTTTCTATTTCTCTTGCTGGTGCAAGTTTTTCTTCACTAGCGTCTTGATAAGTTATTTTTTTAAATTTACTTGGTCCTTTTGCTAAAACACCACCTGCATAAGGAGCAGCATTAAATATAGATATATTTTTGCTATGAGCATAACTGTACATCTCGTCTGCTTCCCTGTTTAATAAAGTGTATCTGTTATGATTTATCATAACATCAAAGTCCCATTTTTTTAACATAGGAAACATTATATCTATTTTTCCCATAGCAAGACCCACTGCTTTCGCTAAACCTTCTTCTTTAATTTTAAACAACTCATCCATTGCCCCATCTTTTTTGGTAATGTCATTTATATCTTTTACGTACTCTGGATCATGGAGAAATAAAATATCAACAGAGTCTACATTTAAAGTTTTTAAACTTTCTTCAATAGATTCTCTTGTTCTTTTCTTATCAAGAACTAGAGTATCCATATTTCTATCGATTTTAGTTGATAAGACAAAATTTTCTGGCCAACCACCATTTTCTTTTATTGCTTTACCAATTCTTTTTTCACTTTCTCCCATTGCATAGTTTCTTGAGGTATCAAGCACATTTACTGGACCTTGAAAAAATCTTTTTAACATTTCTTGAGCTCTTTGTTCTGGCACTTCATAGCCATAAGTATCTGGCATGCTTCCTAAAGAAGATGTTCCAAAACTTAACTCTGTAACTTCTACACCTGTATCTTTGATTTTATTTTTTTTCATAAAAAAATTTATTAATCTTATTCTCCTAAAATACTATCATCTAAAATCTTTGTATCATATGCTGAATATGAGTGCCATCCCGCAACTGTTTGGTCAAAGTCAACAATACTTCCTGTCATAATTCCTGACTCATCTGAGCACAAGAAAGCTAAGATCTTAGCAACATCCAAAGGTTTGTTTAATCTTTTAAAAGGAACTTTTGACTCAGCTTTTTTCAGCCAATCATCATCTGCGTTATGAAATTTTTTTTGAATCACTGTTTCTGCTGGTGTATCTGTCCATCCTAAATTTACACCATTCACTCTTATTTGATGACCAGAAACTGAATTTGCAACATTTTTAATCATTACTGCTAATGCCGCTTTAGAAGAACTGTAAGCAGTTAAGAAAGGCATACCACTATATCCAGCCATTGACAAAATATGAGCAATAGTTCCTTTTTTCTTGTCTCTAATCATTATTTTTATAACGTCTTGCATCATAAAAAGTGGAGCTTTCACATTTACATTAAAATTTTTGTCATAATTTTCTTCTGTTGTGCTTAAGATCGTTCCTCTTTCCGTAAAAGCAGCAACATTGATAAAACTATCTACAGTATTAAATTTTTTATCAGTCTCAGAAACTATTTTTTTACAATCTTCAAGTTTTTCTAAATCTGCTTGAACGTATAAGCATTCTGCGCCTATACTTTCTATTTCAGATTTTACTTTATTTCCTTTCTCATTATTTCTTCCACAGATAGTTATTCCTTTAGCACCTCTGCTGGCTAGTAATTTTGCAGTCTCAGCTCCACTTCCTTGAGTACTTCCAGTTACAATTATAATTTTATTTTTAAATTGATTAGATTGTTCAGATATATATTTATTGGACATTAGAATTTTATATCTATTACTTTACCACTTTCAAACGACTCATATGCTGCATTAGCTATTATTAAAGCGTTTCTGCCATCTTCAAATCCAACCAATGGCTTTGTTTTATTTTCAACGCTTTTTATAAATTCATTAAATTGATCTCGATAAGCTTGTTCATATCTCTCAATAAAAAAGAAATGTATTGGTTCCTTTTCGTTTGTAGATGCACTCGTGTACCTTTCTAAAGAAGTTGGGGTTTGATTATTTGAAATAACCATTCCTTTGCTTCCAAATACTTCAACTCTCTGATCATATCCGTAAACCGCTCTTCTGGAGTTATTAATATGAATCAAAACTCCTTTTTTTGATTTTAAGATAAACATTGCGGTATCTTGATCTTTTACTTGTTGTGAATTTTTATCGAACAAAGCACCTCCAAATGCAGATATTTGAACTACAGGATCATCATCTCCCAAAATGAATCTGGTTAAATCGAAATCATGGATAGTACAATCTCTAAAAAATCCTCCAGCAGCTTTTAAATATTCAATACCTGGAGGCTCAGGGTCTCTACTTGTAATAATAACCATTTCTAATTCGCCAATTTCTTTTTTTACTCTTGCTTGTTGAGCTTTTGAGTGACTAGCATCAAATCTTCTATTAAAGCCTATTTGAATAGGAACATTTGTTCCTTTAATGTTTTCCATACATTCATTTACTTTATTAATATCTAAATCAATTGGCTTTTCACAAAAAATTGCCTTTCCTGCTTTTGCTGCCATTGTAATAAATTGAGTATGAGTTGGTGTTGCAGACGCTATAAGGACAGCATCTACATCATCAGTATTAATTGCTTCTTCTGGTGATGACGCAATTGAGCACCCTGTTGATTTTGCTACTTCTTCATTAAATTGAGAGTTAACATCATATACATATTTTAATTTTGCTTTTGGATGTGCTGCTATAAATTTAGCATGCATTTTTCCAATTCGTCCTGCTCCCATTAAAGAAAAGTTAATCATAAGGATATAGAACAGAATTAAAAAACAAAATCAAGAAACAATTTTTTAATAATAAATTAAAAATATAATTTTCTTGATGCACATAAAATCATCATTTAAAAAACTATCTAACTTTTAAATAAATTTTGTATGTCAGTAAAATTAGGAATAGCACCAATTGCTTGGAGCAATGATGATATGCCTGAATTGGGTGGTGATACTCCTTTAGAACAATGTTTGTCTGAAGCTAATCAAGCAGGATTTATTGGAATTGAATCTGGTGGTAAATTTCCAAAAAAATCAGAGGAATTAATTCCTAAACTAAATGAATTTAATCTGAATCTTTGCTCAGGTTGGTATGGAGCTAATTTAAGAACAAATAGTGTAAATGAAGAAAAAAAAGTTATTCAAGATCAGTTAAAACTTTTTAAAGATTGTAATTCACCTTGTATGGTTTTTGCTGAGGTGTCTGGTTCAATTCAAGGAGATCCAAATCGAAAATTATCTACAAGACCTCAAATGGATCTTGAAGAGTCTAAAAAATATTATGAAAAAATTTCAGAAATGGGAAAATATCTTGAAGACGAAGGTATGCCACTTGCTTATCACCATCATATGGGCACAGTAATAGAGACTGAACAAGATACAGTAAGACTACTTGAGAACACTCATGATAGTGTAAAACTAACATTAGATACTGGTCATATGTTGTTTGCTCAGGGAGACTCGTTAAAAATATTAAATGACTTTAGCGAAAGATTAATTCATATGCATTGTAAGGACATTAGAAAAAATGTTTTAGAAAAATCTTTAAAAGAAGACTTAAGTTTTAGAGGAGCATTTTTAGAGGGTGCATTTACAGTTCCAGGTGATGGATGTATTGATTACAAGCCTTTATTTGATGTGTTGAAAGAAAAAAATTATTCTGGATGGTTAGTAGTAGAGGCAGAACAAGATCCTGTAAAAGCAAATCCATTTGAATATGCAAAAATAGGTTACAAGTATTTAACTGAAACTTTGAATCTTAGTGGTATTGAGATTTATAAAAGTTAACTTTCAATAAAAATAAACTTAAACTTTAAGATTAATTTCTTACTACAGTCTTACAATTTTTGATTTTTCCAATGTATCATCGAAATAATCAATTATATTTTGAATTGTTTCTACACCCATTCTTGTCATACATTCATCAGTAAATGCTGCTGTATGTGGACTTAAATAAACTTTTTCATTCTTTAAAAGAGGATTATCATTTTCTGGTGGCTCTTGTTTAAATACATCAATTCCTGCTCCAAATATTAAATCTTCATTTAAAGCCTTATCAAGATCTTCCTCATGAATAATTCCACCTCTAGCGGCATTGATGATGATGCAGTTTTTCTTCATCGTTTTAAGTAAATCATAATTAATAAGATTTTCTGTTTTTTCTGTTAAAGGCATATGTAAAGATATTACATCCATTGTTTTTACTGCCTCTTCAAGATTATCAATTTTTTTTCCACCAAGCTTCTCTATTGTGTCTTTATCTACAAATGGATCGTAGACAAAAACATTCATTTCAAATCCCAAACATCTTTTAATAAGTGCTTTACCTATTCTACCAAATCCCATTATTAGGAAATTTTTTTTCCATACTTCAATAGTTTTAGGTAATTTATTTCTATCTTTAAAATTACCTTCTTTAACTGTTGTATGATAAAGCTCTCTTCTTTTTGCAATATTTAGCAAGACAAACATAACATGCTCTGCAACTGTAACTGCATTTGCATTAGCTGTAATAGCAATTTTGATATCTCTTTCTTTAGCTGTTTTTAAATCAATATTATCGTAGCCAACTCCATGTCTAGATATTATTTTAAGATTTTTGGCTTCGTTAATTACCTCGCCTGGTAGTTTTGCTATTCTAATTGAAGCACCATCACAATCTTTTATTTTTGCCTTTAAGTTTTCTACTGAAACATCGTCAGTTACCTCTACATCAAAATCTGGATGGTCATTAATTAATTCCATGCCTTTATCATGAACTTTTTGGATAACTAGAATTTTCTTTTTATTACTCATAATTTTATTTAAGCTTTTCTGTTGAAGGCTTTTCTAATACGAAAAATATCTAACAATGTAAAATAGTTTTTTAAAAAGTTGTAATTATTTTCTTATTAAAATAAATTTAGTTGTGAATTTAACTATAAAAACTCTACTTTGCATTTTTAACTTTCTTGAAAAGATAAATACTTTTTTTCTAAGAATTGGAAGACAATTTGCATGGATCGCAATTTTTTTAATGGTTGTCGTAATTATGATCCAGGTTTTTTTTAGATATGTTCTCAACAACGCATTACCTTGGCCTGATGAAGTTGCGAGATTTTTAATGCTATGGATGACAGGGTTAATTGCTCCTTCAGCTTATAGGTGGGGTGGTTTTGTCTCAATTGATATGCTGGAAAGATTTTTACCTAAAATCATATCAACTTTTTTAACCTTATTTTTATTGATCATATCTTTATTTGTTTTGATCATTGGACTTGAATTAGGTTTGAAACACATTAATGCTGGATGGATATTTAATTCAGCTTCAATCAAAATTCCATTTAATTTAATTGGCGGCAAAGCAGAGCCAATAAAATTAGCCTGGATGTATATGTCGTTACCTGTTGGAATTGTTTTTTTGATTTCAGTAAACATAGAGTTAATTTTAAGAAATTTTTTAAGTAATTTTACAAAATTAGAATTACCTGAAGATTTAGATAAACAAAAATTGGAGACACAATAATGTTGATTTGGTTTCTCCCTTTATTTTTATTATTTTTGTTAATTGGATTACCAGTATTTTTTGGATTGTTGGCTGCTCCTGGAATTTTACTTTGGCTGAATGATCAATCTAGAGATGGAGCAATGCTTTATAGAAATATTTACAATGGTATTGATAGCTTTCCTTTAATGGCAATTCCTTTTTTTATGTTAGCTGGCGAGCTAATGAATAGGGGAGGAATTACTCAAAGATTAGTAGAATTTAGCCAGGCGATGATGGGGCATTTAAAAGGTGGTTTGGCACATGTTAACGTCTTAACTTCAATGCTTTTTGCTGGCCTATCTGGATCTGCAGTTGCAGATACTTCTGCAATTGGTTCAATGTTAATTCCTGCAATGGAGAAGCAAGGGTATACTAAAAAATTTTCAGCAGCAATTACAGCAGCGAGTTCTGTAATTGGTCCAATTATTCCACCTTCAGGAATAATGATTATTTATGCATATGTTATGGGAGAGAGTGTAGCTGCCTTATTCCTAGCAGGTATTATTCCTGGAATTTTAGTTGGTGTTAGTTTGATGGTTACAATCAAGTTTATGGCTAAAAGATATAATTTTCCTGCAGTAACAAAAAAGACAACATGGAGACAAAGAGGAAAAGCTTCTTTGAAAGCTTTTTTCCCATTGATGACTCCTGTTATAATTCTAGGAGGTATACTTGGAGGAATTTTTACTCCAACTGAAGCATCTGCAGTTGCAGCTGCTTATGCAATGTTTATTGGTTTATTTGTTTTAAAATCTTTAGAGTGGAAAGACGTACCAAAGGTTATGACAAAAGCTGCAATGGTTTCATCTGTAGTATTACTTTTGGTTGGTGCTGCAATGGCTTTTAAAACAGTTGTTAGCTTATCTCATGCACCAGAACATCTTGCTGAATTTGTTTTAGGATTAACTGACAATCCTTATATTTTATTATTTCTGATTAATATTTTACTATTTATTGTTGGAATGTTTTTAGATGCTGGTCCTGCAATAATTATTTTAGGACCAATACTTGGACCAGTGTTTGTAGAATTAGGTGTACATCCAGTTCATTTTGCAATTATTATGTCAGTTAACTTAACTGTTGGTTTAGCAACACCACCAATGGGTTTAGTTTTATTTGTTGCATCCTCAGTTTCTGGTGAAAGAGTTGAAACTATATCAAAAGCAATATTGCCATTTTTAGCAGTAGAAGCAATTGTAATATTTTTAATTACGTACTTCCCATCAATCTCAATGACTATTCCTTTACTTACAGGTTTTGCAAAATAATTTTAATTTTTAGATAATAGACACAGAGGTTCAATTTAGGTATAGTTTCTATACTTAAATATATATTTAAAGAGAGGGAAAAAATAATGAGTAAATTAATTAAATCATTTTTTTCATTACTATTCTTAATTAGTTTTACAGCTTCTGTTTCAGCTGCTGATTACAATTTAAGGATGACAATGAACTCCAATGATCAAGATGAAGACTATGATGGTGCAGTAGTATTTAAAAACTATGTAGAAGCAGCATCAAATGGAAAAATATCAGTAGAACTTTTTGTAGGTACACAGTTATGTTCTAAAGGAGCAGAATGTTTACAAGGTGTTTCTGATGGAAGCATCGACGTTTACATTTCTACTTCTGGAGGAGCAGCTGGTGTATTCCCATATGTTCAAGTTTTAGATTTACCATATCTAATGGCAGACGACAGAATTGCTGAAGATGTTATGCAAGGTGATTTTGTGAGAACTATGAGACAAATGGCTCTTAAAGATTCAGGCGATACAATAAGATTAATGACTATCGGAAACACTGGTGGATGGAGAAATTTTGCTAACACTAAAAGAAGAGTTGCAGAACCATCAGACATGAAAGGTCTAAAAATCAGAACTGTTGTAGCTGACTTACCTCAAGAGCTTGTAAGAGCTTTAGGTGCTTCACCAACTCCTATTCCATGGCCAGAATTATTTACATCTTTTCAGACAGGTGTAGTTGAAGGTTCTAAAAATGGAATAACTGACATTATGAATATGAAGTTTCCAGATGCAGGTCTAAAATATGTCACTTTAGACGGTCATGCATACATGGGAGCACTTTGGTGGATGAACAATGCAAAATATCAATCTATGCCAAAAGAACTTAAGAAAGTTATTACGGATGGATTTTATGCATTGCAACAAGCTACATTTGCATCTCCAAAAAGAAAATCAATCAAAGCGTATGAAGACTTTGTAGCAGGCGGTGGAGATTTATATGTTCCAACTCCAGCACAAAAAGCTAGTTTCAAAAAAGCTGCTAGTCCAGTTTATGATTGGTTTAAGTCAAATGTTAAAGGTGGAGGACAAATCTTTGACGCTTTAACAAGTGCAGTTGCTGATGCTGAGAAAAAAGCATCAAGTGCATACGACAAAGACTTATAATCTTAATTTAATGATGGGGCGGATTTAATTATTCGCCTCATTACCTAAACGGATAAATCCAAGCTTTGTAATCTTTAATAAGTATATGCGCTTTTTCAATTTGTTCAGGAGTCATTTTTTTAACAACTTCTTCTTGAGAAATCGCAGCATCAGGATCGCCTCCAATAGCAGACAAACCATACCACATGTAAGCTCTAACAAGATCAGGGGCAGGAAGTCCTCTACCGATTTCATAATACCACCCAACACCCGATTGAGCACCAGGATGACCTTTCATCGAAGATCTAAGATACCATTCAAAAGCTCTAACATCGTCTTGCTCAACTCCAAGACCCATTGCATACATTATTCCAATAAGCTCTTCAGCATCAGCGTTCCCAGATTTGGCAGCTGGCATCAGTTCTTCCATAGCTTCTTGAAATTTTCCAGCTTCCATCAAGTCTCTAGCATTTTCAATTTCTGCAAAAACTATAGATGGAATAAAAAAAATTATAAAAAAGTATCTCAACATATAAAAATATTAATATTTATAATTCCATTTTTAATTTCAGCAAACAAAACATATTCAATTGAATTACCAAAACCTTTAACAAGTAATGATTTTCATAAAGTTGATATGGAAAAGGTTAAAATAGGAAGACTTTTATTTCATGATAAAATTTTATCTGCCAATCGTAATATTGCATGTGCAACTTGTCATAGCCATGATCTAGGAGGGTCTGATGGACTTTCATTAGGTATTGGTGAAGGAGGAGACGGTATTGGATTAGAAAGAACAGCTGGATCAGGGGATGATAAAATTAAAAAACGTATTCCAAGAAATGCTTTAGCATTATGGAATTTAGGATTTAAAGATATTACCACATTACTTCACGATGGAAGAGTGACTAAATCTGATATATTTGGAAATGGTTTTAATACCCCAGCACAAGAACTGCTTCCAAAAGGTCTTGATAATATAGTAGCGGTACAAGCTTTATTTCCAATGACAAGACAATTCGAAATGGCTGGAAATCCAGGTGAAAATGAAATTATAGGACTGGTTTCAAAAGTTGGTAAAGACAGTATGAGAATTGATAGAGTTTGGCCTGTGATTACTCATAGAATAAGAGGAGTTCCTGAATATGTTGAGATGTTTAAATATGCTTTTGATGATGTGGATAATGCTTTAGACATAAATATTACACATATAGTAAACTCAATTGCAGCTTTTGAAATTCATGAATGGACATCTTTTGACTCTCCATTTGATGAATATTTAAACGGAAATAAATCAGCTTTAAATCAAAATCAGATTGCAGGTATGAATTTATTTTATGGCAAAGCTAATTGTAGCTCATGTCATTCAGGGTCTTTATTGTCTGATCAAAAATTTCACTCAATAGGTATTCCACAATTTGGACCAGGCAGAACCAGACCATTTGATCCTTACGCACGTGATGTTGGAAGAATGGTTGAAACAGATGATGTGGATGACATGTATAAATTTAAAACACCCGCTCTAAGAAATGTTTCTTTAACGGCACCTTATGGTCATAATGGTGCTTATCCAACACTTAAGGGTATAATTAAACATCACTTAAATCCAGTAACTATGAATAAAAATTGGAAACCTCAATATGCAAATTTACCAAAGGCTCCATGGTTAGAACAAATAGATTTTGTGACTTTTTCTGACAAAAGAGAACAGGATAGAGTTATTTCAAGTATAGATATCAAGCCGATAGATTTAAATGAAAAAGAAATTGATCAATTAGTTTCTTTTCTACAATCTCTAACTGGAAAAAGTGGAAACCAAAGACCACTAGGTAAACCAGAAAAAGTACCAAGTGGATTAACAATTGATTAAATTTATTTAATTAAACTGATAGATAATAAATATGGAAAAAATTAAATATGGAATAATTGGAGCTGGCACGATGGCTCGAGAACATATCCTAAATTTATCTCTAATAGATGAAGCTGAAGTAGTTGCTCTTTCAGATCCTCACGAAGAGTCTTTGAAACAGTGTCAAGAATTACTTAAATCAGAAGTTGTTTGCTTTAAAAATCATCAAGATTTGATTAAAGAAAATTTAGTCGATGTATATATAATCTCATCTCCTAATTTTACTCATATTCAAATTTTAAAAGATGTAATTCAAACCAAGAAACACATATTGGTTGAAAAACCTTTGTGTACTAAGACAAAAGATTGTTTAGAAATAGAAAAACTTACTAAAGATTACCCATCAGTATTTTGGACTGCAATGGAATATAGGTACATGCCTCCTGTTTCAAAATTTATTAAAGAAATTCACAACAAAACAATTGGTGATCTAAAAACATTAACAATAAGAGAACACAGATTTCCTTTCCTAAAAAAAGTAAATGACTGGAACAGATTTGAAAAAAATACCGGAGGAACTTTAGTTGAAAAGTGTTGTCATTTTTTTGATTTGATGCGTTTTATTGTTAAGAGTGAGCCCGTAAGTGTTTATGCGAGTGGTGGACAAGATGTAAATCATTTAGATGAGGAATATGATGGGAAAAAACCAGATATTATTGATAATGCTTATGTAATTGTTAATTTTGAGAACGGCTCAAGAAGTATGCTTGAGCTTTGTATGTTTGCTGAAAATTCTGAAATGCAAGAAGAGTTAACCGCAACAGGAAATATTGGTAAAATTGAAACTTCAGTTCCTTCAAACGAATCTGGGAAAACTACTTCCGATGTAAGAATTGGTATGAGAGATGGAAAAACAAAACAAGAAAGTGTTAGTGTAGATCCAAAAATACTTGAAGCAGGACATCATCATGGGTCAACTTATTATGAACATTTAGCCTTTATAAATGCAGTAAAAAACAGATTAAAGCCAGAGGTATCTTTGAATGATGGATTAATTGCAGTTGCTGTTGGAGAAGCTGCTGAGACATCAATTAAACTTGGAAGAGTAGTTAAGTTAAACGAGATAATTACTTAAAAAAATCAATTGCCTTTTTAACTATAAAATTGCTAACTCTAATATTTGACTCTGTAGTAACACCTGAAATATGAGGAGTTAAAATACAATTCATTTCAGATGTAATTCTTTCGTATAAATCTTTTTTAATAGGTTCATTTTCAAACACATCTAATGCAAATCCTGAAATTAGATTTTGATCATAAGCATCTAGAAGATCATTCTCATTTACAACACTACCTCTAGAAGTATTGATTATAATTGGCTGTTTTTGCATTTTAGAGAATGAAGACTTGTTGATTAAATTTTTAGTCTCTTCTGTTAATGGTAAATGTAAAGAAATAATATCTGCATTTTTAAATACATCTTCCAATGTAGATAATTTATAATTTTTTTCATTATCTTCTAATTTTTTAATATAAGGATCATAAGCCAAAACATTCAGTCTATTTTTCAAACTATAGTCAGCAACTTTTCTGCCGATGGTACCAAAACCCACTATTCCAATAGACTTTCCATTTATTTCAGATGATTTAATAGTTGTTCTAGGCCAATCACCTTTGATCGTTCCATGATGAAACATAGGAATTTTTTTTATCAAAGACATCGAGGATGAAATCACATACTCAGCTACAGAATCTGCATTCATACCAGTTGCAGGTTGGACATGGATATTTTTGGTTTTACAAAATTCAGTATCAATGTTGTCTAAACCAACACCCAATCTTCCTATAAATTTTAAATTATTAGCGTTAGATAAAATATCTTTATTTACTTGAGTTTTATTTCTAACAATTAAACCATCATAATCTTTAATAATTTCTTTAAGTTCTTCTTTTTTTTCCCAAAGATTTTCATCAAATTTGATTTCAAAAGTATTATTTAACTCGTCTAAACTGTTTTGATTAATAAATTCAGTTATTAAAATTTTCATAATTAATTTTTTTATAACAATTTTGAAAGATCTCTTTTATTTGTTTTAAAAGTAGGAAGAGGATATTTAAAAGCGTATTTACGTGGGATACACTTTTCTTTTGCTTTTTCCCAGAGAGCTAACCATTGTTTAAAATTCTGAATTTTGAGATTTTTTTTGTTTTTACTTCTTACATAGAAATTTGGAAGTGGATCTCTTCCAGAAGGTTGACCGGCTACGTTATATCTAAGGTCTGCACTTATTCTAAAATCATTTGATCTGTTAGGCAGAGAACAATGAATTGAATGTTTGTGTAAAAGAATTACATCTCCAACATCTGCCTCTAAGTGAATATGTTCCATTTTATCTAGTAATTTGCTGTCTTTAATTTCTACTTGGCCCCTATAACCAGCAATATGATTTAATAATCCCATTTTATTAATTTTCTTAACAGTAATCATGCACCCATTTTTTTTTGTAGTTTTTGTAAAAGGTATCCACACAGTAACCATGTCAGTCAATTTTTGCCCTTTAGGACTGAGAACCGCAGCATCCTGATGCCAAGGTGTTCTTCCACTTAAACCGTCTAAAATTGAACCTTTTGGTAATTTTTTTTCAGGTTGTTTAATTCTAGTATTTTGTACTGGATTAGACATGATTTCTTTTCCCAAAATTTTTTCAACAACATCTAAAATATTTTTATTAGTAATTAAATTCCATAAAGATTGAGTAGCAAAGTAATCACTATCTTTCTTAACGTGATCTCTTGGCAATCTAGTATTAAAATATTGATCTAAATCATCAATTTTTAATTTCGATATATAAGAATATTTTTTTTTAAAATCTAAATTAAGAACTTTTTTTACATCCTTTTTTTTTGCAAATTTTTGGATCAAACAATCCATTACAAATTCCATGTCATTAAGGATTGGCTTTAAATCTCTTTGATAGTTAAGAACATTTTTTACTTTTAAATATCCTTGTTCAAATAATTTCTTTTGTAGATTATTTGGCATTAATAGAACCTAGTAGAAATTTTTAACAATATCAATTCTTAGGAGCAGTTGTTAAATAATTTGCATCATGAAAAGAAGTTAACATTTTTTTCTTCGTACTGATAATGTGTGGATAGTAAGCTGTTCCTTTATAATTCCAAATAACTGGTTTATTGAGTGCATAACTTCCATAAATAAAAAATCTTTTTGGACAGTTTTTTTCTATAAAACGCTTAACTCCATGATAAGAATTTGGTGTTGATTGAAAAAACACCACAGTTCCTTTCTTTGGTGTGAAAGCTTTGACCACTTCCAATTCACTTATTTTTGGAAATCTTCTGAAACTTTTTCTCAAATTTTTCTTAGATTTTTTTCTATAGATTGTAAGTGATCCTCCATTTTTTTTTGGGATATCTGTTAGATAAATTAAGAAATTATACAATCTGGTAATATCGTCTCTATGGGGACGCAATCTGTATCCTCCTTTAGAAACCGAAAAATCAATATCTAAATTAACTTTTGGGTTAGTGTAATTGTTTCCTAATAATTTTTTTAATTCACTTGAATTTAATTTCTTTTTAATAGTAAATTTTTTTTGATTAAATATTTTTGGTTTGTGAGTGTTTGTCCAAGATCCATCTTTAAAATTTTTAGAAAAAAGAGTTTCAATTTTTTTATAAAATGCTTTGCTATTAAAAAGTTTGAAGAGTTTTGCAGAATTATTTGAAGATTTAATATAGTTATTAAAATTTTTTGAGCCTTTATTAATTCTACTTCGACCACCCATAATCATGTCGTCAAAAGCTTTAGATTTACTAATTTCATCAATTAATAAATTGCAAGTATTTTTCTCAACAACTTTGTCTCCAACTAGTACAGGAAAATTACTTTTAATTTTTTTTAATCGATTTATTTTAAGCATTAACTATACATACCTTCTTTCACCTTAATCATTTTATACATCAGGTCATTTAAGGGTGTTTTTACTCCATGTTTTTTTCCAATTTTAGAAACAGCACCACTTATAAAATCAATTTCTGTTTTTCTTTTGTATTGAACATCAAAAGCCATCGAAGATTTGTTAGTTTGCATAGAATCTACAATTTTATTGAACATAAATAGACACTCATCTTCAGAAACATTAACTCCATCAGCAAGCGCTACTTCTCTTGTCTCTAAAATGATTTCTTTACCAAGTCCTCTCGAAACATCATTAGCCTTATTATTTACGTAAAGATCGGTGTGATGTAGATCAAAGATAGCTGAAAGAGGACCAATTGCTGTTAGGGCAAAAAGCTTCATCCATTTTCTTTTTTTTACATCTTCAGCTGCAATCATTTCCAAATTATGTGCAGTAAAAGTATCAGCTATTTCTGTAATTCTTTCTGTTATACCTCCTTCATATTCACCAATCCATGAAGGCAATGCGCCATGGTTCATTATATGACCTGGTCCTAAAATATTAGAAGCTTGTGTTGTTGTTCCACCGATTACTTTTTCATTTCCAACAATACTTTGAATTATTGCTTCATGACCAATTCCATTTTGAAAAGACATGAAAACTGTTTTTTCACCAATAATATTTTTAATGCTATTCAACGCTGGCTCTAATGCAGTTGCTTTACACATAACAATCACTGCATCCATTTTATCTAACGATGATGGATCTGAAGTAGCATTAACTTTAATTATACGATCACCACCGTGACCATCCATTTTCAAACCATCTTTATTAATTGCATCGACATGTTCTTTCCAAACGTCAATTAAAGTTACATTTAAACCTTTTTCAGCTAGCAATCCTCCAAACAGGCAGCCCATAGCACCTGCGCCTAGTACGGCTACTTTTAAATCTTTATTTATCATTGTTACCTTTTTAAAATTATTTATGTATAGAAATTATATATATTATCTATAGACAATATGCAAAATAAATTATAGCTTATTAACATCATGCAATTAAAAATAGAAAAAGGAACTTTCACAAATCATTCACTTGAAGATATAGCGAGTGCATTAAAAAAAGGACTTTCAGAAAATTTTAAAAATGTTGAAGTTGAAGTTGTAGATTGTCCTAATCTTCGTGAATGGGATTGTCCATCTGAAGGGATAAGTGGCAATCAAAAAATCATCGATGTTGGTGGTGAGCCATACATGCATGATCCTAATTTTATTGGTGCTGAATTTGATTACCAAGAAATTTCTAAAATGATTGGATCAGAAAAATCTTATGCTTTAGGTGCTGGATCTGGTGCAATGTCGTGTTTGGACGGTCACTGCGGAGAACTAGTAATTAATGAAAATTTAATTACTGACGAGTCTAGATCTATAATTGCAAGAGTAAGTCCTGATAAAAAATGTATTGTTGAAAAATATAGCGCACGAAAACATGGAGGACTTGGAAATATTTATTATACAGATGGTAAACAAGGAAAAGTAATTAAAATAAAAATTAAAGGAAGATCAGGTGATCAAGGTTCACTTCCGCAAGCAATGAGGTCTTCATTATCAAATAATTTAAATCTTAAAGAAAAAGAACATGTTGCTATCGCAGGCGTGTTTAGAATTTTAGAAGGAAAAGTAAGATCGCATGTTCAACCAGATTATAAAGATATTAAACATGAATACTATGATCCAAAACAAATGAAGTGTGTAAAAGATTTTCTTCAATTTTATGAACCTGTTGGTCCAAAATTGCAGTGTTATACAGTACTTTGGACTGGAGATCCTACAGGAGGAGAATTGAATTTAAGAGAGTCTGGTGAACATACGCATTTTCATTCTTATGAACATGATAAAGATGCTGGTCATTATCATTTTGATGTAACACCAGATGAAATCGAATATGAGGGATATTTTAATACAGCTTCAGAAGTGCATAGAGTAAATAACATTTATAAAGAGCTACTAAGCAAAAATAGTATTGAATAGAAAACTTAATAAGTTTAAGTTTATTTAAATGAAAAGACAGTTTAAGTATCCAAAAAATTTTGAAGAACAAAAAAAAATTTCAAAATCAACTCAAAAAAGAATTACATTAGCTGAAATTTCACTTGGAGATTTTGAGGGAAGGTTAGCAAATGATTTATTAAATTGGTTTTCTCTGACACCTCAACATTGGATTATGCTGCACATGGTGATGCTTGCTTATTATAAAAATAAATCTATTACAAAAAATGAACTATTAAGAGTTATAGAGAAATCTTATTTAACTTCTAATGTTTATATCGATACAGCAATCAAAAAAGGTTATTTTAGAATTATTAGAAACGAAAAGGACAAAAGATCAATTTTTATTTTACCATCAGTTGTTACTATTAAGACTTTTGAGGAATTTATTGATCGAAGAGACGTCCTTTATAAAGGTATTTAATGAAGAATGTATATACATGGGCTGCAAAACCAGCCAAAAGATCAACTACAGTAGGTGATTTAAAAGCAGCCAAAGGTAAAAGAAAATTTACTCAAGTTACTGCAAATACTGTTGATGAGGCTGCTGCTGCAGAAAAAGCTGGCTTTGACATGATTATTGCTAACGCTAAGAATATTATTCCAGTTAGAGAAGGGTCCAAAAATCTTTTTTTAACCGCAGCTTTAGTTTTAAACGAATTTGTTACAGCAGATGATATTATGCGTGGAGCATTTAAAGCTTTAGAAAATGGTGCTGATGCAGTGATGACACCAAGAAGTATGGACATAGTAGAAATGCTAGCAAAAGAAGATGTGCCTGTTATGGGTCACTTAGGATTAGTTCCAAGAAAATCAACTTGGATAGGTGGACTTCGAGCAGTTGGTAAAACTGCAAATGAGGCTTATGAGTTATTCCAAAAATTTAAAAGATTAGAAGATGCAGGAGCTTTTTCTGCTGAGTGTGAAGTAATACCTGAAAATGTAATGGGAGAAATTTCTAAACGAACAGATATTGTAACTGTCTCTTTAGGATCTGGAAGAAATGCAGATGTGATGTATTTATTTATGGAAGATATTTGTGGTGATACTGAAAATCCTCCAAGACATTCTAAAGCTTATGGAAATTTATTAAAACTTAGAAATGAAATTAAGGTTGAAAGAGTTAAAGCTCTTAAAGCATTTAAAAAAGATTCTATGGCTGGAAAGTTTCCAAGTAAGAAACAATCCTCTAATTTAGATAAAAATCAGTTTGAAGAATTTTTAAATCAACTTGATTAATAAGTAGCGTCGTTGTCTTTTTTAGACAAAGAACCTTTCATCTTATCAACAGTTGCTTTAGCGCCAGCACTTAAAGCTCTTAAATCAGAAGCTATCGTTACAAAATCAAAACCTTTTTCAATCATCTTCGTTGCGTATTCTGTTGTACCATTGTGAATTCCTGCAAAAATATTATTTTTCTTTGCATGTTCTAGAATTCTCAAAATTTCAAAATAAGCTTTTGTTGTTTCAGCTCGATCAAAGCCAGGTTTTTCACCGATTGCTAAACTTAAGTCTGCAGGCCCAATATAAATACCATCAACACCTGGTGTAGACATTATCTCATCTAAATTTTCCAAAGATTCTTTAGTTTCTATCATTGCTAATTTAAGAATTTCTTCATTAGCGTGATCTGCATAATCTGCACCACCATAAATTAATCCTCTAACAGGACCAAAACTTCTATAACCATCAGGTGGGTACATACAAGCTTGAACAAAATTTTCAGCTTCTTTTCTATTGCTTACCATTGGACAAACAATTCCATAACAACCAGCATCTAAAATTTTCATTATTTGTCCTGGCTCATTCCAATTAACTCTAGCAAGTGGAGTGACATCTGTTGTCGAAATTGTTTGAAGCATTGGAAGTGCATTACTGTAATCAACTAAACCATGCTGCATATCTATAGTTAATGAATCCCAACCTTGATGGGCCATTGCTTCTGCAGATGCAGTACTTGGTATTGCGCACCAACCATTAATGACGGGTTTACCGTCTTTCATCATTTGTTTAATTTTATTTTTTCTCATAATTATACCTTTAATGCCATGTGAGTGTATTTAACGTTAAGATAATCTTTGATCGCCATTGATCCACCTTCACGTCCATAACCAGTTTGTTTGATACCACCAAAAGGAGCTTCTGCTACAGCAACTGCACCAGTATTAACAGCAACACAACCAGACTCTAACATTTCAGAACCTCTGTTCGCTTGATCCATAGAATTTGTGTATAAATAACTACATAAACCAAGGTCATTATTGTTTGCTCTTTCAATGACTTCATCAAACGTTTTAAACGTAAGAACGGGTACAAGAGGACCAAATGGTTCTTCTCTCATAATCGTAAAATCGTCTTTTACATTATCAAAAACAGTTGGCTCATAAAAATAACCTTTGTTAAAACCCGAAGGTCTTTTTCCTCCCATCAAAACATCAGCTCCCTCATTTTTTGTTGTCTCAACTAGTTTTTCAATTTCCTCTAATCTTTTTGCAGTAGTTAAAGGACCTAAGATAGTTCCTTCATCCATACCATTTCCAATTTTTAATTTCTTTGCTCTATCCATAAAAGCTCCAAGAAATTCATCTTTTTTATTTTCGTGGATATAAAATCTGTTTGGAGAGATACAAACTTGTCCATTGTTTCTGAATTTTGCAGTAATCGCAATATCTGCAACTTTATTCATATCAACATCATCACAAACAATAAAAGGTGAATGACCACTAAGTTCCATTGTTACTCTTTGAACTTTATCTGCTGCTTTCTTTAATATTAATTTACCAACTCTTGTTGAACCGGTAATTGATACTTTTTTAATAATATCAGACTCTAATAATTCATTAGAGATTTCTGCAGGATCACCAGATAATAAATTAACCACGCCATCAGGTACACCAGCCTCTTTGCAAATATTAACTAATTCCATAACTGCACCTGGTGTAATTACATCTGGTTTACAAATTACAGAGCAACCTGCAGCTAGTGCTGTTGAAATCTTTCTAGCAGCTAAAATGATTGGAAAGTTCCATGGTATTAAAGCAGCCACAACTCCTACTGGCTGATAATAAACATGAACTCTTGTATCAGGAAATCTACTCTGAACTGTTTGACCGTAAATTCTTTTTGTTTCTTCAGCATTCCACTCAAATATATCAGCTCCTCCACCAACTTCTCCAACTCCTTCAGCAAGAGGTTTACCAACTTCAAGTGTTAACCATTTAGCAAGAACATCTTTTTTCTCTCTCATTAGATCTGCAATTTTTCTAATTACATATGATCTTTGCCATGGAGTAGTGTTACTCCAAACTTTAAGACCTTTCTCAGCTGACTTTAATGCTTTTTGTACATCTACTGAAGATGCTTTCGATGCTTTTCCAATCACTTCCTCAGTTGCAGGGTTGATTACATCATATGTCTCTTTTTTTTCTGCTTCTTGCCATTTTCCATCAATGAATTGTCCAAATTTGCTATACATAATATTTTATTTTTTTAAGGTTTACTAAGTTGGGTTTTTTAATTTATAAATATAAATATATATAAACATTATACATAAAAAAAATAAACCCAATTATGAAAAAAATCACTCTTACTTGTGCACATGCAATCGTTAAATATTTAATTGCTCAAAAAATATTAATTAATGGCAAAAAAGAACCACTCTTTCCTGGTGTCTTTGGAATTTTTGGACATGGAAACGTAGCGTGTTTAGGTCAGGCACTTGAAGAAAATCAAAAAGAATTACCAACTTATAGAGGCCATCATGAGCAGAATATGGCTTTAACTGGAATAGGTTATGCCAGAGCAAAAAGAAGACAACAAATTTTTGTTGCTACTTCATCTGTTGGCCCAGGAGCAACCAATATGGTTACTGCAGCTGCAGTAGCGATGAGTAATAGATTGCCAATTTTATTTTTACCAGGTGATACTTATGCAAATAGAATGCCAGATCCAGTATTGCAACAAGTTGAACATTTTAACAATCCAAGTGTAACTGCAAACGATGCTTTCAAACCAGTTACAAGATATTTTGATCGTATAACTAGACCTGAACAAATAATTCAATCATTTCCTATAGCAGTTCAAACAATGTTAGATCCTGCTGATTGTGGCCCTGCTTGTATTGCTTTAAGCCAAGATATCCAAGGACAAACTTTTGATTATCCAGAAGAATTTTTTCAAGAGAAAGTTCATACAATTAGAAGACCAAGACCAGATGAATTTCAAATTAAAGAGGCAGCTGAAAAAATTAAATCTTCAAAAAATCCAATCATAATATCTGGAGGGGGAGTTTTTTATTCAGATGCAATGGAAGAGTTAAGTCAGTTTGCAATTAAACACAATATTCCAGTTACACAAACTGTAATGGGTTATTCAACAATGAAGAGAGATCATTCTCATTTTGCAGGTCAAATCGGAGGACTTGGTGGAAAAAATACAAACTCATTAGCAAAACAAACCGATCTTGCTATTGCAATAGGTACAAAGCTAGCTGATTTTACTACTGGATCATGGGCAAATTTTGAAAACGAAAATTTCAAATTAGTTTCAATCAATGTATCAAGATATGATGCTAACAAACATTTGGCTCAAGCTGTTGTTGGAGATGCAAAAGTTTCATTAACTGAACTTTCTCAAGCCTTAGGTGATTGGAAAGCAGGGGAAGATTGGAATAAGAAATCTCAAACAGAACTTAAGTCATGGAATGAACATATAGATAAAGAGAGCGCTCCAACTAATCAGGAAGTTCCAAGTTATGTTCAGGTAATTGGTGCTATTTACAGAAATTCTGATCCAACAGATATTGCAGTCACAGCCGCAGGAGGTTTGGTAGGTGAAGTAATTCAAGTATGGAGACCAAGAGAACTTAATACTCATGAAACAGAGTGGGGCTTTAGTTGTATGAGTTATGAAATATCTGGAGCATTAGGAATTAAGATGGCTAATCCAGATAAAGAAGTGATCTCATTTGTAGGTGATGGATCTTATCTATTAAATAATACTGATATTTATTCTTCAGTGATTACAAAAAATAAACTGATCATAGTTATTTGTGATAACGGTGGCTTTGCAGTTATAAACCGACTTCAATTATTCAAAGGTGGAAAAGAGTACAATAACTTATTGAAGAGCTCAAACACACCTGGCTTAGTTGATGTAGATTTTGCAAAACATGCAGAAAGTATGGGTGCAAAATCAGAACACGTTACTTCAATTTCAGATCTTGAAGCTGCATTTAAAAGAGCTAAAGCATCTGATGTAACTTATGTTATTTCAATTAAAACTCATGCTTATAAATGGGTAGAAGGATCATCTTTTTGGGATAGCCCAACTTTAGAAATTCCTACAACTAAAGAAAATGAAGAAGCTTTAAAACTTTATAAAGAAGGAAGAAGTAAACAAAGACAAGGTATTTAATCCTTTATGAATAAAGTATTTAAAGTAGGTCTTATAGGATGTGGTCATATTTCAGAAACTTATTTTAGAGCTCAAGAGTATTTCAACAATATCAGGATTGTTAAATGTGCTGATATCAATATGGAAACAGCAAAGAAGTGTGCAATCCATTATAATATTGAAGCAGTAACTGTTGAAGAACTTCTTAAAGATAAAGAAATTGAAATAATATTAAACCTTACAATTCCTGGTGCACATTTTGAAGTTTCAAAAATGGCTTTAGAAAATGGTAAGCATTCTTATGCTGAAAAACCTATGGCTGTTAACTTTGAAGATGGAAAAAAATTAGTTGAACTTGCTAAAGAGAAAAATCTTTATATTGGAAATGCACCAGATACTTTTTTGGGTGGGGGTATTCAGAAAACTCGTGAACTAATTGATAACGGTGTAATTGGTGACATTAAATTAGGTAATGCTATTTTTGCTTTCCCTGGAGTTCAATCATATCATCCAAACCCAGAACCTTGGTTTGCTGAAAATGAAGGAGGTCCGGTAATAGATATGGGTCCATATTATCTTACAGCATTAGTAAATTTAATTGGTCCAGCAAAACAAGTACAAGGAAGATGCACAAAAGTCTTTGAAGAAAGAGAAATTGGAATAGGTCCAAAAAAAGGTCAAAAATTTAAAGTGGAAACTCCAACAACTTATCTTGCTACTATACAATTTGAAAATGATTGCATTATACAGATTACTTTATCATTTGATGTGGTCGCTCATCAAAGAAATCACATAGAGCTATATGGGAACAAAGGATCAATTATTGTTCCTGATCCAAATATGTTTGGTGGATCAGCTTTTGTTTCAGTGACTGCTGGTGGTAATTGGGGTGAGCATAAAACAGATATGATGCCTTTAGGAAAAATTAACATTAAAAGTCAAAGCTCAAGAGCAAATGAGTCTCCAACAAATGCAAATTATAGAGGAGCTGGTCTATCTGAGATGGCTTATGCAATTGAAAACAATTTAGAACATAGATGTAATGGAGAGCTTTCTTTACATGTTTTAGATATAATAGATTCAACTATGAGAGCATCTCAAACAGGTATTCCACAAGAAATAAAGACTACCTGTAAGAAACCAAAACCTTTTACTTTGGAAGAAATAAAAAAAATTATGAATTAATTTTTTAACTTATGAAAAAATTAATTGTAATTTCAGATCCTTTCCCAAGAACTTTAGATCTAATTTTCACAAAAAAAAAACTAAAAGAACTTAAAACTAAATACACACTTATTGTAGCCCCAAGTAAAAACAAAAAAAAATTTTATGAAAGCAATATTCACAAAGCTTCATTTATAATGGGTCAACCAGATCTAGATAAAAAGCTTTTGTCAAAAGCAGTTAAATTAAAAGCAATTATAAATGTTGAAAGTAATTTTATGAACAATGTTGATTATCAATATTGTCATAAAAGAGGAATTCATGTCATCGCTACTTCTCCAGTTTTTTCAAAACCTGTAGCTGAGATAGCATTAGGAATGACATTATCCCTATTAAGAAATATTCATGAAGCGCATTTTGATTTTCTAAAAGGTAAAGAGAAATATGGCTTAGAAAGTAATCTTAAAGCATCAATGTTGTCAGGGAAAAAAATTGGTTTATTAGGGTTTGGTGATTTAGCAAAATCTCTTTATCCACTGCTTTTACCATTTACAAAAGATATCTCTGTTTATGACCCATGGCTTCCAAATAATGTGGTTAAAAGATATGGATTTCAGCCGATTAATTTAAAAGATATGTTTTCAAAATGTGAAGTAATTTATGTTTTGGCAGCCGTGACAACTGAAAATAAAAATTTAATAGATAAAAAATTGTTAAATAAGATGAAGCCTAATACTTTATTTATTTTGATGAGTAGAGCGGCAGTTGTTAATTTTAAAGATCTGGTCAATAGGGTTAAAAAAGGAGATATTTACGTAGCTACCGATGTATTTCCAGAAGAGCCTGTAAGAAAAAATGATCCAATAAGAAAAGTTAAAAATATTTTATTTTCAGCTCATAGAGCTGGTGCGCTTACTGAGGCGTTTTATAATATGGGTGATATTGTTTTAAAAGATATGAATTTAATTTCAAAAAACTTGAAACCAAAACATTGCAAAAGAGCTGCATTAAAAACTGTTGGCTTACTAGCATCAAAACCTGTTGCAATTAATTAAAATTTAATTAACTTTATAATTTATGTCCTCGACCAATAATTTACTTTTAGAAGCTAAAGGGATTACAAAATATTTTGGAACAATCACTGCTTTAGAAAATGTAAATTTAAAAGTTCATGCAGGTGAGTGTCTGGGGGTTGTTGGAGATAATGGAGCTGGCAAATCAACTCTTATGAAAGTTTTGTCTGGTCTTTACAAACCGAGTGCAGGATCTCTCCATTTTAATGGAGAAAAAAAAGTTTTAGAAAGTCCAAGAGACTCTCAAAATTTAGGTTTAGAAATGGTATATCAAGATCTTGCCCTTGCCGGGAATTTACCTATTGGAGAAAATATTTTTTTAGGCAGAGAACCAACTAAAAATCTTGGTTTTATGAAGTTGTTAGACTTTAATAAAATAAAAGAACTTACTAATGCTCATTTAGAAAAATTAAAAATAAATGTTAAAAGTGCAGATCAGAAAGTTGAAGAGTTGTCTGGAGGACAAAGACAGGCAGTTGCTATAGCAAGGTCAACTGCATTCAATGCTAAAGTAGTAATTATGGACGAACCAACAGCAGCTCTTGCTATTAAAGAAGTTGGTAAAGTTTTAGATTTAATAAATAATTTAAAAAAAACTGGAGTAGGAGTAATTGTAATAAGTCATAGAATGGACGATATATTTACTGTTTGTGATCGTGTGATGGCTTTATTTCAAGGAACTAATTTTGCAGAAGCAAGATTATCCAAGACTTCAAGAGATGAAGTGATTGGTTGGATTATGGGTAAAAAATAGCAATGGAAGAAAAAGATAATAAATTACAAAGTTTACATCTAAAGCTAATACCATATTTTGAAAAATATGGGATATTACTTTTATTAGTGATCATGATTTTGGTCATGCATATTTTGCAGCCAGATGTTTTCTTATCTTGGAGAAATGTCACTAATGTTTTCAAACAAATTTCTTGGCAATCGATGTTAGCACTTGGCGTATTTATGGTTATTGTAACAGCTGGTATCGATCTTTCAGTTGGGTCAATAATGATGTTGTCATTAATGATACTAGCCGTCATATCAAAAGCTGGAGCACCCTGGTTTATTGTAATAATTACCCCTTTAATTGCAGGTTTTTTATGTGGTTTATTCAATGGCTTGGGAATCACATTGCTGAGGATGCCACATCCGTTCATTATGACCTTAGGCACACTTTATATATTTAGAGGTACTGGGAATTTAATTTCAGGAGGCACTCCTATAAGCGGGTTTCCAGATGAAGTTCGTTATTTAGGACATGGTAGGATTGATTTGCAATGGTTGGGTCTAGAAAAATCACAATATTTGCCAGTAAGTTTAGTTTTGATTGTTATAGTCTATGGGATATTTTGGATATTCCTAAATCATAGCAAAACTGGTAAATGGATATATGCGATAGGAGGAAACCCTAACGCTGCAAGAGCCGCAGGTATAAACGTAAATAAAATCTTAGTTATAGTCTATTCATTGTGTGGTTTTTTAGCAGGTATTGGAGCTTTAATTTTAGCAGGACGAACAGACTCGGGATATCCAAACGCTGGTCTTCAATCTGAGCTTGATGCTATAGCCGCTTGTATTATTGGTGGAGCAAGTTTCTTTGGTGGAAGAGGAACTGTTCTAGGAGTTTTTGCAGGAGTAATGATAATGGGTATTTTGAGAAATGGTTTAAATTTAATGGATGTAAGTTCTTTCTGGCAACAAGTATTAATAGGTTCAATAATTGTTCTTGCAGTTTATATAGATGTTTTGAGAAGAGATTTAGGTACAAGAAAATAAAACAATTCAATTTAAAGTTGAATAAAAATTATTTAAAAAAAGCTTCTTTATTATCAGTTGAATTCAAATCAAAGTTTCGTTTAAATATGAGTTTAAATAATAGAATGGGAGATAATATGAAAAACTTAACAAAAATATTAAGTGTAATTATTACATCTGTTTTTCTTTTAACAAGTTTTACAACAGGAGCATTTGCTGGAAAAAAAATTCTTTTCAGCATCAAAGGACCTGGATCAGGAAATCCTTTCTGGGCATCTGTTGAAAAAGGAGCAAAAGAGGAAGCAGCAAAATTAGGTGTTGATCTTGTGTTGGTTGCACCACCTCAAGAGGGTGATGTGCAAGCTCAAATTAACCAAGTAGAAGATCAACTTGCTAAAGGTGTTGATGCTATTGCATTAGCTCCAGGAGATCCAAATGCTTTCGCACCAATTGTTGATGAGGCGATCAAAAGTGGAGTTCCAGTAGTGTTTGTAGATACTAATGGAATTAATGAAGGTGTTACTTTTATTGGAACAAACAATATGAATGGTGCTGAATTAGCAGCTAACTTTATTTGTGACAAAACAGCAAAAGGTTCAGATGTTGCAATTTTAACAGGTATTGAATCTCAATCTACTGCTTTATTAAGAAGAGATGGTGCAATTAAAGGTTTCAATAATTGTGGTCTAAACATTGTAGCTACACAAACTGCAGAGTGGGATACAGCAAAAGCAAGATCAGTTACAGAGTCGATAATCCTAAAAAATCCAAACATTAAGGCAATATTTGCTTCTAATGACAATATGGGTTTAGGTGCTATTCAAGCTCTTAAAGATGCTGATATGAACGATGTTGTTGTAGTAGGATTTGATGCAACACCAGATGCAGCAACAAGTATTCTAAAAGGAGAAATGACTGCTACTATTGCTCAGTTCTCATATAATATGGGTGCTTATGGAGTTAAATATGCTCTAGAATTAGCTAATGGTGGAAGTATTGATCCTAACATTGATACTGGAACTCAATTAGTAACAAAAGAAAACGCTAACGACTTTAAATAATAGTTAGTTAAATAATTTTAAAAAGGGTGGAATTTAATTCCACCCTTTTTTTTTATGTATTATAATAATTTATGCTCATTAATATTAATCCTATATTAAGTCCTGATTTGTTATTTCAACTAAGATCGATGGGACATGGAGATAAATTAGTATTGGCAGATGCTAATTTTCCTGCTCATTCTATGAATAAAAATGTAGTTAGATTAGATGGTGTTAACATCGAAGATGCAGCGAGGGCTATACTGTCTGTTTTTCCATTAGACAGCTTTGTCGTTTCTCAAGGAGGCAGGGCAGCAAATAGGATGGAAGTTGACAATAATCCAGATGAACTAACTGATACACATAAAGAATTCATTAAATCCGTCAAAGATATATCTGGAAATAATTGGGAGGTAGGTTCTATCGAAAGACAATTATTTTATGAGGAAGCAAAAAAATCCTATTTAATTGTTACTACAACTGATGCTAGACCATTTGGGTGCTTTATAATGACCAAAGGAGTCGTAAAACCAGATGGAAGTGTTTGGGTTCTTGAAAAATAATGGATGCAATCTGTGTATTTGGAGTTTTTGTTGCTGATCTTTGTTTCTTCGCTGAAACAATTCCAGTTAAAGGTCAAACAGTTTTAGGAAAAAATCATATAGTCGGGCCTGGTGGCAAAGGTTCAAATCAAGCTATTGCAGCTGCAAGATTAAAGGGAGATGTTCATTTCATAACAAAAATTGGTCAAGACACTCATGCTAATATGGCATTAAATCTATTTAAAGAAGCTCAATTAAATACAAATTCAATTATCCAAGATAAAAATCTTTCAACAGGAGTTGCGGGCATCATGATTGACGAAAGTGGTAATAACGCAATTAATGTTGTTGCTGGAGCGGCAGCTCATTTGAATAATAAGGATATTGATCAAAATTTAAACACTATAAAAAAATCAAAAATTTTTCTTACTCAGTTAGAAACCCCAGAAGAAGTAACACTTTACGCTTTAAGTAAAGCTAAAGAAAATAATTGTATAACAATTTTAAATCCAGCACCTGCAAGAAAAATAGAAGAACAGTATTTTAAATTAATTGATTATTTTACTCCTAATGAAACAGAAGCTGAATTTTATTTAAATAAAAAAATAAAATCAGAAAATGATATAAAAGAAGCTGCTAAACAGTTTTTAAAAAAAGGAGTTAAAAATATTATAATTACATTAGGAGAGAAGGGTGTGTATTATTCTAATGGAAAAGAAGATTATTTTGTTGAGGCATGTAAATTAAAAGATAATGTTGTAGATACTACTGGTGCGGGTGATGCTTTTAATGGTGCATTTGCTGTAGGATTAGCTAACAGTTTGGAAAATAAAGATGCATTAGTGTTTGCAAACAAAGTGGCAGGAATATCAACAACAAAACTTGGTGCAGCAGCATCAATGCCATTACTTCAAGACGTAGAAAATTACTAATTATAATAAAAATGAAAGTTGAATATTTTGATTTAAAAGGAAAACGAGCTTTAGTTTCAGGTGGAGCATCTGGTATTGGTGCATCAATAGTTGAACATCTTTGTGAACAAGGTGTTGAGGTTTATTTTTTTGATATAGATAAAAAAGAAGCCCAAAAATTAATTTCTAAAATTAAAAAGAAAAAACAAAAAATACCTACTTTTCAATTTTGTAATATTAAAAATATAAAAAAATACAAAACTCTAATTCAAGGTATTATTAAAAAAAAAGGTCCAATTGATATTTTGGTAAATAATGCATCCAATGATCAAAGGCACACACTTGAAGAAGTTACTGAAAAATACTGGGATGACAGAATGGTAATAAATTTGAAGCATTATTTGTTTGCCATTCAAGCAGTAAAAAAAAGTATGATTAAAAACAAAAGTGGTTCAATTATAAATTTAGGTTCTGTTAGTTGGGTTAGAGGAGCTGTAATGTTTCCAGCATATAGTACAGCAAAAGCTGCAATCTATGGTTTAACCAAATCTTTAGCTAGAGATTTAGGACAACACAATATTAGAATAAACTCTATTGCACCTGGGTCGGTTGCAACTAAAAGACAGTCAAGATTATGGTTAAATCCAAAATTTAAAAAAGAAATTCTAGATAAACAGTGTCTTAAAAAACAAGTATTACCTGAGGATGTCTCAAGAATGGTTTTATATCTAGCATCAGATGTTTCATCTGGATGCACTAAACAAAATTTTACGGTAGATGCTGGTTTAATATAAGGCTTAGCTTAACTTCTTTTTATTTTCAGCCATTGATAATGCAATCTTAAATGAATTTAAAATTGGAGCTAAATTAGCTTCATTTTTTCCTGCAATTGCAAATGCAGATCCATGTGCAGTTGTTGTTACAGGAACTGTTAATCCGCCTTGAACAGTAACTCCTCTATCAAAACCAAATGCTTTAAGTCCAGACTGAAGTGCATCATGATACATTCCAACCATACAATCATGATTTTTATTTTTATATGCAACTACAAAAGATGTATCACATGGTAACGGACCATCTGTATTAAATCCAAGTTTTTTTGCTTCTTCTATTGCTGGAATAATTTCATCTTTTTCTTCAGTGCCGAATTCTGCATGTGGGTTAAGTGCTTGGACTGCTATTCTAGGATTTTTTACACCGTTTAATTCCATAACCTCATTAATTAATTTGATAGGCTTTAAGATATTTTCTTTTGTGATGTGCTGTGCAACTTCTTTAATTGGAATGTGAGAGGTTACTCTTGCAGTCCAAAAATTATCTATAACATTAAACTCACAACAAAAACTTTTTACATCTAATTTTTCAGCCATTAGTTGTAATTCATCTGAATGGGTATTTCCTCCAAGTTTCAAACTTGTTTTATTCATTGGAGCAAAATTGATTGCATCAATTTTTTTTTCTTTAGCAAGAGTTAATGCTAAATCTAAAGCCTCCAAAACACTTTCACCTGATTCTTTTGAAGGTTCAGCTATTTTATATTTATGGTTTTTTCCTTTTGAAATATCTAATAAAAATCTGTTTGATTTATTAAAATCAATTTGATCAAAACTTTCTACGACTTCGAGTTGGTGAGAATTGCCAGTTACATTATTTCCACTCTCGAGAATTTGTTTTTCGCCAATAACAACAATATTTGCTTTATTAGTTATTTCTTCACTTAATAATTTTGAAATAAGTTCAGGCCCTATTCCTGCTGGATCACCAAGTAAAACTGCAATATTAGCTTTTGTTTGTGTCATTAATTTTTTTAAATACTACTAAATGTAACTATATATAGATATTATATATATAATCTAAACAAATATTTTTCACTTTTTTCTTTACGTTTTATATCTGAATGTGATTATATATTTATATATAACTTATATATATAAATTAAATAAACTAAAGAGGGAAATAATGAAAAAAAGCTTTAAACTATTTTTAGCAGCTGCTTTTTTAGTAACTGAATTTTTTGTTGTAGCTCTTCCATTAATGATCACTTCAGCAAAAGCTGACGGACATCCAATACAAGCAATTACTCACGCTGGTTTTGGTGGTGGAACTGACGTTACTACTAGAATGATGTTATTAAGAGCAAGAAGAGTTCTTAAACAAGATATGCAGTTAGTTAACAAAAAAGGTGGTGGTGGAGCAGCATCTATGGATTACATGATGTCTTTACCTGCAGATGGTAACCACACTTTAACTTGGACTACTGGTCACGCAGTATCAATGGCTTTAGGAAAAACTAAAGTAAAATTAAGTGATATGCAGCCTTTAGCAAGAGGTACAGATGATCCTCAGTTATTCGTTGTTAACTGTAACAATGAAATTAAAGATGCTAAAAAATTCATTAGCGCGCAAAAATCAAAATCACTAAAATATGGAACAACACATACAGGTGGTATTGATGACGTTAGTGCAATTGCATTTACTAAAAAAGGTGGATTAACAGATCCAACTATTGTTGCTTACAAAGGTGTAGCACCAATTAAAACTAACCTAATCAAAGGTGATATCGATGTAGGTGTTTTAAACTTAGGTGAAGCATTAACTGAAATCAACGAAGGTAAACTTTGTGTATCAGTTGTTTTAGCAAATAATAGAATGGCTAAAATTGGTGACTCTCCAACAGCTAAAGAATTAGGAATTCCTGTTTCTTTATCTACTGTTAGAGGTTTCGTAACTAAAAAAGGTGCTCCAGCAGAAAGAGTTAAACAATTAGAAGCTGGAATGATGAAAGCTATGAGCCACAACTATTACAAAAATTTCTTAACTGAAATTGGTCTTGATGACACTAGTGTAGTTGGTGCTGACGAGTGGGGTAAGCAAATGGAAGAAATGCTTGCTGAAATGACTGCTCAGCTAAAAGCTTTAGGTTACATTAACTAATCTAATTAAAAGTACATTTGCATATGAAAAATGTACAAAAACAAAAAAGGGCAAACAAAAGTTTGCCCTTTTTTTTTAGAGACGAATTTAAAGTCTCTTTTGTTATTATTTTTATTTCTGTAGCATTATTAATCACTACTTTTACTTTTGATATTGTTCCTCCTATTTTGAATAGAGGAATACAACCTGCAACATTTCCAAAAGCGCTTTTGGTATTAATAATAGCTATGACTTTATTGATTTATTATTTAGCAACTAAAAATCCTTGGAAGGTTCAAAAAAAATTACCAAAGTCATTTTTTTTAACACTTTCAAGTTTTGTGATTTTTTTAGTAATTTCAAAAACTTTAGATTTTTTTCTAGCAATTTCAGTTTTATCTATTTTTGTTTCTTATTGCTGGGGAGAGAAAAGAATATTCTATTTATTACTTGTTGGAATAATTTTTCCAGTGATTGTCTTTATTTTCTTTGAAACAATTTTAGGTTTAAGATTTCCACCTGGAATTATAACTAACATTTATTATAGCTAGATGGATAATTTATTATTAATGATGGCTCCTTTATTTAGCTCAAAGCTATTATTAGTTTTATTTTTTGGAACATTGTTTGGATTAATTTTAGGAGTGTTACCTGGTTTAGGCCCAACAACTGGTGGTGCATTAATTTTACCCTTTACAATGACACTTGATCCATTGTCAGCAATTGTATTGTTAACTTCTATTTATTGTGCAGGTACTTATGGTGGTGCGATAACTGCAGTTTTAATTAACACACCAGGAACGCCAGCTGCTGCAGCAACTTGTTTAGATGGTTATCCTTTGGCACAAAAAGGAGAGGCAGGAAGAGCTCTAGGAATGGCAACTGTTTCAAGTACAGTTGGCGGTATTTTTAGTGTTGTAATACTTGTCTTTTTTGCACCTATATTAGCTCAGCTTGCATATGAATTTGGTCAACCAGAATATTTTGCATTAGCGATCTTTGGATTAACGATGCTTGCATCAATTGGAGAAGGAAGCCCAATTAAGAATTTGATTGCAGGTGCATTTGGAATTTTAATTTCAACAGTTGGTAAAGATTTTATGACATCAATTGATCGATTTACTTTTGGAATTAATGAATTAACCGAAGGGATTGGTTTTATCCCAGTTGTTGTTGGTTTGTTTGCAATGAGTGAGATGTTAACACAATCAACTTTAATTAATCAGGTATTTAATAGAATAGCTTTAAAAGCAATTAAACTTCCAAGCAAAGATGATTACAAAAAAACTTGGAAAACCATTTTAAGATCAAGTGGTATTGGTTCTTTTATTGGAGTGTTGCCTGCTGAAGGTGGAACAGTTGCCTCTTTGATTGGATATTCAGAAGCAAAAAGATTTTCAAAAAAACCAGAGGAATTTGGAAAAGGATCTATTGAAGGTATAGCTGGTGCAGAAGCTGCAAATAATGCAGCAACAGGTGGAGCAATGGTTCCAACACTTGCACTTGGAATTCCTGGTAGTGCAACAACAGCTGTAATTTTAACTGGATTGATTATACATGGTGTTAGACCTGGACCTGATTTATTTAGAGAGCAACCTGATTTTTTATATGGAATATTTGGAGCAATGCTTATTGCTAATGTTTTGTTCTTTATATTTGGTTTTTTTGGTGCAAAAATTTTTGCAAGAATAACTTTAGTGCCTAATAAAATATTATGGCCAATGATTTTTGCAGTTTCAGTTTGTGGAACCTATTCATTAAATCAATCTATAATTGATGTTTGGATCATGTTATTTTTTGGTGTTCTAGGTTTCTTTATGAGAAGATATGGTTTCTCAGTTGTCCCTGTTATCATTGGTTTGATCTTAGGTGAGTTAGTTGAAGGTACCCTAAGACAATCTCTAGTTATATTTGATGGAAATTGGTTAATGTTTTTCACAAGACCAATAGCTTTAACATTCTTTATTTTATCTTTAATTGCTTTAGCTTTTCCTTTAATAAGAGCAAAAAAAATTAAAAAATAAAGATGATTAAATTTGATTTAAATAACAGAGTAGCAATTGTAACAGGTGGAGCTCAAGGATTTGGATTAGCTATCACTGAAAGATTTATCGCGTCTGGTGCTAAAGTAGTAATTTGGGATATCGACGAGGGAGAAGCTAAAAAAGCATTAGAAAAAGTAAATTCTGAAAATTTAACTTATCAAATAGTTGATGTAAGCAACTATGAAACAATTAATTCAAAATTATCTGAAGTTGAAAAATCACATGGTAAGATTGATATCTTTATTAATAATGCAGGTGTAGCAGGTATGAATACTACTGTTGCAGAGTATCCAATAGAAGAGTGGAACAAGGTTATTAATCTTAACCTAAACGCAGTCTTTTATTGCTGTAAAGCAGTTGTTCCATTTATGGCAAAGAATGATTATGGAAGAATTGTTAATATAGCTAGTATTGCAGGTAAAGAAGGAAATCCAAATGCAAGTGCTTACAGCACTTCAAAAGCAGGAGTTATAGGTTTAACTAAATCTTTAGGAAAAGAACTTGCACAAAAAAATATTGCAGTAAACTGTGTTACTCCAGCAGCAGCAAAAACTAGAATTTTTGATCAAATGACTGAAGAGCATATAAATTATATGCTTTCAAAAATACCAAGAAATAAATTTGCTAAGGTAGAGGAATTAGCTTCTTTAGTTGCATGGTTATCAAGCGAAGAAAACTCTTTCTCAACAGCTGCAGTGTTTGATTTAAGCGGTGGTAGAGCAACTTACTAATAATTATGCAAGTAGGTATAGACGTTGGTGCAACAAAGATAGAGAGTGTTGTACTTGAAAAAGATGGACAAGAAAAGCACAGATCAAGAATAGCATGTCCAAAAAACTATACTCAAATTATTACTGCTATAAGAGATATTCATAAAAAATTAGAGGAAGAGTTTAGTCAAGAGCTTCCAATCGGCGTTTGTCATCCAGGAGTTCACTCTCCTCAAACAGGATTAGTTAAAAACGTTCCTAACATCAGCTGGTTAGAAAAAAAACCTTTTCAAAATGATTTGCGTAAAGCACTAGGTAAAGAAGTGTTTTGTGAAAATGATGCAAATTGTTTTGCTTTATCAGAGTCCATAGATGGAGCAGGAAAACATTACAAAATTGTTTATGGAATTATTTTAGGATCTGGTGTTGGAGGTGGTTTAGTTATTGATAAAAAAATAGTGAGTGGTCCTAATGGTGTTGCAGGAGAGTGGGGCCATAATCAAATTCCTTATTTTGCTGCAAAGAAAGAAAATTTCGACTCAAGTAACCCGAGAGAAGCAGAGATTGAGAGTTTTTTATCCGGCTTAGGCTTGGCTAAAAGATTTAAAAAACTTTATGGAAAAAATTTAAAAACAAATGAAATTTTTGAATTAAA
Source organism: Candidatus Pelagibacter sp. HIMB1746 (assembly GCF_052047555.1). NCBI lineage: Bacteria > Pseudomonadati > Pseudomonadota > Alphaproteobacteria > Candidatus Pelagibacterales > Candidatus Pelagibacteraceae > Candidatus Pelagibacter > Candidatus Pelagibacter sp. HIMB1746. Next base: position 215,718 of record NZ_JBNAJZ010000003.1, on the reverse strand, counting down.
TAGAAAACATGATTTAGATGCTGAAAAATTTATAGACGATTTTAAAGTCAATTTAGCAATGTCACTTTCAAGTATAATAAATATTTTAGATCCTGATGCTTTTATATTTGGCGGAGGAGTTTCAAACGAAATTGATTTCTTACATGAAATAGATTCACTTGTACGAAAATTTGTAATTGGTAGAGAATACGAAGGTGTTTTTTTAAAACCAAGATATGGTGATGCTAGTGGCGTTAGAGGTGCTGCAAGATTAGGAAGAAGCGCGACATATTAGTTTTAAATTTAAATTTAGAAAAATTCTAAAATTTAAAGACAAGCAAAGAAGCGAAAAAGATTTAAAAAAAAAATTTCAATTAAAAGTTGTATCTATATTTTTTGTTATGATCTTTACTCAAAGTGGGTATATTTCGTTTTTTAAATTAATTTAAAAACATAAAAAAAAGGAAGAAATAATGAAAAAACTTATACTTTCGATTGCAGCTCTTGCATTATTTGCAACTTCTGCGTTCGCTGAAAGATATGTCATGATTACTCATGGTGAAGGAAAAGATCCTTTTTGGCCAGTAGTTCAAAAAGGTGGTGAAGATGCAGCTAGAGCAATCGGTGCTGACTTCGAATATATCTACAACCCTTCTGCTGATATGGCTGATATGGCAAGCTCAATTCAAGCTGCTGCAGCTACTCAACCAGATGGTATGGTAATTTCTTTACCAGATCCAGATGCATTAGGCCCAGCTATTAAAGCTGCTGTTGCTGCTGGTGTTCCAGTAATTACAATGAACTCTGGTTTAGAGTCTTCTGCTAGCCTAGGTGCTTTAATGCACGTTGGTCAGCCTGAATTACTTGCTGGACAAAAAGCTGGTGAAAGAGCAAAAGCTGAAGGTGCTTCTAAAGCACTTTGTATGATTCAAGAAGCATACAACACAGCTCTTGTAGACAGATGTGAAGGTTACGGTTCAGCTGTTCCTATGCAAATGACTGATACTACATCTGACCCTGCAACTATTCAAACTAGAGCAACTGCTGCTTTACAAGCTAACAGCGATATCGATGCGATCCTTTCAGTAGGACCACACGTGTGTGAAGCTGTTGATAAAGCTTTAGCTGATCTAGGTATGACAGTACACCACTCTTGCTTCGACTTAAGTCCTGCAGTTATGGATTTAATTGGATCTGGAAGAGTTGCTTTCACTATCGATCAACAACAAAGACTACAAGGTTATATGCCAGTTATCGTATTACACTTGTACAACAACAGTGCTGGACTTTTACCAGGAGCTAACATCCCATCAGGACCTGGCTTCGTTGACAAGTCTAACGCTTCTTCAGTTGCTGCTTTAGCAGGTATTGATAGATAGTCTGTAATAATTTAAAGGGTCGATTATTCAATCGGCCCTTTTTTTTTAACAAAATTAATAAGTCTTTTATAAATGAATACATCAACAACAAAAAAACCAAGACAAGAGTCTGACCGACAAGGTGAAAAAAAATGGTACTCTGCATTTATGTCTCGACCAGAAGTTGGACCTTTTGGAGTTATGGTTTTACTTTTTTGTATGTTGGGATACTTTTCTATTCCAGAAGGACAATTTTCTCTTAACCCTTTTTCTGGTGAAGGATTTAACGCTTTAGGAATTAGAAATAATTTTAGGGTAATTGCACAATTAGGGATCGTTGCACTTGCTGCTGGAATGTTAATCATTGCAGGTGAATTTGATCTTTCTGTTGGTTCAATGATTGGTTTTGCTGGTGGTTGTATGGCAATGATACTTAAATGGGGTTTTGCTGTTGTTATTCCTTACATATCTTTTGAAGGTGGTTTTCATTTTGAAGGATTTACATTATTTAAAATTCAAGATGTATCTCCATTATTAGCAATATTAATTACATTATGTATGACATTATCTTTTGGTTGGATACAAGGATGGATAATTGTTAAGAGTGGAATATCTTCTTTCATCGTTACACTCGGAGGACTTTTCTTCTTAAGAGGTTTAACTGAGGTATCATACAGAGCATTTAACAAAGCTCCTGATCAAACTGCAGGATCAACAACTGTTACAGATTTACCAGATATCAAAAACATTATAAATGTGCCAGGTCATGGAGAAATGGAAAGAGACGCGGCTAAATCTTTACCAAATGACCAATTATTAGAAATTCTTAGCACTGTGCCAGCTAGCACGGTTGCAAAATTAACTGAACGATTAACTTATATTAACGAAAAAGTTGCAGCTTACAAAACTGCTATGAATGCTGAAAAGATGATTGCAACTTTAGAAAAATCATTAGCTGGAGCAAAAAAATCTGGCAATGACTCAATGGTTGAAATTTTGACAAAGAAAATTGAAGCTGGTGTTAATGTTCCTGAAGTTGCAGCAAAAGCTGTTACTGATATCGATATAGCAAAAGCTTATATCGACACCATCGTTACAGCAAGACCAGTAGCCAATTTCTTTGGTGGTGATATTATGGAGCCAGTATTTAATTGGCTGTATTATACAGTAGATTGGAACGTAAATAACTTCGGAAACATTTTTGCTAAAGGAATGTATTCTTGTTTGATGATTTGGGGACTAATTGCATTTATTTGTTATTTAATTTTAAGTAAAACTCAAGCAGGTAACTGGATTTATTCAACAGGTGGAAATCTTAATGCTGCAAAAGCTAATGGTGTGCCAACGAATAAAGTAAAGATTTCATTATTTATGTTCACAGCATTCTGCGCAACTATGTTTGCGGCGTGTCAAGTATTTGAAGTTAACACTGCAGATACTGCAAAAGGTAATTTAAAAGAATTAGAAGCAATTGCTGCAGCGGTTATTGGTGGTGTTGTTTTAACTGGAGGTTTTGGAACCATTGGTGGAATAATTCTAGGTACAATTATCTTTGGAATTGCAAAAGAAGCTTTCTTTTATATTCCAGGAATTGATGGATCGTTCTATAGGGTGTTCCTTGGAGCAGTTCTTGTTACTGCTGCCTTTACCAATGAGAATATACGAAAGCGAATTATGGGAAATATCTAATGGATAAAAAACCATTAATTGAAATAAAAAATTTAGTAAAAAAATTTGGAGCATTTACTGCTTTAAATGGTGTTTCTTTAGATGTTTATCCTGGAGAAGTTCATGCTCTGTTAGGTGACAATGGTGCTGGAAAATCAACTTTGATTAAAGTTTTATCTGGTGTTCATCCTATGACAAGCGGAGAAATAAAAGTAGATGGAGAAAATGTTAACTTTACTTCACCACGTCAAGCATCTGATGCAGGAATTGGTACGGTTTATCAAGATTTAGCACTCAACGCTTTAACATCAGTAACAAGAAATTTTTTTCTTGGGCGTGAAATAATAAAAGGTCCCGCCGGATTTGGTTTAATGCAAATGGATGAGATGGATAGAATAACAATAGAGGAAATGTCTAAAATTGGAATTAACATTGCAAACCCTAATCAGCCAGTTGGAACAATGTCAGGTGGACAAAGACAAACATTGGCGATTGCAAGAGCAATTTATTTTGGTGCAAAGATATTAATATTAGATGAACCTACATCAGCGTTAGGTCAAAAGCAGCAAATGGAAGTTTTAAAGACAATTAAAAAAGTTCAAAATTTAGGAAACATTGCAATTATACTTATTACACACAATGAAATTCATGCTCGTCTTATAGCTGATCGATTTACTTTTTTAAGTTTAGGAGAAGTAATTGGTTCAGGATTGTCTTCAGAACTAGGTAATGAAGATGTGAAAAGATTGATGGCAGGTGGTGCTAAAATTGGCGATCTAGCAAAAGAATTGGAGATATAATGAAAGTAAAATATTACGATTTAGAAAATAAAAGAGTATTTATAACAGGTGGAGGATCTGGAATTGGTGCTTCAATTGTTGAACATTTTTGTGAACAAGGTTCAGAAGTTTACTTTATAGATATTAATGTATCAGAATCTAAAAAGTTAATTGAAGATATAAAAAGCAAAAAATATTCAATACCAACTTTTATTGAGTGTGATTTGTTAAATATTAAACAACTTCAAAAGACAATTGCAGACATTATAGATCAAAAAGGTCCAATAGATATTTTAATCAATAATGCTGCTAACGATACAAGACATAAAATTGATGATGTTACAGAGGAATATTGGAATGAGAGAATGAATGTAAATTTAAGACATTACTTTTTCACAGTTCAATCGGTTAAAAAATCTATGATCGAAAATGGTGGAGGATCAATTATAAACATGGGATCTACTTCTTGGATGATAGGTCAAGGTGGAATGGCCGCTTATACTGCAGCAAAATCTGGTGTTGTAGGTTTAACAAGATCTTTTGCAAGAGATTTAGGTGAATTTAAAATAAGAGTAAATTCAGTGGTGCCTGGATGGGTATTAACTCAAAGACAAATTGATTTATGGTTAAACGAGGAGTCTGAAAAAGAATTGATGCATAGACAGTGTTTAAAAGAAAAATTGATGCCTCATGAGCTTGCTCAAGCAGTTCTGTTCTTTTCTTCAGATCAAGCATCTGGTTGCACAAATCAATCTTACGTTGTTGATAAAGGCTGGCTATAAGACACTTTGTGCAAGTACAAAGTTCAACGATAGAAAATAAATATTTAAGAGTTAAGTCAATTAATATTGGTGCTTGTTTATATGAAGTTTATGACAAGCAAAGGAAAATTAACTTAATCTTAAACCTAGGTCCTACAAAAAATTATGGCAGTAAGAATTTTTATGTAGGCGCCACTTGCGGCAGGTACGCAGGCAGAATTTCAAATTCAAGATTTAAGATTAAAAATAAGATTTATAAACTTGAAGGCAACGAAGGAAGAAATACACTTCATGGAGGAAAAATAGGATTTGATAGATTAGAATGGAAAATAAAACATCATTCAAAAACTAAAATTATCTATCAATTGTTATCTAAAAATTTAGACCAAGGTTTTCCAGGAGAACTAAATTCAGAGTGTATTTTTGAAATCAGAAACAAAAGCTTGTTTATAAAATATCAATATAAATCAAGCGCATTAACTCATGTGAGTTTAACCAATCATAGTTATTGGAACTTGAACAAGAGTAAAAAAGAGACAATTTTCAATCATGATTTAAAAATTAACTCTGAAAAATATCTTGAAGCAAATAATAAATTAATTCCAACTGGTAAAATTAAAAAAGTTAAAAACACTATAAATGATTTCAATAAGTTTAAAAATATTGGAGAAAAAATAGATTATATAAAAAACAAAAATATAAAAAAATCATCTAAAAAAATAAATGCATTAGGATTTGATTTAACATTTTGTATTAAAAAAAATTCTAAAAATTATTTAGCGTCTTTAAAAAACAAAAAAACTAATATTCAATTAGACTTTTACTCAAATCTTCCTGGGGTACAGTTATATACTAGCCAAGGTTTGAGATATAAAAATAAACTTGCTCCTTACCAGGGGGTTTGTTTAGAAACGCAACACTACCCAGATGCACCTAATAATAAAAATTTTCCAAGCACTTTAATTAAACCTAAAAAACTTTATAAGTACTTTACAAAAATAAATATTTCATAAAATGAATAAAAAAATAAACATATCCATTGTTGGAACTGGCTTAATGGGATTGCAACACATAAAGGCAATTTCAAAATCTAAAAAAGCAAACCTTCATTCGATAGTAGACATTAGTAATAATGCTAAAAATTTATCAAAAAAATATAAAATCCCATTGTATTCAAATGTAGACGAACTTTTAAATTCAAAGAATTTAGATGCCGTAATTGTTGCCACTCCAAATCAACTTCATGAAAAGCATACAGTCAGTTTCTTAAAGAAAAAAATTCCGGTATTATTAGAAAAACCTATCTCAGATAATATTAATTCAGCTAAAAAAATAATTAGTAGTGCTAATAAAAATGAAACACCGTTATTAATTGGATATCATAGAAGACATAACTCAATTGTATCAAAGGTAAAAGAGTTAATCGATAAAGGTAAATTAGGAAACATCGTTTCAGCAAATGTATTGTGCTGGCTTTATAAACACAAAGCTTATTACAAAGAAAAATGGAGAATTAGTAAAGGTGGCGGACCTTTAGGAATTAATTTAGTCCATGATATTGATATGATTTGTTATTTGCTTGGATCTATTAAATACGTTCAAGCATTTACAACCAATAAAACTAGAAAATTTGCAGTCGAAGATACAGCGACAATTAGCTTAATTTTTAATTCAGGTGCACTTTGTACTTTAAATTTATCAGATACAATTGTTGCTCCATGGAGTTATGAGTTAACTGCAGGAGAAAATCCTGCCTATCCAATAACTAATCAATCCGCATATATGATCGGTGGTACCAAAGGATCATTGCAATTTCCTAATTTAAAATATTGGTTCTATAAAAATGAGCGAAGTTGGTGGAATAAAATATTTGTTAATGAAGATAAAAACAAAAAAGATGATAGTACTTTAGTTAACCAAATTGATCATTTTGCTGATGTGGTATCTAAAAAAGTTAAGCCAAAAGTAAATGGTAATGATGGTTTGATCTCTCTAAAAATTTTTGCAGCAATAACCAAAAGTGCAAAAACTGGTAAGAAGGTTAAGATTTAAAGATTAGATAGTATTGAATTAGAACATTTTAAGGTATCAGCATCTCCACCTAAGTCTTTAGTTCTATTTTCTTTTTCACTTAAAGATTTTTCAATAGCTTCAACAATCGAGTTGGAAGCTTCTTTTTCTCCTAAATAATCTAACATCATTGCACCAGACCAAATTTGTCCTACAGGATTAGCAATACCTTTTCCTGCAATATCAGGTGCTGAACCATGAACTGGTTCAAATAAAGATGGAAATTTATTTTCAGGATTAATGTTTCCAGATGGAGCTATTCCAATAGTTCCAGTGCAAGCTGGTCCTAAATCAGAAAGAATGTCTCCAAATAAATTGGATGCAACAACAACATCAAACCATTCAGGATTTAGTACAAATCTAGCAACCAAAATATCAATGTGATATTGATCTGTTTCAATATCAGGATAATTTTCTTTCATTGCATTAAAACGTTCATCCCAAAACGGCATAGTAATTGAAATACCATTTGATTTTGTTGCATTCGTTAATTTTTTTCTTTTTCTTTGTTTTGCTAATTCAAAAGCAAATTTTTGAACTCTATCTATTCCATGGGCAGACATGATAGTTTCTTGAATAGCTATCTCTCTATCAGTATTTTTAAACATTCTTCCACCAACAGAAGAGTATTCACCTTCAGTATTTTCTCTAACAATTAGCATATCGATGTCACCAGGTTTTTTATTTGCTAACGGAGGATTAATACCAGGAAATAATTTTACTGGTCTAAGATTGATGTATTGATCAAATTCTCTTCTAAACTGAAGTAAGGATCCCCATAAAGATATATGATCTGGAACTTGATCTGGCATTCCAACTGCGCCAAAGAATATTGCATCATGTTTTCCTAATTTTTCCTTCCAATCATCTGGAAGCATTTTTCCATGTTTTTCATAATAATCACATGAAGCAAAATCATATTCTGTAAAATTTATTTTGAATTGATGTTTTTCAGCAGCGTCTTTTAATACTTTTAAGCCTTCAGGAACTACTTCTTTTCCTATTCCATCTCCTGCTATTGATGCAATGTTATATTCTTTCATAGGTTGATTTTTATACTTCAAAAATACAATAATTTATAATGTTAAATTATTTTTAAAGGCATAAACCTTCATTGTTTTGACATATTTTATTTGTTATTTTTGATTATGAAAAAAATACTTCTTTTAATCTTCTTTAGTTTCTTTTTTGTTTCAAATTCAAATGCTGCATGTGATGATCCATTAACAGATGGTGTAGATTATTCTAAATGCAGATTTTCAGATGCACAAGATCTACAAGGTAGTTATCTACCAAACTCAAATTTATCTTTTGCAAGTTTTGTTCAAGTAAATTTAGATAAAAGTATTATGATGAATTCAAATTTATCCTTTGGAACTTTTCCTGAATCTACATTTGTTAGAGCCAATCTTTATGAAACAATTAGTATTGGTGGCAATTTTGAAAAAACAAATTTCACTAATGCAAACTTAACTAGAGTGGATTTTATGGGAGCAACTTTAATAGAAGCTAATTTTCAAAATGCAAATTTGATGGAAGCAAATTTTACATCTGCAAACATTACTAATGCAAATTTTGAAAATGCAAATCTGATTGGTGCTACTTGGACTAATGGTAAGACATGTGGTCCAGACTCAATTGGAATCTGTATTGAGCAATAAGATATGAACACTTCAGTTAATACTGATGATGTTATTTTTAATTTTTTCAAACAAATCTGTGATGAAAAAGATGATCAAAAATGTGTTGAGCTTGGGAAAGAATGGATAAAAGCAATGGAAACCAACCTTTCTTCAATGGAAGCAAATCTAAATGGAGCTGATTATCTTAAACATAAAGATGATATTCAAAGTAACCGAGATCATTTAAATAGCCTAAAAAATAAGAATTCTACAGAGTGGAGAGAGTATGCTACTCAGTGTATGATCGAAATCATGAATCATAAAGGTCAACAATAATGAGTAATCAAGAAAGAGTATTTCTAATTATTTGTGCTTCTTTAATTATTTTTACTCTTCATTATTTAATTGAAAAACACTTCTTTTAATAAGAACTAGATCTTGCCCACTTATTAATATTTCCGTCTTTAGCTTTTTTATTTATTTCTTTAAGTTCAGATTTAGAAAAATTTAAATTATTTAAACTTTCAATATTTTCTTTAATTTGTTTTACACTACTTGCACCGATTAAAGCTGTGGTGACTGCTTTATTATTTAACACCCAAGCTAAAGCCATTTGCGATAATGTTTGACCTCTTTTTTTAGCAATTTGATTTAAATCTGAAATTATCTTTATATTTTTTTTGTTAATAAAACTTTTATCTAATGCAGATTTTGGGTCACTTGCTCTTGATGCTTTTGGTATTCCTTTTAAATATTTATCTGACAACATTCCTTGTGCTAATGGAGAAAAAGCAATAGTTCCAATTCCTAATTTAATTAAATTTTTATCCAAGTCTTTTTCAAACCATCTATTTATTAAAGAGTAAGAAGGTTGATGGATAAATATTTTAATATTTCTTTTCTTTAAAATATTAAACATCTCAATAGTTTTCTTTGAAGAATATGAAGAGATCCCAATATAAAGTGCTTTACCAGATCTATAAATAAGCTCTAAGGCATCTGCTGTTTCTTCTAATGGTGTATTTGGATCAAATCTATGAGAATAAAATATATCTACATAATCTAGTCCCATTCTCTTCAAACTTTGATCACAGCTTGCAATGATATATTTTTTAGAACCCCATTCACCGTAAGGTCCTTGCCACATGTCATAACCTGCTTTAGATGAGATGATTAATTCATCTCTATATCTTTTAAATTCTTTACTTAAAATTTTTCCAAAATTAGCCTCAGCACTTCCTGCTGGGGGACCATAATTATTTGCTAAATCAAAATGGGTAATCCCTGAATCAAAAGAATAAAACAACATTTTCTTTGCTTCAGATGTAAGTTTTTTACCACCAAAATTATGCCAAAGACCAAGGCTTATCAAAGGTAGATCAACACCGCTCTTTCCACATCTTCTATATTTCATGTTGGAATATCTTTTTGGTGATGCTTTGTAGTTCATAACTATTAATATAACTTAATTTATTAGTTTAAAAACTTAAAATTAAATATATATTTAATTAAAGGGGTGTCTTAACAGACTGAGATTAAACCCTAAGAACCTGTCCGGTAATTCAGAAAGGGATAAAATGGATAACACATACTTTTTAAGTCAATCATCATCATTAACATTAGTAATTGTAATTAGTTTGGTATTTGCTGTTTTAGGAATTTATCATTCTAAAAAATTCCAAGGAATAAGTAATTATTTAACAGCTAATAGAAATATAGAATTATTTTCATTAACAACTAGTCTTGTTGCATCTGCTTTAGGAGCATGGATTTTATTTGGCCCAGTTGCTGCTGCTACATGGGGAGGAATAGGGGCTGTTATTGGTTATGCTCTTGGTACAGCTTTTCCTATGATTTTCTTAATCTATTTTGGAAGAAAAATTAGATCTGAATTTCCAAAAGGCTCATCTTTAATTGAGTTTATGAGAAAAAAATTTGGAAAAAGTTTGTTTAAACTGATTTTGTTAATGACAATTTTTTACATGTTTATTTTTCTTTGTGCAGAGGTGACAGCTGTTGCAGTTTTGATAAATTATTTATCAGGTACAGATCTTTGGATCACTGCATTAATAGTACTTTTAGCAACTTTAACGTACACGCTTTATGGGGGTCTAAGAGCTTCTATATTTACCGATAATATTCAAATGATAGTAATTGGTTTCCTTTTATTAATTCTAATTTTAATTATCAGTTCATCAACAGGAGATAATTTTTCATTTGCATTGATTAAAGAAAAAAATCCACAACTATTAAGCTCATCTTATATTCCAAGTTATACAGCTGGATTAACTTTTTTTATTGCAGTTGCAGCTACCAATCTATTTCACCAAGGAAATTGGCAAAGGGTTTATGCTGCTAGAGATTACAACACTTTAAAATCAGCATTAATCATTTCGTTTTTTGTAATTGTACCGATAGTTTTTTTAATGGGCTTTATTGGAATGGTGTCATTTTCTATTGACCCATCAGCAAGACCTGATTTAGGATTTTTTACTTTATTGTTAAAAGAGCAGACTGAAATGCTATCTTTAATTATCATTATTCTTGGATTAGCTTTAACAATTTCAACAGTTGATACATTGGTTAATGCGATATCAAGTTTGTTTGTTGTTGATGGTAAAGCAACTTTTAATTTAGATAAAAAAACAGATTATTTAAAAATTTCGAAATACTTTATTGTGTTTTTATCGTTGATTGCATTTGGTGTTGCATCAAAAGGATTTGATATTTTGTATTTATTTTTACTTGCAGATTTATTTTGTTGTGCGTTTGTGTTCACAGTCTTTTACAGTTTTTACAACAAGGTAAATGAAAAAACTGCTTATGTTTCAATAATAATTGGTTTAATTGGTGGATTTTTAATGTTTCCTTATCCAGATTTTTCTAAGAGTTTATTAGTTGGGGGATTGATGTCTAAAGATCTATTTTCACCTTTTGTTACACAATCTTTATTATTTTTATCATTTGTTGTTGCAACTTTTTTGCCAGCAGTAATTTTGAAATTGAAAAGTAATTAATTTAGATCACTGATTTTAAAGCACCATAAATAAGTTCTTTGGTAGTCTCACCAATACTTCTGTAAACTTCTTTATTATCTTTAAAAATTAAAAGTGTCGTTTGATATTGAACATTAAAAAATTTAGCAATTTCCTTATTGGTTACATCAAATTTAAAGTATTCAATATTATCAAAATCATTTTTTGCTTTATCAAGAACTTTCATTTGGCTGGCACAAGATGTACAATATTTAACCCAAGAACTAACCACTACAACTTTTCCATCCGCTAAAGCCTTATCAAACAACTCTTTAGTATAAGTTGTTTCTTTAGCCATCCCATTAGTAGTGAATGCAAAGATAAAACAAATAAATACAAAAATTTTTCTCATTAATCGTGGGTTGTAAACAAATTTTAAAATATTGTAATACAATAAATTGTCTCTATATATGCCTTGTCCATGTCAGATCAAATAAGCATAAATAATCTATCAAAAGTCTACGATAATGGCTTTGAAGCACTAAAGAAAATAAACCTAAACATTAAAAAAGGTGAAATTTTTGCAATGCTTGGACCAAATGGTGCAGGTAAAACTACTCTTATAAGTATTATTTGTGGAATCGTTCGACCATCTTCAGGAAAAGTTACTGTAGATGATTTTGATATTATTGATGATTACAGAGAAACAAGATCTAGAATCGGATTAGTTCCACAAGAATTGACCTTAGAACAATTTGAAACTGTATTTAACAATGTTTCTTATTCAAGAGGTTTGTATGGAAAAAAACCAGATCCAAAACATATTGAAAAAATTTTAAAAGACTTAAGCTTATGGGACAAAAAAGATTTAAGATTAAGACAGTTATCTGGAGGAATGAAGAGACGAGTGTTAATTGCAAAAGCATTGTCTCACGAGCCAACTATATTATTTTTAGATGAGCCAACAGCTGGTGTTGATGTTGAATTACGTCAAGACATGTGGAAGGTAGTTGAAACATTAAGAAAAACAGGTGTAACAATTATTCTTACTACTCATTATATTGAAGAAGCAGAAGCAATCGCAGATAGAGTAGGAGTAATCAATCAAGGAGAAATCATTGTTGTTGATGAAACAAAAGAGTTATTGAAAAAAATGGGACATAAAAAACTTACAGTAGATCTTCAAGAAGAAATCACTGAAATCCCAAGCAGTTTAGATAAGTATAATTTAGAAATTGGAGAAGATAAAAAATCAATCAATTACACATATAATGTTAGAGCTAAAAGCACTGGAATAACTAACTTGTTACAAGATTTAAAAGATGCAAATTTAAAATTACAAGATTTAAAAACTGAACAAACTACTTTAGAGAAAATATTTGTGACATTAGTAAAGGAGAACAATGAAGTTTAATTATTACGCATTTAGAGCAATGTACTTACATGAAATGGATCGATTTAAGAGAACATTGATGCAATCTTTATTTTCACCAGTTCTATCAACCTCTCTATATTTTATTGTTTTTGGATCTGTAATTGGTGGATATGTAGAAAAAATTGATGGAATTAGTTATGGATCTTTTATTGTTCCTGGTCTTTTAATGTTAACGTTGTTAACTCAATCAATCAGTAACACTTCATTTGGTATATTTTTTCCAAAATTTAATGGAACTATTTATGAAATTTTAGCTGCACCAATTTCAACTTTTGAAATTGTTCTAGCTTTTGTGGGTGCTGGTGCTACTAAAACTCTTATTGTTGGATTAGTTATATTTTTAACATCAACGTTTTTTGTTGAGGTTCAAGTAATGTATCCATTATTAATGATATTTTTATTAGTATTAGTAGCATTTACATTTGCTCTATTTGGTTTTTTAATTGGTTTAATGAGCTCTAATTTCGAGCAAATGTCTATCATTCCCACATTAGTTATTACGCCAATGGTATTCTTAGGTGGTAGTTTATATTCTTTAGATATGTTGCCTGAGTTCTGGCAAACAGTTACTTATTTTAACCCGGTTGTTTATTTAATTAATGGTTTAAGATTTGCCTTTTATGGTGTTTCAGATTTCAATATTTGGGTGAGTGTTATTTCAATGGTAGTATTTTTGATGTCATGTGTAACTGTTGTTACAGTTCTATTGAAAAAAGGATACAATATTAAATCTTAGCTACTAGCTATTTTCTTTTTTGGATCATAAAAAGGTTTTTCTACTATTGTAGCAGAATATTTTCCTTCATGAGTTTTTATATCTAATTTATTGCCTAACTCTGAATGATTAACTTCAATCATTGCAAGTGCAATATTCTTTTTTAATCTAGGTGAATATACAGCTGAAGTTACCTTACCAATTTTCTTGTCATCTTTTTCAATTGGCCAAAAAGTTGTGTTAGGTCCTGATAGAGGGTCACAATCTATTATAAGACCAACTTGTTTTCTTTTAATACCCTCTTGCTTTATTTTTCTTAGTGCTTCTTTACCTATAAAATTTATATCAGTATCTAAATTAACTAATCGATCAAATCCTAATTCAAATGGATTTGTATGAATATCTGCATCTGCGTGATAAGAAAGCATACCACCTTCAATTCTTCTAATAGAGGATGTATGACCAGGTTGAAGACCATGTTCTTTACCAGCTTCCATTATTTTTTCATAAAGTTCATTACCTCTTGAACCATCTCTTAAATATATTTCATAACCAAGTTCACTTGACCAACCAGTTCTTGAAACGATTAATGGAATTCCATCAAGTTCATATTCTCTTAACCAATAATATTTAAGATCTCTGATATCTTCTCCAAATAGTTTGACCATTATTTCTTGTGAGGTAGGGCCTTGTAACTGTAGAGGGGAAACATCTGGTTCAGATATCTTAACATCTAAACCTGAGTTAACCGCAACACCTTGCGCCCATAACAAAACATCACTATCTGCTAAAGATAGCCAAAAATGGTTTTCAGCTAGTCTTAATAAAACTGGATCATTTAAAATTCCACCATCATTATTTACAATTAAAACATATTTACATTGTCCAACTGATAACTTTGAAAGATCTCTAGGTGTTAAAAGCTGAGTAAATTTATATGCATCAGGACCAGTGATCTCAACCTGTCTTTCGACTGCCACATCACATAAAATTGATTTTTCAATAAGGTTCCAAAAGTTTTGCTCAGGACTTCCAAAATCCCTTGGAATATACATATGATTATAGACAGAAAAACCTGTTGCTCCCCATTTTACAGTAGCATCGAAATAAGGAGATTTTCTAATCTGTGTTCCAAAACCAAAGTTTTTATTAGACATTTGAGAGGCTTAACAGTCTGAGTATTAATTACAAATAAAAAAAATAGCCCTAACAATTAAGGGCTACTAAAAAAAATGGAGAGGGAAAGTATTTTTTTTAAAACTGTTCAGATTCGGTAGATCCAGCCATTGCTGTTGTTGAGCTTTGGCCGCTACTAATAGTATTCGAGACTGCATCAAAATAAGATGTACCAACTTCTCGTTGGTGTTTAACACTAGTATAGCCATCTTTTTCTCTAGCAAATTCTTGTTGTTGAATTCTAGAATATGCAGCCATACCTTCTTTTCTGTATTTCTCAGCAAGCTCGAAAATTGCAATGTTTTGAGTATGAAATCCAGCAAGAGTAATGAACTGGAATTTGTAACCCATTTTAGCAATTTCTTGTTGGAATGAAGCAATCTCGTCATCACTTAAATGTTTTTTCCAATTGAATGATGGAGAACAATTGTAAGCTAATAGTTTTCCAGGAAACTTCTCATGAATAGCATCCGCAAATCTTTTGGCTTCAGCTAAATTAGGAGTAGCTGTTTCACACCAAATTAAATCAGCATACGGTGCATAAGCCAAACCTCTAGAGATAGCTTGTTCAATTCCATCTTTAACATAATGAAATCCTTCTGGAGATCTTTCACCAGTTAAAAATGGTTTATCATTTTCATCAAAATCATTTGTAATAAGTTTTGCAGCGTTAGCATCAGTTCTTGCTAATATAATTAATGGAACTTCTGCAATATCAGCAGCTAGTCTTGCAGCTTTTAAATTTTTGACCATTGTTCCTGTTGGAACTAAAACTTTTCCACCCATATGACCACATTTTTTTTCACTAGCTAATTGGTCTTCAAAGTGAACACCTGCAGCACCAGCTCTTATAAATTTTTTAGTTAATTCAAATACATTTAATGGTCCACCAAAACCTGCTTCACCATCAGCAATTATTGGAAGCATATAATCAACTTTTTCCTCAGACTTCATATCGCCATCTTGCATTTCCATATGTTGAATTTGATCAGCTCTAATTAAAGAATTGTTCATAGATTCAACTAACTTAGGAGCACTATCATAAGGGTATAAAGATTGATCTGGATACATTTCTCCAGCAGTATTAGCGTCTGCTGCAACTTGCCAACCACTTAGATATATTGCTTTTAAACCTGCTTTTGCATGCTGAACAGCTTGGTTACCGGACAAAGAACCAAGGGTATTAACATAAGCTTCAGTATTTAATAATTTCCAAAGTTTTTCTGATTGATTTTTACAAAGTGAGTACTCAATTTTAATTGAACCTCTTAATCTCTCCACTTCTTCATCAGTGTAATCTCGTTTGATGCCTGCGAACCTTTTTAACTCATAAGAGATTTTCTCTGCACTCATTATTTATAATCCTTTGTTGAAGAAAATTGAAAAAGTTGAATTAGTTACTATCGTTTAAAGCGTCGATTAGTTCACTCATTCCACTTGAACCCCAATCACAGTGATCATCTCTCATGTAAATTCCTTTATTATGATGGTGATCTAAATCCTCTTTCTTGATGATTTGAGCTTCATTTTCTGTGTTTTTTAAGTTTTTATCCATACGAGTCATATATTTTACAAAATTTACAAAATCTATAAAAAACGTTAAAAAGCTTTGTAAATAGGGAAAAAATATTGTAAAAATAAATTTACAAAATTTACAATTAGTAAAATGAGTCAAATAGATCTTAAAATAGGGCCAAAAATAAGAGCTTTTAGAAGACAACTTGGGCTACAAGCCAACAAATTAGCTGAAGATTTAAGCATTTCTCCTAGTTATTTGAACTTAATTGAAAGCGGTAAGAGAAAAATAGATGGCGATTTACTATTAAATGTTTGTGAAAAACTAAACATCCAATTATCGGATCTTACATCTAAAACAGATATTAATCTTCAAAACACAATTTCAGAAATTTTAGATGATAGTTTATTTGAAGACTTAGATATTTTAGGTCCTGAAGTAAAAGATTTAGTAAGCACTAACCCAAAGATTGGAAAAGCAATAGTCAGACTAGGAGATATTCTTAAAAAAAAAGATCATGAATTAATAAGTAAGATTGAAAAAATTTCAGGTAAAATTGTAGATAATAGAAAAAATTCTTTTCCTGGAGAAGTTGTTGTTGATTTTTTTCAAGAAAATAAAAATTATTTTCCAAAGCTGGAAGAGTTTGCAAATAAAGTTTTTAATAAAATTCAAAAAAATAATCGAACAAGATATTTATCTCTATGCGATTATTTACTGTCAGAATATTCAATAACTGTAAAAGATGTTATTCCAGATGAGAGTAAACCATTTTCAAAAATCTATAACAAAAGTAAAAAAGAGTTATTACTAAGTGATTATAGTTCTTTAGAAACAAAAAAATTACATGCTGCCTCTCAAATTGCACAGCTTGGTGCTAATAAAGATGTAGAATATTATTTAACTAAGTTTAGTTTTCCATCAGAAGAGTCAAAAAAACTTACTAAAGTTGCTTTGTTAAATTATTGTGGTGCTGCAATTTTGATGCCATATAAACTATTTCATTCTGAATGTAAAAAATTAAAATATGATTTAGAATTATTGCAAAATACATTTGCAACTTCATTTGAACAAGTAGCTCACAGAGTTACATGTTTGCAAGATCCAAAACTACCAGGTATTCCATTTCATTTTTTAAGAGTTGATATGGCTGGAAATATTTCAAAAAGATTTTCGTTATCTGGAATTGATATTCCAAGATATGGTGGAGCTTGTCCTAGATGGAATGTTTATACTGCATTCACTACTCCAGGAGTTTTACATACAGCTGTTAGTAAAATGAATAATGGTGAAAAATATGTTTGTATTGCAAAAACTGTGGAAAAAGGAATTGGAAGATTTGGACAATCTAAAAATGTATTATCGATTGGTTTAGGTTGTGAAGCAAAATATGCAAAAGATTTTATTTATACTGAAAATTTGAACATTAATGATAAATCAACCGAAATTCCTATTGGTGTTTCTTGTAGAACCTGTGACAGATTAGATTGTTCACAAAGAGCATTTCCACCACTACATAAAAAATTCGACGTTGACTTAAATAGTCGTGGGGTTTCTGTTTATGTTAGTGACGATAAATCTTAAACTATGATTAAATATATTTTACCTGCCATAATAATTTTTCTGATCGTATTATTTTGGGAAAAAATAACTGATTTTGTTGAGAAAAAGTTCAATATTAAGCTTAATTATATCGTTGTTAGTTCTATAGTTGCTGCAATAGCAATTATCCTATTGCTTTTAAATTACTAATATCATGAGTGAATTTGATATTTCAAATTATCAATTAGACGAGGCGGATGGTGTATTTACTTATAAAAATCAAAATACCACATTAGGGTTTGTAAGATTTAATGAAAAAGCAGAAGTTGAATATATTTTTGTAAATCCAATATTTAGAAAAAAGGGGATAGCTAAAAAACTACTAAATCTTGTTAAAGATAAAACTGGCAAAAAGCCTATTCCCCAAGATCCAATCAGTCCATTGGGTAAAAAACTATTTAAAATCATATAAAATTATTAAAGATTGATGTAAATAACTTCCATCAATATTAATTTATTATGAATTTAAAAACATCATATTCATCACTTAAAGACAAAGTAGTTTTTGTACTAGGTGGCTCAACAGGAATTGGGGCAACTTTAGTAGAAGAATTTGCAAAACAAGGATCTAAAGTTGCTTTTGTTGGAAGAAATGAAGAGGCATCAAAAGAATTAATTGAAAGTTTAAAGGAATGTAGTTTTGTTCCTAAATTTTATAAGTGCGATATTACAGATTTAAATTCTTTAGAAGCAGTGGTTGAAGAAGTTATCAAATCTATTGGTGACATCAGTGTACTTTTGAATAATGCTGCAAATGATGAACGACATGAATTTTTAGATACTACTCATGAGTATTTTGATTGGGAATATCAAACTAATTTAAGACCCCATGTGTTTACAGCTAAAGCAGTAATAAAAAGTATGATTAAGCTCGGTGGTGGATCAATTATTAATGTTGGATCTATTGGATGGATGAGAAAAAATGAAAAGACAATTCTTTATGGAGTTTTCAAATCCTCTTTACACGGATTAACACATGGACTAGCTAAACGATTTGGTAAAGATAGAATAAGAGTAAACACACTTGTGCCAGGATGGACAATGACTAAAAAACAAATTGAAGTTCATCTTGATGAAGAAGGAGAGAAAAAAATTAAAGAAGGTCAGTGTTTACCTGATAAAGTTTTGCCTGAAGATATAGCAAATGCTGCTTTATTTTTAGCGTCAGATGATAGCAAGATGATTACTTCACAAGATATCGTTGTAGACGGTGGTTGGACATAATCAATTAACTAAAATCATTAATGGAAATAAATTTATTATTTTTCTTTACGGTTTTTCCTGCAATTCTTTTATTTGGTATTGCAAAATCTGGTTTAGGAGGATCTATTGCTTTAATTTCAATTCCGTTAATGACAGTGGCAATGCCATTAACTCAGGCCTTGGGAATTATTTTACCGATTTTAATTTTCTCTGATTTTATAGCTACTTATAAATATAGAAAAGAATTTGATTTAAGTACTTTAAAGTTAATGGTTCCTTTTGCTGGTTTAGGAATAATAATAGGATCGTTAACGTTTTCGTATTTTTCAGAAGATTTGTTAAAATTTATTGTTGGTCTTATGGGTTTTCTTTTTGCAGGACACTACTTTTTTTTTAAAAAAAATAAGGAAGAAAAATCGCCAAAAAATTCACTAAAAGGAAGTATTTGCTCAACAATAGCTGGATTTACTAGTTTTTGCGTTCATGCAGGTGGAACACCTACAAGTATTTATATGCTTCCACTTAGAATGAAAAAAGAAATTTATGTTGGAACACGTATAATATTTTTTACATTTGTAAATTTAATCAAGCTTCCATTGTATATAAATCTATCAATGACCAATTTAGAGACGTTTAAGCAATCTCTTATTTTATTTCCAGTTGCCTTATTGGGTATTTTAGTTGGTTATCAACTGCTTAAGATAATAGAAGAAAAATTATTCTATAATATTTTGTATAGTTTAATTTTAATAACTAGCACTAAATTACTTTATGATTTTTTATTATAAAATAAGCTTATTAAATGAAAAAATTTAAACTAATAACTCTTATTTGTTGTAGTTTAATCCTATTACCTTATTCTTTACTAATGGCTAATGAGGAAGCAAAATATGAAGTGGTTGATAAGAATGAAATTTATGAGATCAGAAAGTATTCGGATCGTTTAGCGGTTGAAACCTCTAGAGCTGGAATAGACAGTAATTTTAGAAAATTATTTAATTATATTTCTGGAAGAAATGATACTCAAGAAAAGATAGCAATGACTACTCCGGTTACTCAAGTAGAAAAAAATGGCAATATGACCATGCAGTTTTATTTACCTTCAAAGTTTAATTCAGATAACGTGCCAAATCCTAGTAGAGATGATGTAAGAATAGTAAATATTGAAGGAGGATATTATGCCGTGCTTAGATATTCTGGTAGAGCTTCTGATGGCAACTTCATAAAACATAAAGAAATCTTAGAAAAAGAGTTAAACAAAAATAATATTATAATCATAAGTCCACCTATTAGAGCTACATATGATAGTCCTTTTACCCTTCCAATGAATAGAAGGAATGAGGCGATGTATAAAGTGGAGTTTAATTCATGAAGTCAAAATTTAAAGCAATGGTGTTATCTTGTATGGATCCAAGATTTCAACATTTAGTTCATAATCATTTAAAGAAAAAAAAATTAACTGGTAAATACAGTGCTTTTACAATTGCAGGTGCTGCGGTAGGTGTCACACATAATAAATTTAAAAAATGGCATAATACTTTTTATGATAATCTTGGAACTTCAATTCAGCTTCATAAAATAGAAAAGCTTATTGTTATTAATCATAAAGATTGTGGTGCTGCAAAAATTGCTAATGGAAAAAAAGAATTTACACCTGCAAATGAAAAAAAAATACACCAAGACTCATTTAATAAACTTAAAAAAGAAATTAAAAAAAGATTTCCAAAACTTAAAGTAGAATTAAATGTAATTGCTTTAGATAGTAAAATTACAAAATTTTAATTATTGATTTCTAATCAAAGGGTAAACTTTTGGATTTAAATATTTCAAATTTGTTAACATAATCAGCAATAAAGTTACAAACCCAATTGAAAAACCTAAGTAGATTAAAACTTTAAAATCAAACATCCACACAAGTTCAAAGATATTTTCCATAATAAATTTTGAACCAATTACTGCAAAGAATATTGCAATCAGTATGACTGATTTAAAGATAATGATGAATTCTATTAATGATGAGAGGATTATTTCTTTTTTCGAAAAGCCTAGAATTTTAAACACTAAGTTTTGATACTCTTTAACTTTACCTTGAACCATAATTGCACTCGAAATAACAATTAAACCAATTACAATTGTTACAGCTGATATCAAAGTAACTGCAATGAATACTTTATTTAGCACAGCTGTTACTTTTGTAAGATAATCAGCAATTTTGATCATGGATAAGCTAGGCATAACTTCTAGCATTTCAGTTTCATCAAATTTATCAGAATTAAATTTTGCTGTTGCTAAATATTCATGAGGAATATTTTGAGCGAATTGAGGATTAAATAGCATTGCAAAGTTAATACTTAAATCTCGATAATCAACTTCTCTAAAATTAATCACTTCGCCATCTATTTCTCTTCCATATATATTTAAAGTAAAAATATCTCCTAATTGAATGTTAAAATCTCTTGCAACTTTAGCATCTAAAGATATTTGAAGTTGATTTGGTTTATTTAAATCCCACCATTCTCCAGCAACTAATGGATTGTCTTCAGGAACATTTTCCACCCATGAAGATCTTCTCTCACTTCCTATTACCCAATAACTATCATTATCTGGTTTAATATAAGTATTTGGATTGATGCCATTAATTTTTGTGATGCCAGATGAAACCATAGGAACAACTTCAATTTCTGCATTTGGATCCATTTTTAATATTCCTTGTTCAAATTTTTCACGTTCTCCTTTTTGAATACCTACAAAGAAATAATCAGGTGCAATATCAGGAATTGATTTAGCAATTTCTCTTTGAAAATTTGTTCCAACTAATGCCAATGTTAAAAGTAAAGTAACTCCCAACCCTAAAGACATAATAGTAATTGGTGTGATACTTTTAGTTTGAGTGATATTTTTAATTGATACCTTTAATGAGATATTGGAGCTTGATTTAAATTTTTTAAGAAAAAATATAATTATTCTTGAAAGAAAGAAAAATACAATCAAACACACAAAAAATGCAGCAAAATACCCTAGACTGTAAGTTGGTTGTTCGGAGCCAACTGTAAATAACAAAACTAAAATAGAGAGCAAAACAAAACTTAAAACAACAGATTTTTTTGAATAATAAAATTGTAAGTTTTGAAAAACGTTTCTAAATAAATTAGAAGCTTTTACCTGGTCAATTGAACTTATTGTTGGGATAGAAAATATTACAAGTACTAATAAACCTACTAAAAATATTTTAATAAAATTTATAATAGAAAATACTGGATAAACATTTAATCCAAGTCCATCTGATAAGTATTTATCAGCAATAGGGACTATTAAAAAACTAGAGCCATAAGAAACAACAGTAATTACAAATAACAATATTAACAGTTGAAGATAATAAAGTGTCTTTATATTTCCTGAATAAAATCCAACTGCTTTTCTAACTGCAATTGACATATTGTTTTGATTAATAAAAGAGAGAAGGGTGTTTGCAATACCAATTCCAGCAATCAACATCGCACTTATTGAAACAAGAGACAAAAATTGTGAAAAATTATTAATTATTCTCTTTATTCCACTTGCTGAATTTTCAGGATAACGAAGTTTTACTTTTTGATCATCTTTAAAAATATTCTCAATTTGTTTTTCTAACTCTTCAGGATTGTCTCCTTCATTAAATTTTACTTTGTATTCGTAGTTTAAAAAGCTTCCAATCCCGTTTAGTTTTAATATTTCTAAAGTTTGTTTTCCAGCAAGTGCCCAATCACCAAAAGCAACAAATCCACTTACATCTGGAACTGATTTTATAATTCCAATAACTGTAAAGTTTTGGTCTTGAACTTTAACTTGTTCATTAAGTTTTATGTTTAGTGTTTTTGATAGACTTTCGTTAATTAAAATAGTGTTTGGTTCTTTTTGCATTCGCTCATAGGCACCTTCGGGTTCAAATACTACTTCGCCGTATAACGGGTATTTTTCATCAACTGTTTTAATTCTAGTAAATAAAGATTTGTTTTTTTCTCTTCCAGTTGTTGAAAGCATTGTACTGAATTCAATCATTTGAGATACAGTTGCAAACTCTTTTACCTGATTAACTAGTTCTAGATTTCCTTGGTTACGATTGTAATCAATTTCTAAATCACCACCTAATAAAGCTTTTGCATTATCGTTTAGTTCTTTTTTAAGACTATCTTCAATTGTAAAAATAGCACTTAATATAAAGAGACTAATAAATAGAGTAACAATAATACTTGAGATTTTGTGATAGTTTCTGCTTAAATCTTTTAAAGCATATTTAAAAATCAAACTAAATTCAGATCGATTATTTAATTTTTCCATCTTTTATTTTGATTTTTCTTTTTGCTTTATTTGCAAGTTTTGGATCATGCGTTACCATGATTAAGGAAGATCCTTCCTCTTTTACATATTTAAATAAAATATCTGAAATCATTAATGAGTTTTCAGTATCCAAGTTTCCAGTAGGTTCATCAGCTAGGATTAATTCAGGCTTCATTGCTATAGCTCTTGCAATCGCAACTCTTTGCTGTTCACCACCAGATAACTGACTAGGTAAATTATTAAATCGGTACTTTAAACCAAACCTATCTAATAAATTTTTTGCTTCACTCTCAGGATTTTTAAAATTATTTAATTCTAATGTTAAAGCAACGTTTTCAACTGCTGTATAATTTGGAATTAAATAGAAGGATTGAAATATAATTCCAATATTTTTCTTTCTAATTTCTGATACTTCATCCTCATTTAAATCTGTAATTTCTTGATCTTGAAAAATAATTTTACCTGAAGTTGGTTTTTCTAGCCCTCCAACAAGCATGATTAAACTGGTTTTGCCAGATCCACTTTCACCAACAACAGAAACTGTCTCCTTTTTCTTAATAGTAAGATCAATATTCTTTAAAACACTGATGCTTTCTTTGCCAGTTTGGTATTTGAGATTTATTTTTTTTAATTTAAGAAGTGCACTCATGAACAAAAGTTTATTTATTAAAATTTTGATAGTCTTTCTAGTGCACATTAATGCAAGTGCAATAGAAAAGGTTGTCTTATTTGGTGATAGTTTAATGGCTGGATACGGTTTACCTAAAGAACATCACTTATCTGTAGTATTAGAAGATGATTTTAAAAAAGATGGTTTAAATATAAAGATAATTAATAGCAGTGTTTCAGGAAGTACATCTTCAGGAGGGCTTAACATTGCTGAATGGAGTTTATCTGAGCCTGGTATTGACTTAATCATTTTAGGTTTAGGCGCCAATGATATGTTGAGAGGAATAAAACCAGAAGAAACTGAGAAAAATTTAGAAGAAATCATAAAGATAGCAAATAATAAAAAAATCAAAATTATTATTGCAGGTATGGTTGCTCCAACAACACATGGAGCTGAATACAAAAAAGAGTTTGATGCAATCTATCCAAAATTATCAAAAAAATATAACTTACCCTTGATCCCATTTTTACTTGAAGGAGTTGCACTTGATCCAAGTTTAAATCAGCAAGATGGAATTCACCCAAATAAAGAAGGGACCATTGTAATTAGTAAAACTCTTAAAAAATTTATAGAAAAAACAATTAATTAGTTTTTTTAGAGGACATCATTCTTTCGTGCACCGCACGCATTCCTCTTTCAACCATATCATTTATTTCTGCAGCATGTTTTTGTAGAAGCTCAACTACCTTTGGATCTTCTGAAGTTTGCAAAACACTAATTCCTGTATCTGTTAATTCAATTTCAGTTTCAATTTTATCATGATATCTAAATAAAACATCTAATGTAGGTGATTGAATAATAACTTCAGGATTTTTCCCTTCTTGGATTCTTGTGATCATCATTGAAACATGGTTAACAATTGATTGTCTTACATTTTCGTCTTCAGAATACGTTTCAGTTTTAATACCGTTAGGAATATTAGTAACAGTTCTTTTTATTTCTTTATGGTTTTGGAAAATATTTTTAAGATCGCTAACTTCGATATCTGTTGTATCCTTACCTTGAAGTCCTGGCATATTAACTTCATCATGACCATTTTGCCCATGTCCGTGACCATGTTTTTTCATCATCTTTTCATGATTTTTTTTATATTCATCATTACTAGCTGCTAGTAAATTTGAACTTGAAAGAAGTAAGAAAGATATAAAAAAGAATTGGATAAATTTTTTGATCATGATTGGTATTTAAAATTTATTATTAATCATTAAATGTGACAAATTCAACAAATGGTTTATATCAATATTTAATGAATAATTTTTTATACAATTTAAAAGAAAGCAGAATTTTTCAATTTGTTGTTATTTCAATTATTATTTTAAATGCAATTACAATTGGGGTTAACACTTATGAATTAAGTGATCTTACCAGACAAGCAATAAATTATTTAGATTATTCAATTACTATATTTTTTGTTATCGAAATTATAATTAGATTTATAGGAGAACCTAAAAAGCTACAGTTTTTTAAAAGTGGATGGAATGTATTTGATACTTTAATTGTTTTAATTTCATTAATTCCAATTCCTAATAATTCTAGCTTCTTACTTTTAAGATTACTAAGAGTATTTAGAGTATTGAGAATTATCTCAGTTGTTCCAGAATTAAAAAAAATTATAGAAGCACTGCTTACTTCCGTCAAAAGAGTGTTTTACGTTGGATTATTATTGTTCATAATTCTTTATATATACGCAACTATTGGTTCAATTTTATTTAGCACTGATATTCCAGAGAGATGGAGTGATGTTGGTGTTGCTATGATCACATTGTTCCAAGTTTTAACTCTATCTAGTTGGGAACAAGTAATGCTCCCATTACAAGATGTGTACTGGTGGGCTTGGATTTATTTTTTCAGTTTTATTATTATATGTGGAATTACAATGCTTAATTTGTTGATTGCAATATTAGTAGATGTAGTAATCAATCAGAAAAAATTATAATTTATATTTATGAACTTTAATTCCATACTTTGGCATCCAGTACTAGATAAAGATGTGTTAAAGGGCAAAGATGCGTAAACCATACCAGCCTTTAGCATGGACCGGAACTGTGATGGTGATATCAGCAGCATTATTATCAGCTTTTAATATTTACCCACTTTATATTTACCTATTCTGCCTTGCTAATGCCATTTGGGTCTTGATAGGAATACTATGGAAAGAGAACAGTTTGATAGTTCTAAATGCTGTATTGACGATAATTTATATTGCTGGAATGATATTTGGGTGAAAGAGTTAAAGATTAAATAATATTTTTAATTGATCTATTTTAAAATTATTTAAGGATTTACAATACTAAATTTATACCTTGCGATATTAGTTGATGTTGTAATAAATCAAAAAAAATTATAATCAATAAATTATGAAACAAAAATCAAATGGTTTCTCTTTAGTAGAACTTTTAGTTGTGGTTGCAATAATTGGAGTATTGGCAGGAGTTGGTATTGTTGGTTATCAATCTTATGTTGAAAGTTCTAAGAGAAAAGTTTTTGATCAAAATGTTAAAACTGTTGTCAGGGCTGTTGATTTTGAGTACACATTAGTAGCCAATGCTTTACCGTCAGCTATGAATGAAATTAATACTGATGGAACTGCAACAGGAAAAAAAATTTCAGCCACAAGTAACTGTGGACAATTTGTTTATTCGATAAAGGAACATTTTAAAGATTTTAAAAATCCTTGAGGAAAAACTTAATACAAAAATGATCACAATTGATACAGAAGGACAAGGAGAACATCAGCAAGGTATGTTGCAAATAGTTTGTCACCGTGGATCTACTTTTCAACATGGATGGAATTGCGAAATTCAGGACTCATTATTTCATTTAATTGCATACTATGAAGATGGACTTCCAAATGATGGGTCTGTCAGAACCGATGTAAATACTTTATCTGGTGGAAACGCAACTTCAAATGCTACTGGAAAAATAGTTTCTGAATGGTTTAACAGAGGTTACACAAATGTGCCTGTTGCTGACAGATATCACCCTGATATGCCTTATTTAACTTCTTCAGCAGGTCAGGCTTTGTGTGGGAGCTCAGGTTATAATCATGGTTCAATAAGTATCTCCACCGACGCAGAATATTAATATTTTTTAATTAAATTTCTGTTATAAATTTTTATTATGGGTTCAGAATGAGCATATATTTAACTCTATTTATTTTATTAATAGTTACTAGTTTTGCTAAGGCACAGAACACAAACATTACTATAGATAAAAATTTAAACCTTAGTTGTGCATTTGAAAAAGTAATTTTAAAAAATCCAGATCATAACTTTGAAACATTTACAAAAGATCAAATTAAGAGAGATGATATTAATAAATTAGTAATAGAGTCTAAATCACCAAATGTATTAAACATTAAAAATTTATCTAATTTTATTGATAAAATTGAATTAGACGTAAAAATTTCTAATAAAGATGTCGTTTTAATTCAGGCTCTTGATGATAATAAGAATTATTCAGAATCAGCTGTTTTAACTTTTAAAACAGGAGAACTTATTCACGAGATAACAAAAAATATTAATCAAAAAGAAAAAGAGAAAGAAAAAGAAATCTTATTTTATAACTGTAAGAATAAAAATCAAAACACTTGATGGTTTTTAACCAAATAATTCTAACAATATTATCAATTTATATAAATAATAGATTACAGAAAGTGCTATAGAAACTTTCACAACTCTTGGCCAAAACCAATTTTCATTATTACTTGCACTTCTCCACATCGCAATAGTAATTATCAATGTATAAATCAATAGTATTGCCAACTCTATTACGAGTATTGTTGCGTAAAAGTTATTAATATTTGAAAAAATTTGTTTAATAA
Source organism: Candidatus Pelagibacter sp. HIMB1746 (assembly GCF_052047555.1). NCBI lineage: Bacteria > Pseudomonadati > Pseudomonadota > Alphaproteobacteria > Candidatus Pelagibacterales > Candidatus Pelagibacteraceae > Candidatus Pelagibacter > Candidatus Pelagibacter sp. HIMB1746. Next base: position 188,049 of record NZ_JBNAJZ010000003.1, on the reverse strand, counting down.
TTAACTCAGGATTTTGACTGTAATTTATAAGAGATTTGTCAATCGAATCTAAAGCAAAAAAAAATGTTATAAAAATTACTAAGCTAAATATTAACTGGTATAGAGTTCCATAAACCCAGAATGTTTTGCCAAGTCCGTAATCACCTTTGATTAAATTTTTTAAAAAATTCATTGATTTGTATAGTCTCTATAATTAGCAAAATATAAACAAAATATTTAAACCTATTAAGCAATAATTAGAATTTTTGATAAATAAATATTTTTTTTTCCATATAATAATTTAAAGTGAAATAATCTTTTCATGAAAAAAATACTAATTACATTATTTTGTTTAAATTTTATTTTTTCTTTTGCTATTGCTGACTCACTTGGAAATCTTAGAACAGTAAATTACTATCTATCAAATGGTTATAATTTAGAGAGTACAATTTTAATAAATGACCAAAAAATATTATATAATCTTAAAAATAATGGATCGTCAAAAATGCAATTTGAACCTAAGTTAATTACTTGCATTTACAATATAAAAAAAGAAACAACAAATTGTTACAAACCTTAAGAATTTTCATCTTAATAAATTTATAAATTCATTTTGAAGTTGTAAAAATATGATCAAATTGTTTTAAGAGTAAAGACTCTGTAATTCATATTTGTTAATATTTAATTATGAAAAAGTCTTTTATAGTAATTTTAATTTTATTACTTTCACAATTGCAATCTTTTGCAAATGATCGAGACACAAGACTAAATCAATTATTCAATGAGCTCAAAGTTAATAAAGCAAAAGTTGCAGCTATTGTTGAACAAGAAATTTGGTCTTTATGGAGTACTCATCCAACTGATGAAAAATTGACTGCTCGTTTAGAAGAAGGTTCAATGTTTGTTAGAAACCAACAGCCAAAAAGAGCAAGGGAAATATTTACAGAAGTAATAAAACTTGATGAAAATTGGGCTGAGGCTTGGAATAAGAGAGCAACTGTACTTTATATGTTGGGCGAATATCAAAAATCACAAGATGATATTGATAAAGTCTTAGAATTAGAGCCAAGACATTTTGGTGCTTTAGCAGGGCAGGGTTTAGTAAACATTCAATTAAAAAATTTTGAAAAAGCAATTAGAAGTTATAAACAAGCACAAGAGATTTATCCTTCCATGCGATCTCCAGAAATTATGATAAAACAAATCGAAGATTTGATGAAAGAACAAACAATTTAAAATGTGCGGAAGATACGTTGTTAAAAATCCAGTTACTAAAACTAGTACTTTAGTTAAATCTGCAATTCAAGTTGAGGATAATGAAAACTATAATGCTCATCCTTATCAAAAACTTCCAGTTATAAAAAAATATAAAAATGGAAATACCTTAGAAGCTTTGAAATGGGGTTTAGTTCCAAGTTGGGCAAAAGATAAAGATTTTAAAGCTCTGATTAATGCACGACTTGAGACTATAGATGAAAAGGTTTCATTTAAAAAATTGATAAAAAATAATCGATGTGTTGCTGTTGCAGATGGATTTTATGAATGGAAGAGGGAAGAGAAAGAAAAAACTCCTCATTATTTTACTCGTGAAGATACTAATACTATTTATTTTGCAGGAATATTTGAAGATGATCAGTTTTGTTTAATTACAGAAGAAGCAAAAGAAAATATTAAGGAAATTCATCACCGACAACCAGTTATTCTTAATCAAGCTGATGTTAATAGATATCTAAATTTAGAATTACAAGGATCAGCGTTTCTAAATGAACGTAAATCACCAGATCTTATATTTCATGAAGTTTCAAAAGATGTAAATAAGCCTACAAATAACAGCGCTTCTTTAATACAAAAATTATAAATCTATTTTCTTTTATTTTTTTTAAACTTAAAGTTTTTTGGTCTCTTTCTATTTTTAAATTTTCTTTTATTACCTTTGCTTTCAAATTTTTTGAATTTCTTTTTTTTACTTAATTTATTGTTAGAAAATTTATTCTTAAATTTCTTTTTAAATTTATTTTTTTTATTAAATTTCTTACTCTTTTGATTGTTTGGTCTTGCTTCTTCTTTAACTTTAAAGTCAGGATCTATTAATTTTTGTATAGATCTCCACATACTTCTGTCGTTGTTTGTTAAAAAAGTTAAAGCCGATCCATCTTTTCCAGCTCTGCCTGTTCTACCTATTCGGTGAATATAATCTTCTGGAACTTGTGGAAGATCGTAATTGATTACGTGTTTTATAACTGGAATATCTAATCCCCTTGCTGCAACATCTGTTGCAATTAAAATCCTACTATTGCCATTTCTAAATCCTCTAATAACTCTATCTCTTTTACTTTGTCTAAGATTTCCATGAATCGCATCAGCTTTATGGCCATCATATTTTAATCTTTTTACAATTTTATCAGCACCATGTTTAGTTTTAACAAAAACTAAAATGGATCCACTTCTTTCAACTAATTGATTAATCAGTTCATGGTATTTCTTGTCAGCTGTGATTTGAAAAGTTTCTTGTTTAATTTTTTCAATTGGAGTTGATAAAGATCCAACAGATACTCTTTCAGGATTATTTAGATACTTTTGAGAAATTTTTAAAATGTTTTCAGGTAACGTTGCAGAAAACAATAACGTTTGATGATCTTTTGGAATAAATTTTAAAATTATCTCTATTTGAGGAGTAAATCCCATATCTAACATTCGATCTGTTTCATCTAGGACTAGGTAATTAACTCTAGATAGGTTCAAACTTTTTCGTTCTATGTGATCGTTAATTCGTCCAGGGGTTCCAACTATAATTCTTGCTCCTTTTTTTAATTGTCTAAGTTGTTTTTGCATACTCTCACCACCAATTAAAAGAGCATTACCAATTCCTATTTCTCTAATATTAAGTTTTAGAACGGTTTCCATTACCTGAGTTGCAAGTTCTCTTGTTGGACAAATTATTAATGCCATTGCCTGCTTATTTTTTAAAAGCTTATTCAGCATTGGAATTGTAAATGCTAATGTTTTACCGGTACCAGTTTGAGCAGTTCCTAAAACATCTTTTCCTTCTAGGCTAATTGGTATCGATTGACTTTGAATAGGGGTCGGAGTTCTAAATTCAGCCAATTCAATTGATCTTTTTAATTTATTTTCAATATTTAAATCAGAGAAGTTCATTATGTTGGGATTGATATAAATTTTAAGTAATTGAGTGTCTGCTTATATCTTTTTGTACCAAATACAATAAATAGTTTGGGAGGATTAATCTCTAAAGTTTACAAAGTCTATCGGAAGTCCAATATCAATAGCTTTAATTGCTGCTATAGCTTCTTGAAGATCATCTCTTTTTTTACCATCTACTCTTAATTCATCACCTTGAATTTTTACCTGAATTTTAAGTTTAAGTTTTTTAATATCAGCAATTACTTTTTTTGCATTTTCCTGGCTGATACCTTCTTTAAGTTCACTTACTTGTCTAATTGCTCCACCTGACGCACCCTCTGAATTTTTAACTTCTAAAACCCTTGGATCTACTTTTCTTCTTACTAAATGTGTTTGTAGTAATTCATTGACTTGTTTTAATTTTAATTCATCAGGAGCATTAGTAGTAACTGATTTATCTTTTCGCTCTATAGTGATGTGAAGTCCTTTAAAGTCATATCGATTGCTTATTTCTCTTAAGCAATTTGCTAAAGCATTATCAAATTCTTGATAATTAATTTTACTAATTACATCAAATGAAGGCATAGTTATTTATACAATAATCTATTTTTTATTAAACGAAATTAAAGATAATATTAATTTAAAATATGAAAAAAATTAAAATTCACATCAGAAATAATCATTGGAAAGAGGGATTTTTGCCTTGTGATGCTGAAGGTGAGAAAAATAATACAATCACTAAGGAAGAAATTGAAAAGGGTTTTGATCAATTTCCTGAGCTAAGGGACAAAGTTGAATATGTAATTGATTGGGATGATGATAATTTTATCTCATCAATGCAATCAGCTGATATTTTACTTGGCTGGCAATTTCCAACACAAGATTTAAAAAAAATTGCTCCTAACCTTAAATGGATCCATGTGATTTCAGCTGGTGTTAATCATTTATCTCCTTTTGATTGGATGACAGAAGATTTAGTTTTAACAAACAGTAGCGGTGTTCATGCTAAAAAAGCAGGGGAATTTGGTTTGATGAGTATTTTAATGCTTCAAAATCATATGACTAGAATTGTAACCAACCAAAAAAATAAAGAATTTGTATCTTTACTTGGAAAACCAATCGAGGGAAGGAAAGTAGTTGTTGTTGGAACCGGTTCTTTAGGAGGTTCAATGATTAAACATATCAGTAATCTTGGAGCTGAAGTTATTGGTGTAAATAGAAAAGGAAAAAATGTTGAGGGTTGCTCTAAAGTTATTACATTTGATAAAATTGATGAAGTGTTACCTTTAGCTGATTTTTTATATCTAGCAGTTCCAGAAACAGAAGAGACTAAAGGATTAATAAATAAATCTAGATTAGATAAATTAAAATCTACGTGTGGGATTGTAAACATTGGAAGGCAATCTGTTTTAGATTACGAAGCTTTAAGGATTAAACTTCAAAACAATGAAATTGCTGGAGCAATTTTAGATGTATTTTCACAAGAACCTGTTCCAAAAACATCAAACCTTTGGGATACTCCAAATTTAATTATCACTCCCCATATTTCATCTGATAGTGAGGGCAATTATATTGAGATGGTTCTTAAAATTTTCTTTAAAAATTTAAAATTATTCACAGATAATAAAGAATTAATTAATCAAATAGATAGAAATTTAGGATACTAGTTACTATATATAAAGAACATATGTTGAAAGTATATTTAGCAGGAGAAATTCACACAAATTGGCGTGATGAAATTATTGATGAATGTAAAAAACAAAATTTAGACATTCAATTTTCATCTCCTGTAACAGATCATGCGTCTTCAGATGATTGTGGAGTTGAAATCTTAGGTCCTGAAGAGAAAAATTTTTGGAAAGATCGAAAAGGGGCTAATATCAATTCAATTAGAACTAAAAAATCGATTAAAGATTGTGATGTCATCATTGTTAAATTTGGTGAAAAATACAAACAATGGAATGCAGCTTTTGATGCGGGGTACGCGGCTGCTTTAAATAAATCAATAATTATTATTCATAATGAAGAGCATCAACATGCTTTAAAAGAAGTGGACGCAGCTGCAGCTGCTGTTGCTTCAGATCAAAAACAGGCTGTTCGTATCTTAAAATACGTTCTTCAAGGAACTCTTAAATAGTTAAATACTAATCATTTTCTAAGTGAAATTTGTTTACCTGGGGTAAAAAATAGAATACGATTTAAATATGAATCTTAATCTTTTTACTCACTATCATAGACTGGCTAGAGTTGGCTTGAGTTCAAAGTTATCATCTAATTTATTTAATTTATTACTTCAAAAAGTAGACTGTAAAAATCATATAAATTCTTCAACGCCCACGAAATTGTAATCACTTCTTTTTTTAAAAAATTAATTTTAATTAAAGGAGAATTATGGAAATAAAAAATATTGTTAACTTAAAAAATTACCCAATTGATCAAACAGGATCAAAAGAGTACCAAGATTTAATTACTAAAAATAGAGAGCTACTTGATAAAGATGGATGTTGTGTACTTCCAAACTTTGTACTTAGCGAGTCTTTGAAACGAATGAAAGAAGAAGTTGAAAGAAATCTTCCCAAAACTCATTGGACTAAAGATCATCACAACCCTTATTTCTCAAAAGATGATGAAAATTTATCTAAAGATCATCCAAAGAGAGTATTTTCATTTAGAGAAAGCGGCTACATTAATTCAGATGATTTAGAGGAACAATCTGATTTAAATAAAATTTACGAGTCTGAAGAAATGTTAAAATTTATTTCAGATAGTTTAGGAGTTTTTCCTCTTTATAGATGGTCAGATCCTTTAGGTAAAAATCCATACAGTATCATGCATAAAGATCATTACTTTCCTTGGCACTTTGATGGAAATGAATTTACTTTAAGTATTTTAGTTCAAAAAGCTGAAAAGGGTGGATTGTTTGAATATTCACCTGATTTAAGAAGCACTGAAAATGAAAACTTTGATGAAGTAACAAAAGTTCTTCGTGGCTCAAGAGATAAAGTTAAATCATTAGACCTTCAACCAGGGGATCTTCAAATATTTAAAGGTAGATTTTCTATGCATAGAGTAACAAAAATAGAAGGAAATACTTCTCGTTACATTGCATTACCAACATACGTAAAAGATAGCTATAGAGTAAATAAACCTGAACACTCTAAACAAGTTTACGGTAAAGCACTGCCAATTCATTATGAGAGAAATAATGTTGAAGTAGATGGGTTGATGGATTGATATGAAAATAGGTTTTATTGGTTTAGGAAATATGGGAATGCCAATGGCATTAAACTTACATAAATCAAAGAAAATAGATTTATTGGGTTACGATGTAAGCGCTAAGTCTTTGAAACTGTTTAAATCTAAAAAAGTAAAAGCAACAAGCTCATTAGATGAATTAATTAAGTTTTCTGATGTAATTATCACCTGCGTTCCTGGACCAAAACAAATTAAAGCATTATCAATTGGTAAAGGTAAAATCATTGATCAATTAGGTAACAATAAAATTTGGATTGATTGTTCAACCAATTCTTTAACTTGCTTTAATCTTTTAAAACAAAAGTTAAGTAAAACAATAAATCAATTTGTTGATGCAACGATATCAGGTGGAAATTTAAAGGCTCAATCAGGTGATTTATCAATATTTATTGGAGGTAATAAAAAGACAGTTAATAAGCTTAAGTTTGTCTTTAATATATTAGGTAAAAACATTTATTATCTTAATAAACCAGGTGCTGGTTATGCTGCTAAAATTGCACAAGTTAGCCTTTGTTATTTAAACTATTTATCACTCTCAGAGTCGTTGATGCTTGGAGTAAAGTCAGGGATTAAACCAAAAACAATGTTAGAGATCATCGATAAAAGTGCAAGTGGTGGTTATACATCAACAAGATACGGCCCTAACATGATTAATGGAGATTATGATCCCTCTTTCTTTTTAGGTTTATCGATGAAAGATTTAAATCTTGCTAATGAAATTATTAAATTACAAAAATTAAAACTACCAATAATGAATTTAACTTCAAAAATATATAATAAAGCGATTAAAAAATATGGACCAAATTCTAATCACTTAAAAGTGATTAAACTTTTAGAACAAAATAATAAATTAACTTTTTCAAAGGAGGGACGATGAAAAACAATATTAGCGAAGCAGATTGGAAAGTAAGAGTAGATCTTGCTGCCATGTTTAGATTAACAAACATGATGGGTTGGGATGATACGGTTTGGAACCATATCACTGCAAGAGCACCTGGAACAGATCATACATTTTTTATGCATGAGATGGGTTTGTTATATGAAGAAGTAAAAGCATCAAACTTAATTAAAGTAGATGAGCATGGTAAAGTTTTAGAAGGACCTGAAAAAGCAAATACTGCAGGTTTTATTATTCATAGTGCTATTCATCTAAATCATCCAAATGCAAAGTTTGTCTTTCATGCACATCCTCCTTCAGCTTTAGCTGCAACGGCATTGAAAGATGGTATCCCTCATTTAGTTCAAGATAGTTCAATGCTTTATGGAAAAGTTGGTTACCATGAATGGGAAGGGCTATCGATTAATAAAGATGAGAGAGTTAGAATTGCTGAAAACATGGGAGATAATAAGGTTTTAATTATGAAGAACCACGGTCTTTTAACTGTTGGTGCAACAGCAGGAGAGGCTTTTATGAACATGTATTATGCAATTAGAATGTGTGAAGTTGCAGTACAAGCAACAGGTTCAGGACTTCCTCTTGAAAGAGCAACAGAAGAAATGTGGAAATTATCTCAAAAACAATATGATTTATTTTCACCAGGCTTAAATGAGTGGCCAGCATTACTTAGAAGATGTGATGCAAAAGACCCATCATATAAAGAGTAATGACAAAAATTAATTCTTTAGATGATATTGTAAAGAACGGCCTTTGTATTGGCTGTGGAATTTGTAAAAGTATTGCAGGAAATTCTCTTCAAATGGAGATGAGTAAAAAAGGTAATTTAGAACCTAAAGAATTAACACCAATTACTAATGAAACTTTAGAAGAAATTAAAAAAGTTTGTCCTGGAGTTATTACTGAGGGACCTGAAGATCATAAAGAAAATGAGGGATCTAATAAAGATTTGGTTTGGGGAAATTATTTTGATTTATATTATTCTTGGTCTACTGATCCAAAGATAAGATTTCAAAGTTCTACAGGAGGTTTGTTAAATGGATTGTCTTTATATTTACTAGAACAAAAGAAAATTGATTTTATTATGCATACAGCAGGGGACAAAGATAACCCTATGCGAAACATTGTAAAATACAGTTATAATAAAGAGGATTTAATTAACTGTGAAAGTAGATCAAGATACGGTCCATCCTCACCTTTAAGTGAATTTCATAAAGCCTTAGATAAAAAACAAACCTTTGCTTTTGTTGGAAAACCTTGTGATGCAGGAGCTATTAGATTGCTTGCTAAATCAGATGAAAGAGTTGATCAGTATTGTAAATATATCTTCACTCTTGTTTGTGGAGGTTTTCAAGAACTTACAAAATCACAAGAATTTATTGATAGCTTTGATGTTAAAGAACAAGAGTTAGAAGAATTTAGATACAGAGGATTTGGTAACCCTGGAAGAATGTATATCAAAACAAAAGATCAAAGAGAGTTTGATAAAGATTATAATTCTTTTTGGGGTGATGAAAGTAATTGGAAAGTTCCATTTAGATGTAAAATTTGCCCCGATGCGATAGGAGAAAGTTCTGATATTGCAGCACTTGATACTTGGAGGGGTGGATCTCCAAAAGGAGAAGATGAAGGGTTTAATGCTGCAGTGATGCGAACTAAAAAAGGAATTAAAGTTTTTAATGAAGCTGTTGAAAGTGGATACCTTGTTAGAGGAGATAAGGTAACCATTGAAGACATTAAAGATTTTCAACCTCATCAAACGAGTAAAAAACAAGCTGTTTATGCAAGACATCTTGGGATGAAAAATAATAATGTTCCAACAATTAAAACTAAAAACCTAAGAATAGAGGAGTTGTATAACTTAAATGATGATGAGTTTAACAAACAACAAGAACAAGGTGTTTCAAAAAGATTAGGAAATTAATTAAGTTTATGTTACGTAAAATTTTTCTATCTTTATCTATCTTACTATCTTTGTTTATGTTAACAGGATGCACTTCAATGGATAATTTCTCAAAAAAATTAGGATATAGCAAAGTATACACTGAAATTATAATTCAGGCAGAACCAGAAGAAGTATGGGCTGTTATCACAGACTCATCAAATTACAAAAATTGGAACCCTGTAATTGTTAATGCAGTTGGTGATTACGCTAAAGATGCTAAGATTGTAAATACAGTGGTTGAAAAAAGTAAGAAGCCAACCAAAATCAAATCTAAGGTAGTTAAGTTTGAACCACCTTTTCATCTTAATCAATTTGGTGGTTACAGAGGTATCATAACTTTTGACCATCACTATATTTTAGAAAAGGTAGAAGAAGGTACAAAGGTTATTCAAAAAGAGGAGTATACAGGATTTTATGTAAACTTTTGGGATAGCTCTTGGGTAGAGCCTGCTTATAATCAAGTGAATGAGGCGTTAAAGAAAGAAGTTTTGAGAAGAAAATAAAATACTTAAGCGTTTAAATATCCAACAAGCAATGAGATAAAAGCACCTACGTGTACCACCATTATTGCTTTATCTTTCCACATAACTCCAACTGCAAACCAAAGAAAAATCCCTAAAAAAAATAAATAAACATTATAGGGGGTCATATTTAAACCAGTCAAACCATACCCAATTAACTGAATGATAGTTGCTACCCATTTTACATAATCGACTAATTTTATTTTATTCATGATGAACTATATATACTTGGTTATGATATATGGTAATAAATTTTAAACATGACTTTGTTGTTCAATGAAACTTACCCCATACCAGTTCACGCTATTATGGCAATGATTGCTATAATTTTAGGCGGCATACAACTTTCTATGAAAAAAGGTGGAGCCATTCATAAATTGTTAGGTCGTATATGGGTAGGTTTAATGTTGATTGTAGCGATAACTTCTTTTTTCATACACGAAACAAAAATGTGGGGAGATTATAGTCCTATACATTTATTGAGTTTGTGGACAATTTTTATACTGGGTGTTGGTGTTTATTATGTACGTGTAGGAAATATTAAACGTCATAAACAAGTAATGATCGCAACTTATTTTTTTGCTTTAATCCTTACAGGCTTTTTTACACTTATGCCAGGACGTATCATGCACCAAATTTTGATTGGCTGACAATTCTATTGCTCCAATAGTGCTCCAATGACATTGGTTCTTGAGTAATTACTTTATTTATGAATTGGATATTGTTAGTCTTTTGAATAAAAAAATTAATTTATGAAAGTAGCTGTAATTCAACATCCGCCCAAATATCTAAACTTACAAAAAACTATAGATTTGGGGGTTGAACTTATTGAAACTGCTGCTGGCCAAGGGTCTAAATTAGTTGTGTTTCCTGAGGCTTGGTTTCCTGGATATCCAGAATATGTTTGGAGGTTAAAACCAGGGGGTGAGATGAGCTTAACTGATGATTTGTTTAAAATTTCTCAAGCTAATTCAGTTAATCTTTCAAAAGGTCATATGAAACCCATTCAAGAGGCTGCAAAGAAAAATAAAGTTGTCGTAGTTGCCGGTCACCAAGAAATTGATGGAGAAGTTAGTGGCTCAACTCTTTATTGCTCTATCATTATAATCAATAATGATGGAACCATCTTAAATAATCATAGAAAATTAATGCCAACAAACCCTGAACGTATGGTTTGGGGTCCTGGAGATGGTAGTGGTTTAAATGTTGTTGATACAGCAGTAGGTAGAATTGGTGCATTAGCATGTTGGGAAAATTACATGCCACTTGCAAGATACTCTTTGTACTCACAAAATATTGATATTTATATTGCACCAACCTGGGATGAGGGAGAACCTTGGCTTTCAACAATGAAACATATTTCACGAGAAGGAGGTTGTTGGGTCATAAGTTCAGCAACTGCAATTCAAGCTTCTGATCTACCAAATGATATGCCTCATAAAGATCATTTGTATCCTAATAAAGATGAATGGATTAATTGTGGGGATGCAATTATTTATAAACCTTTTGGTGATCTGCATGCAGGGCCTTTACATAAAGAGAAAGGAGTACTGTATTCTGATATTGATATTTCGTTATCAAAAACTTCTAGAAGACGATTTGATGCAACAGGTCATTATTCAAGACCAGATGTTTTTAATTTAACCATAGACAAAAGTAAGAAAAAACCAATTTCGTAAAAAATTATTTTTAACTAATTAATTATGACTTTAGATAACTGGGTATTATTCATCATTGCAGTTTTAGCTCTTATGAGCACACCTGGGCCAAGTCAATTACTGATGTTATCCAACAGCGCAACTTATGGCCTTAAAAATTCAGTTGCAACAATAGTGGGGGATTTGTCAGCAAATCTTTTACAAATGATAATAGCCACAGCTGGTATTGGGTTATTGATAGCATCATTTGATAATAACATCTTAATCTACATAAAATGGATTGGCGTCACCTATTTAGTTTGGAATGCTTTAAAATTGATTTTAAAAAAAAAGGAAACTGTTAACAGTTATAAAAGAACAAATAATAAAAAGATTTATGGAAAATTGTTTTTGCAAGGTTTTTTAACATCTGCATCAAACCCTAAAGCAATCTTATTTTTTGCTGCTCTCTTTCCACAATTTATATCTGTAAATGGTGATATCTGGACTCAATGCTTAATTTTATCTATTACGTATATTTTCATTGATGGAATATTTCTTTTTTTTTATGGTTTTGCAGCCTCGAAAATCACTATGATGATAAAGAGCAATTCAAGCTTGATGATTAATAAAGTTGGAGGCTCATTAATGCTAGTTGCAGCGCTTTTATTAGGATTTAAATCGCTTGATAAATAATTTTTAAATTACTTAATTCAATTCAGTTACAATCTACAATATTGTTTAATTAACTCTTGCAAAATATATACGTTAATGACATTGGATATGGAGGTTAGTTAAACTTAAGACTTCTTTTTTGATTTAAATTTTTATCTAAATTTTTATTTGATAGATATTTCAAATAACCTTTTTTTATTTTTTTCCAATCTTTATCAATGATTGCATACCAGGAAGTGTCTCTATTTCTTTTTTTATAAATTGTTGCTTGTCTAAATATACCTTCAAATTTAAAACCTAACCTTAAAGCAGCTTTATTAGATTTTTTATTTAAACTATCACATTTCCACTCGTATCTTCGATAACCTAAATTCTCAAAAACATTTTTCATCATAAGGTACATTGCCTCTGTTGCCTCAACTGTTCTTTGAAGATTTTTAGCATAGGTAATCCAACCTACTTCGATGGTTCCAATTTCTGGTTTAATCCTAAGATAACTTGCTAAACCACAATAGGTTTTAAGCCTTTTTGAGTAAATTGAGTAAAAAAACGGATTACCAGATAATTTTTCTGTAGTTAAATACTTCTTAAAAGAACTAAAAGTTTTGTATGGACCTGTTGGCATATAAGTCCAATCAATTCCTTTTTTGTCTAAGGAAAAGTTTTTATATAAATCTTTAGCATGTTTTTTTGCGTTAACTGGTTCTAAAGAACAATATTTGCCTATTAATTTTTTTTTTGAAGGATATTTTGCTTTATTAAATTTTACACTAAAGCCTATTTTCATTATTTAATTTTATTAACAACACGCTTTTTTCTCAGTGTCTGATCTTGAGCCAGCTGTGTTATAAATCTCAGCATCTTCCATTGTGTGGTAAGCTTCCCAAGCAACACCATTTGGATCATTTACCCAAGATTTTTCTGATTTTGCATAACAACATGTTACCTCACCATCAGAATAAGTAGATATATCAGCTTTATCTAAATTAGTTCTTATATCGTTTAGTTTCTCAACTTCATCAACCTGAATTCCTAGATGATCTACACCTAAAGTTTTGACTCTAGTAGATATTGCAAAATTAACCTTAGGATCTTCTAAAATCCATTGAGCATAATCTTCTTTTACTTTTGTTGGTTCAGATTTGAATAAATTTTTGTAAAAATTTATACTTTCGTTTAAGTTTTTAACTCCGAGATGTAAGTGTAGTCTTTGCATATTTTAATAATTTTTATTTAGTTTTGAAAAGTTATTGTACTTTTATTTAAGTAAAATTACAATTTAACTCTCTTCGCAATATTTAAATAACTGCAAGGGAGATAATAACTAAATGAGAGAATAATGAATAATTATCAAAATTCGTAATCTGCGTAGAAAAGTTTTGTTAACTATTTCTTAAACTCATATGAATGAATTATTAAAATTCGTCTTTTTAACCCTTAAGTGTAACTTGATTGTAAAATTTTTTTGTTAAAAAATTTCTGTGATTCGAAACACAGTTAAAAAATATGGCTTAATTTCAAAAACTTTTCATTGGTATATGGCTGGAATTTTGTTGTTTGTACTATTGTTAGGGAATTTATCAGAGCATACACCAAAAAAGTATTATGACTTTTTAATGTTAGTTCATAATTCATTGGGCATAATTATTTTTATTTTAGTTATTTTAAGATTGTTATGGAGGTGGTCAAACCCAAAACCAGAAAATATTAATAAAAGCAGGCTTTTAAATAGATTATCTAATCTTGTATTTTTTATATTTTATTTTGGAATGTTTGCTGCACCTATAACAGGTTATGTATTGATGAATATAGAGGGCAAAGAGGTGTTATTTTTTGGGGTTGAATTAGTTAATATTGTTGAAAGTAACGGTGATTTTGAAAAACTTGCTCACAATTTTCATGGGATTGCTGGTGATTTATTGTTGTATACTTTCGTTTTACACTTCATAGCGGCTTTATACCATCACTACATAAGAAGAGATGAAACCTTAACGAGGATTAAATTTAACAACTAATATTACAATACATTAAAATAATATTACAATTCAGTTACAATCCACAAAGTAATTCACAATTAACTTTTTATTGATTTAAATTTCTAAAATAATTCCAGTAGTTAGAATGTAAGTAAAATAAAATCTTATTATCGAGTGAGAAGTAAAGGCTTTTTGATTTCTGTTTTTTTGTCCTTATTTTTCTGATCACAATATTTTTTAACAGCATAGACTGCGAGTGCACTACCTATTAATGCAAACTTTAACATTTTTAATTTAATTAATGTTTTAATCATGATCCAATATCAAATTTTTCTAATAAGAAATTGATTAATAAATTGTAAATGAATGCAAAACTAAAAATATAAAATAGAAAAATTACTGCTTTAGAATTAAATATGTATCCAGTTGAGGTTAAAAGAACTAAGAAAAAGCTAATCGATAAAGCAAGTTTAGATAGTGCTTTTTTCTTAAAATGAGATTTAACAACTTTTTCCTTCATATATCCTATTAACTAAAATACTTAATATACCAATGAATTTTAAAAAATATATATGGAAATGTAGGTTGTTAGTTTTGAATACTCCAAACCACACTAATCAAGAGTATAAAAATTCAAAAGATGCTTATCAAAAACACATTAAAGAATTTCATAAAAGATTCATAAAACTTGTTACAAGATTAGACAAATCAAAAAACTTTAGTGTCAGTTTAATTGGCTTTGATGGAACCGAAAAAGCTAAGTTAGATACTATAAATCTTAAAAAGATATTTAACTTGGTTGATAAAATGCCAATGAATAAAATGATACAAGATAAAAGTTTTAAACCTTTAAATCTTTCATTATTTTCTGATTATAAACCTGAGACAACTTTACATGGATTAGGTTTTAAGAATAAAGAAAAGGCGCTTTATACAGTTAAAGCTATCAAAAAAAGATCAATTAAGTATCAAGTAAATGTTATTGCAACTATGCTTGGAAGAGCAAAAAATCATCCTAACAAAACTAAAGATATGGATGATGCAATAAGGATCTTTGACAAATGGATGAAAGATTATAAGAGAAGTAAGAACAAATGAAAAAACTACTATCTATCATATTTTTAAGCTTTTTTAGTATGAGTGCTAATGCTGATGACCAACAAACTTTTGTGTTTAACAACTTACAAGGGGATTTCACTACTTGTTATAGTTATTATTTATTGTCTGAAGAAGGTTTTAAAAAAAGTGGTAGCGCAAATGATGAAACTTTAGCAGGACTTAATAAATCAGCAGATTTATCATTAGAATCTGTTTTTATGATTGGTCAGCAATTAGGTATGAACACAGATACAATGAGAAATAGAGTTAAAACATCCTTTGAAAGTATGAAAAAAGAGATGGGTGAAGATTTTAAAAATTTTTCAGTAGTTTTAGATAAATACGGAATATTCTGTAAGGACTTAATAGAAAAAACAGACGACAGAGTTCTATTCTGGGAAGATAAATTTAAGTAAATTAATATTTAGATAATTAAGGTTTATGTTAACCTAACGTTAACCAATGAGTAATATTTATCATTCAGATATTTATCAGTTCAATAAACCTGTTCCTAGTTACTGGGAAGCAACTTCAAGTGAGAATTTAAATTTAGAGAAACTTCAAAAAGACATTAGTTCGGAAATAGTAGTCATAGGTGGAGGTTATACTGGTTTACTTTGTGCAATTAACTTAATTGAAAACTATAATTTAGATGTAGTTTTGGTTGAGGCTGGAAAAGTAGGCTGGGGCGCTTCTTCTCGTAATGCAGGATTTTGCTGTCTTCCTCCAAGCAAAATGTCTTATAAAAAAATGCAATCTGTTTATGGAACAGAAGAAACTAGAAAATTTTTTAAAAATTCAGTTGAAGGAGCTAATTACACTAAAGAATTAATTGATAGTTATAATATTGATTGTGATGTAACAGGTGAAAATAACTTTGTTGTAGCTCATCACAAAAACAAATTTGACCAAATTAAAGAACAAGCTGAAGTTTATAAATCTGAATTTGGTATAGAGACTAAAGTTTATTCAAAAGAAGAATTTGATGAAGTAGGTCATGGTGGAACTGAGCAATTTGGAGCATTTTCATATAAACCTGGATTTGCAATCAATCCTTTAAAATTTGTAAACGGACTTGCAAAACATGCTTTATTTAAAAAGTTAAAAATCTATGAGCACACAAAAGTAGATAAAATTGAAAAAGAAAACGGCTCTTATCTTTTAAAAACTAATGAAGGATCAATAAAGACAAAAAAAATAGTTGTTGCAACTAATGGGTTTTATCAAGAAGGATTAATTCCTGAAATGGATGGAAGAGTATTACCTGTTATTTCAAATATTATTGTAACAAGACCACTTACAAATGAAGAGCTTAGTTTACATAACTTTAATACTTATGCCCCAATAGCTAATTCTAAAAACCTTTTATATTATTATCGAAAGTTACCTGATAATCGAATTTTATTTGGAACAAGAGGAGACTTTGAAGGAAGCGATCAATCTAATCAGAATAGAGCTAATGATATGGAACAATTTTTAAAAAATATTTTTCCTAAATGGAGCAATGTTACAATTGATTATAATTGGAGAGGTTTAATTGCATTATCTCAAAAACTTACTCCTTCAATTGGTAAAATAGATAATGAAGAAATTTATTATGGATTTGGTTACAGTGGTGTAGGGGTTAGTGCTGCACCATGGACTGGAAAACAATTATCTAAGTTAGTTTTTTCATCAAATAGTAAAGACCTTGATATTTCAACAATTTATAAAGGTTTACCTAAGAAATTTATTTTCCCACAATTAAGAGTATTTTATTTTAAATTAGCAGTTTGGTTTTATAGAATTAAGGATAAGTTTAATATTTAATGATTGAGTTTATAGATATATTTTTTAATCAATACTTAAGGATATTTGTAGGTATTGTCCTTATAGGTCTTATTTTATTTTCTTTGTATTTTAAGTTTAAAAAATAAAAAATAGTAAATTTTTAAAATTCATGACAAAAAGTGTCAGTATTACTTATTAATGTTAGGTTGTTAATGATTATATATTCATCTAAAATATAAAAATATGCTTAGTTATATAATTCCATTTTTAATTCTTATTTTAGTAGTTGTATTCATCCATGAATATGGACACTATTATTTTGCAAGAAAATATGGTGTAGGCGTTACTGATTTTTCTATTGGATTTGGTAAAGAGTTATTTGGTTGGAATGACAAACATGGAACAAGATGGAAAGTGTGTGCTATTCCTTTAGGTGGATATGTTAAGTTCTATGGTGATCGTAATGTTTATTCACAAGCTGATCATGAAGAAATTTTAGAAAAATATAATGAAGAGGAAAGAGATAAATTATTTATTTTAAAACCTCTGTATCAAAGAGTTTTAATTGTATTTGGTGGTCCTTTAGCTAACTTTTTATTAGCTTTAGCAATCTTCTTTTGTATTTATACATTTGTTGGAAAAGATTTTACTCCAGCAGTTATCAGTGAAGTTCAAAAAGATAGCCCTGCAATGGTTGGAGGCTTAAAAAACCAAGATATTATTTTAGAAATTGATGGCAATGAAGTTAAAAGCATCATGGAAGTCTCAAAATATATCACAATGTCCACATCAGACTTTATTGATTTTAAAGTTAAGCGTTCTTACGAAGAATTAATTTTAAAAATAAAACCAAACATTGTTGAAGGTGAAGATGGTTTAGGAAATAAAATTAATAAAAGAATGGTTGGTATAAAACTAAGTGCTTACAACGATAAAATTAATCATGTTAAATTAGGTCCAGCACAAGCATTGTATCATGCAGCAAACGAGGTCTATTTTGTTAGTGTTTCTTCATTAAAATACATCGGCGGAATGATCATGGGTAAAGCGGATACTTCTCAACTTGGAGGCCCTATAAGGATTGCAAAAATATCAGGGCAAGTTGCAACCTTTGGAGTGTTAGCTTTTATTAGTATGATGGCTTATATTTCAATTAGTTTAGGCTTAATTAATCTATTTCCGATACCAATGTTAGATGGTGGACACTTAATGTTTTATGCATTTGAAAAGGTTTTAGGTCGACCTTTGTCTCAAAAAACACAAGAAGGCTTTTTTCGAATCGGATTGTTTTTGTTGCTATCATTGATGTTTTTCACCACATTTAATGACCTAAAAGACCTTGGTTTATTTAGATAATTTAATTTTCTAAACAGTTAAAAATATCAATAAAATCAATGTTTATTTAATTTTAAACAAGATATTGTGTGTCTTATTAATAATGACACTAAAAAAAAGCTTGATTTATCAACGTTTATGACAAGTATCAATATTAACCAACAAAACCGGAGCTAAAATGAACAAAAAACAACTAGTAGCAAAGCTTTCTGGCTCATTAAATTTGAGCAAAGCAGACGCTGAGCGAACTTTTGATACAATTACCAACACTATTTTAGATGCACTAAAAGGTGATGATTCAGTGAAAATCGCTGGATTTGGTACGTACAAAGTAGCCAAAAGAAAAGCTAGAGTTGGAAGAAACCCAAGAACTGGTGAGCAGATTCAAATCGCTGCTTCTCAGAAGGTAAAATTCTTACCAGCAAAAGCTTTAAAAGAAGTATTCAATAGATAATATTTTTTTAACAGCCCTAGACGATTGTAAAAACACGTTTAGGGCTGTTACTATATGCAAAAACTGCATACCCATTTTTCCTAATCAGCGTTAGTTTTTAATTTTTTTAAATTTATAAACCACCACTTTAACAAGTGGAGGTCTTATGACTAAAATAATAAAGAGAATGTCTGCACCATTACTAAGTTTAGTATTTTTACTAAACATGAGTAGTGCGGGTATGGCAGAGACAACTGTTTCTGCTGAAGTGGGGTTTATATTTAACACTCTACTATTTTTAATTTGTGGTTTCCTTGTCATGTTCATGGCAGCAGGTTTTGCAATGTTAGAATCTGGAATGGTAACTTCAAGAAGTGTTTCGGTAATTTGTGCAAAGAATATTGGTTTGTATGCTATTGCTGGAATTATGTTTTGGCTAGTTGGTTACAACTTAGCTTATGGTATTCCAGAAGGCGGATACATTGGATCATTTACACCATGGTCAGATGCAAGTGCAATTGACACTGGTTATTCCGATGGTTCAGACTGGTTCTTCCAAATGGTATTCTGTGCAACAACAGTTTCAATTTGTTCAGGTGCTATGGCTGAAAGAATTAAGTTATGGCCGTTCTTCTTATTTGCAGCTATCTTAGCTGGAATTATTTATCCAATCGTAATGGGTTGGCAGTGGGGTGGAGGCTGGTTAGCAGAAATCGGCTTCTCTGATTTCGCTGGTTCAACTTTAGTACACTCAACTGGTGGTGCAGCTGCTTTAGCAGGTATCATTTTACTTGGTGCTAGAAGTGGAAGATTTGACAGTAAAGGTCAACCAAAAGCGTTACAGCCTTTTGCTGCGTCTTCAATTCCATTAGTAACAATAGGTGTATTCATCCTATGGTTAGGTTGGTTTGGATTTAATGGTGGTTCACAATTAGCATTAGGTACTTTTGATGATGCAGTTGCGATCTCATCAATATTTATCAATACAAATCTTGCAGCTTGTGGTGGAGTAATGGCCGCGGGTATCATTACAAGATTAATGTACGGTAAAACAGATGTAATTCAAATGTTAAACGGAGCAATCGGTGGTCTAGTAGCAATCACTGCAGAACCATTAGCACCATCTCCATTTGCAGCAATTTTAATTGGAGCTGTTGGTGGATTAATCGTAGTGTTTGGAACTAAATTATTATTTAGCTTTAAACTTGATGATGTTGTAGGTGCAATCCCAGCTCACTTATTTGCTGGAATTTGGGGAACACTTGCAGTGCCATTAACAAACGCTGATGCATCGTTCAGTGCACAATTAATTGGTGTACTTTCAATTAACATTTTTGTGTTTGCTGTGTCTTACATCGTATGGTCAATAATGAAAGGTACGTTTGGAATCCGATTAAGTAAAGAAGCTGAGACTAAAGGTACAGACGTTACTGAAACAGGTGTAATTGCTTACGCAATACGTGACTAATTGCATGCAATATAGAGGCTCTTCGATCTCCATGTCGTTATCTCATTGAAGAGCCTCTAAACAAAAAATTAACTTATCTCTCTCTAGTTAGTTAATAACCAAAGGCCCCAGAAATGGGGCCTTTTTTTTTACACATATGCTTATTTCTCATAACTCTTTTGACCTATCAGCAGTACTTAAAATTTTAATGTTTATTAAAACGACAAGATCAAAAAAAGGAGAGATAATGATTAATCATTTAAAAAAAATATCATTAAGCTTATTAATATTTTTAAGCTTTACTAATTTAGCTTCAGCAGAAACAACAATGTCAGCTGAAGGACAATATATTTTCAATTCATTAGGGTTTTATCTTGGTGGTGTTTTAGTTGCATTCATGGCAGCAGGTTTTTGTATGCTTGAAAGTGGATTAGTTACAACTAAAAGTGTTTCAACAATTGCAGCAAAGAATATTGGCAAATTTGCAATTTGTTCATTAATATTTTTTTTCTGTGGTTACAATTTAGCTTACGGAATTCCTGAAGGTGGGTTTATTGGATCATTTTCAATGTGGAGTGATGCTTCTGAGCTTTCAACTGGTTATTCAGATTACTCAGATTGGTTTTTCCAAACAATGTTTGTTTGTGCAACTGCATCAATTGTTTCTGGTGCTGTAGCAGAAAGAATTAAAATTTGGCCATTTTTTATTTTTGCTGCGATCATGGCCGGTATCATTTATCCTATTTCAATGGGATGGCATTGGGGTGGAGGTTGGTTAGCAACTTCAGGTTTCTCTGATTTTGCTGGTTCAACTTTAGTTCACGCATGTGGTGGGGCAGCTGCTTTAGCAGGTGTAATATTATTAGGTGCAAGGGAGGGAAGATTTAATAGAAAAGGTGAAACAAAATCTTTAGTACCATTTGCAGCATCTTCAATACCACTTGTTACATTAGGAACCTTTTTATTATGGTTTGGTTGGTTTGGATTTAATGGTTTCAGTCAACTTGCAATGGGAACGTTCGATGATGTAAATGCAATTAGTAAAATTGCAGTTAACACTCACTTAGCAGGAGCTGCTGGTACTGTTACTGCTGCAGTCGTTACAAGATTATTAGGTGGTAAAACAGATATCGTAATGATGCTTAACGGAGCATTAGCAGGTTTGGTTGCAATTACAGCAGAACCTTTAACTCCAAGTCCTGTGCTTGCAATTGCTATTGGAGCAGTTGGATCAATCATCATGTACTTTGGTACAAAGTTTTTAGAAAGCAAAAAAATTGATGATGTTGTAGGTGCAATTCCTGTTCATTTATTTGCTGGTATCTTTGGTACTTTAGTTGTGCCTTTAAGTAATCCAGATACAAACTTTGGAACTCAGTTAACAGGTGTAATTGCAGTATGTGCTTTTAGTTTCATACTTTCTTACATCACATTTAAAGTTCTAAAACAAACAATTGGTCTTAGAATTAGTTCTCAAGCTGAAAAACTTGGAACTGATGTTGCTGAAGTTGGTGTTAAAGCTTACGCAATAAGAGACTAAAATATCTCTCAATATATAACAATTAAAGGCTCCTTAGAAATAAGGGGCCTTTTTTTATTTTGAAA
The DNA here is from genome assembly GCF_052047555.1 of Candidatus Pelagibacter sp. HIMB1746. NCBI lineage: Bacteria > Pseudomonadati > Pseudomonadota > Alphaproteobacteria > Candidatus Pelagibacterales > Candidatus Pelagibacteraceae > Candidatus Pelagibacter > Candidatus Pelagibacter sp. HIMB1746. Next base: position 166,337 of record NZ_JBNAJZ010000003.1, on the reverse strand, counting down.
TATCTTTTAATGTTTCTAGGACTTCTTTGGCGTGATCTTTTACTTTAACGTTTTCCCAGATTTTTAGGATTTTACCTTTTTTATCAATTAAAAAAGTTGTTCTATTTATTCCCATAAATTCACGTCCCATAAATTTTTTCTTACCCCAGACCTTGTATTTTTTTAATACTTTAATTTCTTCATCAGCAAGTAAATCAAATTTGATTTTGTATTTATCTCTAAATTTATCGTGACTTTTTAAGCTGTCTTTTGAAATCCCGTATACTTCACAGTCTAGCTTTTTAAATTTTGCCAACAATTTATTGAAGTCATTAGTTTCAATTGTACATCCAGGTGTATCATCTTTTGGATAAAAATATAAAACTACATATTTTCCAAGTGAGTCTTTTAAAGAATATTTATCTTTTGAAGTTGATGGTATTACAAATGTTGGAGCTTTTGAGTTTATTTTTAATGTCATAATTTATTTTTTTCCCATAATTTTTTATAATCTATTAACGGTGATAAACCGTAAATTGAATTAATATTAGTAAAATGTGCAGCTATTGCTGGCATAGGACTAATGCAAAGTTCCTTTTTATATATATCATGAAAAGGTTTTTCAAAAGGATAATGTTCAAACTCACATGCACTAACAAATTTTTTAAAATGTTTATTAATTATTTTTTTACTAGTAAGGAACGTACATAAAGTTTCGTTAATTTTACGCCAATGATATTTGTTTCCTAATAAAATATTTGAATTCTCCACCTTGTTATATAAATAAGGGTAATCTGCTGGGCACATTATAAGTTCGGTTCCTAGTTGAGTGGATATTCTTTCGTAAGCATATATCATTTCCTCAATAGCATCGGGCTTGTGGATATAATCATCCTCTACAAAATATACTAAATCCTGACAATTTTTACCTAAATTTAAAGATTGATTTATATTAGACATGTTTGAAATCTGGTTATTGGTAACAATTTTTCCCTGTTGATTTATTTTTTTAATATTCTTTTTATACTTATTTATATCCAGTTGAATTATTTCACTGTCAAAAAATTGATTATTTAAAATTTTTTCAAATTTTTTAATGATAGCTTTATCACTATTGTGATCAATAATTGTCAATTTTAATTTAATTTTTTTAAATATTTTTTTATTATTATTAATTGAGTTAATAATTGAAACTAATGTTTTCAAAGAATACTCAGATTTATTTTTTTTAAAAATTCTTTTTTTTGATTGAGAAAGCATATTTACTGAGGCACATGTTCTTAAAATTATATCTAAAGATTTAACTGACCGTGTAATCTTAATTCTACCCATCGGAATGATTAAAGATTCTTTGCCAATATTAGAGAGGTTTTTTATGTCTTTTTTGTTACTAACAGGAAGTGTTAAATTACCTTGATCAATAATTTCAAAGTCAAAAATTCTACAAATTTTAATAAACAATTTTTTAAAAAAATTTGATTTAATTGTTTTATTTTGAACTTTCATAAGCTAGAAATAATTAATAATAATAGTTAAATCAATTCAAACTTTATTTAATAACATTATGAGTGAAATTAAAACTATAAATGCTGATGAAGCATATAAAATGTTTCAAGAAAACAAATGCAATCTAATTGATATTAGAGAATTAAATGAATTAGAACTTACTGGAAGAGTTGAAGGAGCCAACCATATACCTATGGGAAATTTAGAAGTTCTTCTTGATCCTAATAGTGATGTTTATAAAAATGGTCAAATTGATAAAGATAAAGAAGTAGTTTTGTTTTGTGCTGGTGGAGTTAGATCTGAAATGTCAGTAAAGTCTCTAACTGAAAAAGGTTTCAAAAACATCTCTCACATCGAGGGTGGTTTTGGATCTATAAGTAACAGTAGTTTTAAAATAGTTTAAATATTTTTAACTTCATCTAAGGCGTATTCTAGACGGTCTTGTCCCCAAAAGATTTTATTATTTACTATAAAAGTTGGAGCTCCAAACACCTCTTTTTGAAAAGCTTCTTCAGTTAATTCTTTTAATTTATCTTTAATATCTTGATTACCAATAGAATTAAAAAAATCATTCTCATCAATTTTTAATTTTTTTATTATTATTTTGATATTTTCTTCATTAGATAAATCTATATCTTCTTTCCAATAAGCTTCAAAAAAACTATTTAAGTACTCTTCTTTTTTATCATCCTTAACACAAAGATAACCTCTCATTATACTTAAAGAGTTAATTGGAAATTTAGAATTCCATTTGAAACTTATGTTATTTTTTTTTGCAACAAGCTCACAATCATTTTGCATATTTCTCATTTTATATTTGTTAAATGCAGGAGCTGTAATACCTGCTAAGTTGTGAAGACCACCTAACAATATTGGCTTTAATTTAAAATCAACATTGTTAATTTTTAAAATTTTTTTATATGCGATGTAAGCGTAAGGGCTAATAATATCGAAGTAAAAATCTATATGATCACTCATATAGATTTAATTTTTTGGCGTAAAAAATTCTAATTATCCAATAAATAAATAATCCTATAGGTCCAATTAGGTATGTAATTATTAAAGGAACTGACATTAAAACTTTATTTACATAGTATTTTTGAGAGTCTTTAACCATCCACCCACCAACAAATAAATTTATAGCTACAAAATGAGTCCAGAAAAGAGTTAGGTATAGATTGTCTTCAAACAGTCGAGACAACTCAACTAAACCAAGATATAAACTAAAATTAGCATCGAAGTCATAACCAACGATGAAAGATCTGTATAAAATGTAAATATAAACCCCACTCAATAATAGAAATGGAAATATAGTAGTTACTACATACCTACTTAAGTGTGACTGGGGAAAAACTATTAAGATAAACCAAAAAGGTATAACTCCTAAATTGATCCACATATACAGCACATCAATTGTGAAATAGTTATAAATTTGTTCGATCATATTTATATTATATAAAATCTAACGATGATTCCTATAAGAAATAAAAGAAAAACACTTCAAGTTACTGTTGATGAAATGAGGAATTTTGCATTTGCTTATGTTGAAAAATATGCACCTTCAAAACAACAACTTAAAACATATTTATTAAAAAAATATACGAAACTCTCTGCAACAGACTCTCGAAAAAAAGATGTGAATAAATTAATCGATATTGTTCTATCTGATCTAGAAAAAAATAAATTTATCAATGATCAATTTTATTCAGAAAGCAAAGCGAAGAGCATGATCCAAAGAGGAAATTCGATAAATAAAATTAGAAATTATTTAATGGGTAAAGGAATTGATGATGGTTTTATTAAAGATACAGTTGAGAAAATAAAAGAAGATAATTCTGATCAGGATTTTTTTTCAGCTATAAAATTATGTAAGAAAAAGAGAATAGGACCAGCAAGAGCAGAGGATAATAGAACTTTGTTTTATAAAAAAGATATTTCTTTACTAGCAAGAAATGGATTTGATTTTGAAACATCAAAAAAAGTAATGGATATTGATAAAAATGAATATGAAAAGATAATTAAATTACTTTAATTTTCTTTTTTTCTCTTCATCAACAAGATGATTTATTTTGTTTCTAATATAATTTTTAACAAAAACAAAAACTAGTAATCCAAAAATTGAGACGGATACTATTATAATTAAAATAATTCTTAATTGCTCATCCATTAAATTATATTTTTACTTTTTAAAATTAAACTTGGATTTTTTAAATCTTTCTTACCATATAAAATTTCATTACCATCAAAGTCTCTCACAGATCCACCTGCATTTTCTAAAATTGAATGTCCTGCTGCAATATCCCATTCGTAAGCTCTAGGCTCAGCAACATAACCATCAAATTCACATGCAGCAACAACACAAAATTTTAAAGAACTTTTCATTCTAGTATGCTCCTTAACACCCAATTCATCATAAATCTTTTGTATCTCAGGTTTAATTTTATTGCTGTAAGAAATGAAATTAAGTGGCTCTGTTTTTTCAGATGGTAACTCAAAAAGGTTTATTTTCTTGTTATCAGTAAGTTCAAAAGAATTGCCTTTCCCATATGAATAAAACATTCTTTTTTTAGCAGGCGCATTTATTAATCCTGCAACAGGTTTATTGTTGATAATTAAACCTGCATTAATAGTAAATTCTTCTAAATTGTTTATGTAATCATAGGTTCCATCTATAGGGTCCACCAACCAAAAATCTTTTAATTTAGAATTATCTTTGTTTTCAGAAGTTTCCTCTGAAATAATTGGAATGTCAGGTGTTATTTTGGATATTTGAGAAGATATAAAATTATTTACCTCAATATCACCATTACTAACTGGAGTATTGTCAGATTTAATTTCTTTGCTTAATCCTTTTTCTCTGAGTTGAATGGACAATTCTCCCGCTGATAAAAAAGTATCAACTAAATCTTCAATAATTTTTTGTAAGTCCATCTTTTATTTACCTATTTTTTTTAATTCTATATTTTTTGCATTTATTACTTTTTTACCTGCATTTTCAAAATTAACAGTAACCTTATCTTTTATAATTGATTGTACTTGTCCAATGCCCCATTCTTTATTCTCAGGATTAGTGACTTTGTCACCTGGTTCATAATCTAAAATCATTTAATTTAACTTATATTGTAAATAAGTATAAATACCACCTAATGAATAAAGAATTAAACTCTATCGGAATTAACAAAAAACCTGAAGACACAACGGTTGTTGTTGCAATGTCTGGTGGGGTAGACTCGTCAACTGTAGCAGGAATTATGAAAAACGAAGGTTATAAAGTTATAGGCATTACTCTTAAACTTTATGATGACGGAAAAGAAGTAGCTCAATCTAAACAGTGTTGTTCAGGTCAAGATATTATGGATGCAAAACGTGTTGCTCATAAATTAGGTATTGAACATAAAATTTTATACTATCAAGATAAATTCAAGCAAGGAGTAATAGATAATTTTGTTGATAGTTATTTAAAAGGTGAAACTCCAATTCCATGTGTTCAATGTAATCAAACAGTAAAGTTTAAAGATTTATTTGAAGTATCAAAAGATCTTAAAGCAGATGCATTAGTTACAGGACATTATGTAAAAAATATTACATCAAACAACACCAATAATATGTATAGAGCAATTGATGAAAATAGAGATCAAAGTTATTTTTTATTTAACACAACAAGAGAGCAGCTAGATTATTTAAGATTTCCATTAGGTGGAATGTTAAAAGATAAAACAAGAGAAATTGCTAAAGAGTTAGATTTAAATGTAGCTGATAAACCAGATAGTCAGGATATTTGTTTTGTGCCTAATGGAGATTATGCATCAGTAATTAGAAAATTTAGACCAGACTCTTTTCAAAAAGGGAATATTAAAAATTTAGATGGAAAAGTAATTGGTGTTCATGATGGTATTATTAATTTTACAATTGGACAAAGAAAGGGAATTAAGGTTTCAGATAAAGAAGCTTTATATGTTTTAAAAATAAATTCAGATAAAAATGAAATTATAGTAGGGCCTAAAGAAAACCTTGGAAAAAAAGAAATATCTTTAAAAGATTTAAATTTATTAACTGATAAAAAAGATCTTGATCAAAATATATTTGTAAAGGTTAGATCAACAGGTAGTCTTCTTGAGGCAAAAGTAGATTTAAAAGATAATAATACTGCAAATGTTCATCTATTAAATCCTGAGGATGGAATATCTCCAGGACAGGCATGCGTATTCTATAGCAAAGACCAATTTGGTCATAGAGTTCTTGGCGGTGGTTGGATTAAAGAATAAAAGAATTATTTCTTCTTATTTTTTCTTTTTGCTCTTCTTTTTTTGGAGCCTTGTTTTCTTCGACCCCTGTGTTTCTTCGGATAACTCATTTAGTCCTATTTATTAATTTATTGACGTTTTTTACGGGATATAGCATTGTCTTTTAAACATATCAAATTTTATTATGAGTAATTCTTTTAAAACATTTTTAAAACATACAGCGAAAGACTTTCATAATCAGTCTGTTAATCCACCAATTGTGCGTGCTTCAACGATAATTTTCAAATCGATGCAAGATATTAGAAAAACTCAAGAGAAAGCTAAAAAAAATCCTACTGGTGGACATTTTGATTATGGTAGACAAGGAACTTCTACTACTCATATTTTACAGCAAATTTTATCCAAACTTGAGGAAAGTTATTTTACTTTTTTAACACCCACTGGGTTTGGAGCGGTATTCCTCGCAATCTTCAGTGTTACAAGACCTGGTGATGAAATTATTGCAGCTGACCCAGTTTACAGTCCAACAAGACTTTTGACACAAGATTTTTTAAAAGAATTTAATATCAAAACAACTTTTTATGATCCACATGATCTTAAGACATTAGAAAAAGCAATTACCAAAAAAACTAAATTAATTTTTGTTGAAAACCCAGGAAGTAATACATTTGATTTTCAAGATTTAGGTAAAATTGTTTCTATAGCAAAAAAACATAAAATTTTAACAGCACTTGATAATACATGGGGAACTCCATATTTTTTAAAACCTATTAAACTCGGTTTTGATATGGCAATTGTTTCAGCAACAAAATACTACTCAGGCCACTCTGATGTAATGGGTGGAAGTTTAGCAGTTAATAAAAAAGTATTTCCAAAAGTAAAAGCAACAGAAAGAGTTACAGGTTTAAGATTAGGACCTGATGATGCTTATTTGATTACAAGAGGATTAAGAACTTTAGATGTAAGATTAGATAGACATAGAGAAAATGCAAAAAAAGTAGCAGAGTTTTTATCTAAATTTAAAAATATAAAATTATTGTATCCATACAAAAAAGACTCTTACAATTTTAGAATGTGGAAGAAATATTATTCAGGCGCTTCAGGTTTAATGGGTTTAAGAATAAAAGCTAAAAGTGAAAAGGCAGTTGTAAAATTTGTAAATAATTTAAAATTATTTGGACACGGTTATAGTTGGGGAGGATTTGAAAGTTTAGCTTTACATCAAAATGTTCGAGAACAAGGAAATAGAAGCTATCTTAAATTAGCAAAAAACGAGTACATAGTTAGACTGCATATTGGTTTAGAGGATCCAGCAGATCTTATAGCTGATATAAAACAAGCTCTCAAAAGTCTTAAATGAACTCAGAAAATTTTACTATAAGTAAAAAAGCTTTAATTACTCTAATAGCTGCATCGATAGTAGTAATAATTTCTTTAGGTATAAGACAGACTTTTGGTTTGTTTTATTTTGATTTCAATACTGACCTAGATATTTCTATTTCTCATTTTGGATTTGCTATGGGATTGCAGTTATTACTCTGGGGAGTATTTAGTCCATTATTTGGTGTAATTACTGATAAGTATGGAGGAGCAGTTGCAATATTTATTGGTTTTGTTTTTTATTTAGTTGGAGTTTTATTTTTTTATTCTGGATTTAATACTGGAAGTTACTTTACTTTAACTATAGGAGTAATGATAGGAATTGGGTTAGGTTCTACCGCAATAGGTATTCCTGTATCAGTTGTAGCTAAGCATTTTCCAGCATCTAATAGAACTATTGCAACAGGTATAGTTACATGCGCAGGTTCTTTTGGATATTTTGTTTCACCTTTACTTGTAAGATATTCTTTAGTTGAAACAGGTTGGGAAAATACTCTTTTATACTTTTCTCTTCTTTTAGGAATTGGCTTGGTAATATCTTTATTTGTTAGCACTCCAAAAATACCAGTTGGTGTTAATAAAGATAACAATCAAACTGCAAGAGAAGCTTTAAAAGAAGCATTTGCAAATAAAAGTTTTATCTATCTTACTTTAGGTTTTTTTGTTTGCGGTTGGCATATTGCTTTAGTAGCAACACATATTCCAACTTATATGGCAGACAAAGGTTTGCCTGACTGGACACCAGCAATGGTGCTAGCTTTAATTGGAGTATTTAATATGGCTGGTACGATTACGAGTGGCTATTTAGCAACAAGGTATAGTAAGAAAAAAATATTAAGTGCAATTTACCTATTAAGAGGAGTTTCAATTATTTATTTTATTTTTTTACCACCAAGTATATTTAATTCTGTCGTCTTTGGAGTTACTTTTGGATTTTTATGGCTATCTACAGTTCCTCCAACAAATGGAATTGTGGCCCATATATTTGGCACAAAATACGTTGGACTTTTATATGGAATAGTTTTCGTAAGCCATCAAATTGGTTCTTTCTTAGGAGCATATCTAGGTGGTGTATTTTATGAATTAAATGGAAATTTTGACTATGCATGGTACGGATCTATCGCATTATCATTATTTGCAGGTCTGATACACTTACCTATAGTAGAGAAAGCAATTGAAAGAACACAGCCAGCATAAACTTAAATTCAACCCATACTTAGAGGATCTGTATCAATCAGATAAGCCTTTAATAATTTATAAAGTAGATGGTGGATACAATATTTATACTGATTTTTCTAAAAAGATCATTTTAACAAAAAAAAATATATATAAATTTCTTAATTCCATCGAGAAAAAAAAGTTTAAAAAAGAAACAGATTTATATCTTGGTTTTTTTGGTTATGAAATTTTATGTAATTTAATTGGTATTAAATTAAAAAATAAAAAAAGAATAAATTTTTATAAAGGAATTTTTTATAAACCCGAGACAATAATTAAAATTAGAAAGGATATTAAAGTTATATCTAATATCAAAAAACACACCTTCAATTATCAATTTAATAAAACTCAAATACTAAGTCCTTTCAAGATTAATATTTCTTATGCAAAATATAGAAAAATATTTGAATTATTTTCAAAAAAAATAAGACAAGGAGAGACTTATCAAATTAAAATTTGCACAAAATATAAGAATAAATCTTTAATCAATCCTGTTAATTTTTTTTGGAAATTAATGCGAGTTAATTCTTCACCAGAGTCATTTATGATTAAAGATAAGGATTACTCTATAGTAAGTTGTTCTCCTGAAACATTAATAGATAAGAAAAAAAATAAAATAATTACTAAACCAATAGCTGGTACCTTTAAGAAAAAATTATTATCAAATAAAAATATAGCTCTTAGGTATTTTAAAAATAATGAAAAAGAAACCAAAGAACACAACATGATAGTTGATATGGAAAGAAGTGATTTATCAAAAATTTGTAAACCTGGAAGTGTAAAAATACTTAAAAAAAAATATGTCGAGGAATATAAGCATCTTTTTCATTATGTGACTTCAATCGGTGGAATATTAAATAAAAATACGAAATTGATTGATATTATTAAAGCAATGATGCCAGGTGGATCTGTAATTGGTTGTCCTAAAATTAGAACTTTAGAACTTTTAAATAATCAAGAAAAAGAAAGTAGAAATATTTTTACAGGGAGTTTTGGAATTATTAAATTTAATCAAGATATGAAGTTTAATATTATAATCAGATCTATATTAAATTATAAAAATCAATCAGAGATTTCAGCTGCGTCTGGAGTAGTGCTAGATAGCTCTCCAAAAAAAGAATTTAACGAAAATTATATTAAAGCAAAATCTTTATTGGAGTTATTTAAATGATTTACATAATTGATCATCAAGACTCTTTCACATGGAATGTTGTTCATCAATTTGCAAAATTTGATAAAGTAATTTGCTCAAACTATTATGAAGTAAATGATAGATTACTTGATAGAAGTAATGTGATTGTTTTATCACCAGGACCCGGATCACCAATGGATTATCCCACTACTTCAAAAATCTATAAAAAATACAAAGGAAAGAAAAAAATTATTGGTATTTGTCTTGGATATCAAATGATTTTACATAATGAGGGAGGCAAAATAATACAACAAAAAAAAATTTACCATGGTTTTCAATCTAAAATAAAAACAAATAATCAAAGTAAAATTTTTAAAAACAATCAAGAGTTCAAAGTGGGAAGATATCATTCATTAAAATTGATGGAGCCATTTAAATCAAATTCTATTAAAATAACTATGAGATGTAGTAAAACAAAAATACCAATGGGCCTTGAGGATAATCAAAACAAAATATACGGATTTCAATTTCATCCAGAATCTTTTTTAACAGAAAATGGTAACACTCTTATTAAAAAAATCTTATCAGCTAAGTAATCTTAAAGAAGTTGCATTTAAAGATCTTTGGGGATCCAGAGGTGTATTTACAACAATGCGTATGGTTGGAAAACCTCCCAAGTTAATATTGTTAAAACCACATATTGAAAACTTAATTAAATCTACAAAAAAATATGCAATTAGAAAAAAAAACTTAAAGAATATTATTTTAGATCTAATTAAAAAAAATACACTTTACAAAGGTCCTGATAATTTATTTAGAATTGCTTTAAATAAAAAACTAATATCTGTATCTATAAGAAAAAGACCAAAAATTAAAAAAAATTTTAGTCTTTTATTATTTAAATATAAAAGAGTTGAGCCAAATTATAAAAATCTTTATTACAAAAAAATTTTAGCAAAACTTAGTAAGGTTGACTCTTCTAAATTTGATATTGCTTTAGTTGCAAACAATAAAATATTAGAAACAGGCACTTCAAATTTAGTCTTTGTTAAAAATGGAAAAATATTTTCTCCAAAAAAAAATTGTTATTTTGGAAATACACTTAAGTTTATAAGTAAAAAAGTTAAAATTAATTTTAAAGATATATCAATTAAAGAAATTAATGATTATGAAGAAATAATTCTTATTGGATCAGGAAAGGGAGTTATGTCAGTGTCAAAAATAGATGAATTAAAATGGAAAAGTCGAAATAATGTTTCCTTTAATAAACTTAGAAAAATATATAATACTCTAATTTAAATATGAGAGATCCTAACAATCCTTGTTTATTCTGTGATTCAAAAAAAAGTGGTATTGCTCACGAAAATGATCTTGCTTATGCAAGTTTCGACTCTTATCCTGTTTCTGATCACCACTGTTTAATAATTCCTAAGCGTCATATTAAAGATTATTTTGACATGACAAATGATGAATTGATTGCTTGCAATGATCTTATCCAAATAGTTAAAAATGAAATTCTAAGTAAAGATACTAATGTTAAAGGATTTAATATTGGGACAAATGCTGGAAAAATTGCAGGTCAATCTATAATGCATTGCCATATACACTTGATACCAAGAAGAGAAGGTGACGTTGATAACCCCCAAGGTGGGGTAAGATCAGTAATTCCTAATAAACAACATTACAAACGTAAACCGTAAGTTGTTATTAATGACAAAATTGACCAATAGTTTTAGTTGAACTCTTTATTTAACTAGACTAGAAAATCTCAAACTAACTTTATAAATAATTAAAAATTATGTTATCTACAAATCCTTTTTCAATTTTAGCTGAAACAGTCTCACCTTTTGCAATGCAAAGCTTCATAATTGCTATGGTAATTTTGATTGCAGCAGGAACAATTATACAAATGATTGTTCACAAAAACGTTACTTATTTTTTTAATAATGCCAAAAAAGCTAAAGCTAATGCTGTTAAGGAATTGAGTACAGGAGAAAGAGCTTCAATTATCGCAAAGACAACAGTTTATGATATCGGCACAACTGCAGAACTTGGATTTGGAAAAAGAAGACTTGCACATGTTCTTGGAATGTATGGAACAATATTATTTTGGGTTGCATCAGCAGTTTTAGTATTTTGCTACACAGGAGCTGATAAACCTACTTCATCTACTTGGTCTATGATTTGGCATGTAGGAGCAATACTTACATGTGTTGGTGGTTATTGGTTTTGGTTTTTTTTAAGAGTAGATGTATCTGCAGAAGCGCATCCTTGGTACAGAATTATTAAAGCTGATTTATTTGTTTTAGCTTTATTAGCTTGTTCGACTTTTGGTTTATTGTGGTCTTACACACAATCTAATGGTCAAGCAGGATTATCTTATTTATTTTTGACTTTATTTGTCCTTTCAAATTTAGTTTTATTTGGAGGAGTTTATTGGTCTAAATTTGCACACATGTTTTATAAACCTGGTGCAGCAATCCAAAAAAATTTAGCAGAAGCAGATGGTTCACGAGACAACTTACCTCCTCCTGCTGACGCGCCTGAACAGTTTGGTTTAGGTATTAAAAGAGAACAACCTAAACACTATTAATATGATGAAATTAAAAAAGGAGAATAAATAATTATGTCAACTTTCGTATACATGACAAGATGTGATGGCTGTGGTCACTGTGTGGATATTTGTCCATCAGATATTATGCACATAGATGAAAATATCAGACGTGCAAAAAATATTGAACCTAACTTTTGTTGGGAATGTTATTCATGTGTAAAAGCATGCCCAAATCATGCAATTGATGTAAGAGGCTATGCTGATTTTGCTCCTATGGGTCATAGCGTTAGAGTTAGAAGAGAAGAAGAAAAAGGAACAATCTCATGGAAGATCAAATTTAGAAATGGAACAGAGAAAAACTTTGTTTCTCCGATTACTACAAAACCATGGGGTAAATTTATTCCAAAACTTGCTGAAGGTGACAAACCAAACCAAGGTGAGATTAATTCACAAAGACTTTATACTGAGCCAGAAGGTTTAAATATTGATGGTGAGTTACCATCAGTTCCAAAAGAGTCGTTTAAAAAAGGAGTTTACTACTAATGGCTAGACATAAGACACATTACGAGGATTGCGATATATTAGTTGTTGGTGGTGGTATGGCTGGAACAGGTGCTACGTTCGAAGCTAGACACTGGGGAAGAGATATGAAAATTGTTTGTGTAGAAAAAGCAAACATAGATAGAAGTGGAGCTGTTGCTCAAGGTCTTTATGCAATCAATTGTTACATGGGAATGCAATGGGGAGAAAATCAACCTGAAGACCATGTTAGATATGCAAGAAATGACTTAATGGGAATGGTTAGAGAAGATTTAGGTTACGACATGGCTAGACACGTAGACTCTACTGTTCACATGTTTGATGAATGGGGTCTTCCAATGATGAAAAATGAACAAACTGGAAGATATTTAAGAGAAGGTAAATGGCAGATCATGATCCATGGTGAAAGTTACAAACCTATTGTTGCTGAGGCGGCAAAAAAATCTGCTGACAAAATTTATAATAGAATAATGATCACTCATTTACTTATGGATGAGTCACAAGATAATAGAATTGGTGGAGCAGTTGGCTTCAACATGAGAACAGGTGATTTTCATGTTTTTAGAGCAAAAGCTGTAATAGTTGCAGCTGGTGGTGCTTCTCATATCTTCAAACCAAGAGCAGTTGGAGAAGGAATGGGTAGAACTTGGTATGCCCCTTGGAGTAACGGTTCAGCATATGCTCTTCCTATTGCTGCTGGAGCTAAAATGACACAAATGGAAAATAGAATTGTGTTATGTAGATTTAAAGATGGTTATGGGCCAGTTGGAGCTTATTTCTTACACTTAAAAACGTATACCCAGAACGCTAATGGGGAAAATTATGAGAAGAAATGGTATGATCAAACTAAAGAATTAGTTGGCGAATATATTGATCATCACCCAACACCTACTTGTTTAAGAAATCATGCTTTCATTCAAGAAGTTGCTGCTGGTGGTGGACCAATTCATATGGTTACAACTGAAGCTTTCCAAGATCCACATTTAGAAACAGTTGGTTGGGAGAACTTCTTAGGAATGACTGTTGGTCAAGCTGTAGTATGGGCGTCTCAAAACATTGATCCTAAATACACAAATCCTGAATTAACAACTTCAGAACCTTATGTAATGGGTTCACACGCTACTTGTTCAGGAGCTTGGGTAAGCGGTCCTGAAGATTTATCTCCACCAGAATATTTCTGGGGTTATAACAGAATGCTTACAATTGATGGTTTATTTGGTGCTGGAGACACTGTGGGTGGAAGTGCTCATAAGTTTTCATCTGGATCTTTCACAGAAGGTCGATTAGCTGCTAAAGCTGCTGTTAAGTATATCGAAGATAAAAAAGCTGAAGGAGTAAAGGTTTCAGACAAACAATGTGAGGATTTCAAAGCTATGGTTTACAAACCACTTGAAAACTTCACTGTTGCACAAAACGAAATCACTGGTGGAACTGTTTCTCCTAGCTATATATCACCAATCCAAGGTCTACAAAGACTACAGAAGATTATGGATGAATATGTAGGTGGAATTACATCTAATTATATGACTAATGGCAATATGTTAAAAAGAGGCCTTGAATTACTTGAATGGCTTCAAGAGGATCTTGAGCATGTTGGTGCTGAGGATTATCACCAATTGATGAGAGCTTGGGAGTTGAAACATAGAGCTTTAACTTCTCAGTGTGTAACTGAACATACTTTATTTAGAGAAGAAACTAGATGGCCAGGATACTATTATAGAGGAGATCATATGAAACTTGATGATGATAATTGGCATTGTCTGACAGTTTCTAGAAGAGATCCAAAAACTGGTAAATTTAGTATGGAGAAGGTTCCGGTCTACCACATCGTGGATGAGAACGAGAAGAAAAAAGCTTCTTAAGATACTTTAATTAGAATTAGACAAGTAATGGATATTTTATCAAAAAAAGATGATGAAATATATGAGTTGGCTAAACCTATTTGGTTCAACTTGGTAAAATCATCAAACCTTAAAGATTATGGTGGATTTACTAGAGATTTTTCAACTCAGATGCTCTTTGGAGCCAATGAAGTAGAGCTTGGAAAACAATGGGCTAACAATAAGCTTATCACTAATCTTCATGAAACGTTCGAGCCTTTTGGGTGTCTTAGAAGAGGAGAGCATATAACCGTTCTGATAAAACAGACCAACAAAGAAATACCAGGAGAATTTTTGGGAAGGTTAGTTTTAGGTGTTGAGGATGAAATGGTTAAAGTTTTTGGTGCAACGATCTATTAAAAAAAATTTATCTAATTTTTAAAATAATATTTGACAATTTGTTCTTTGGGTGTATTGACGCACTTAATGCAAATTTCTAACGTAAAAATTTTCAATAAACTAACCAGCTTAAAAGTTTCTTTAATGAAAACAGGTATATTTTTAAGTCTAGCTGCTTATTGGGGAGTTATTATAGTTGGAACTTTTATTACTTTTAACTAAGTTGTTTTTAAACAATTTATTTATTTAAATGGATGTATTTTTACCCATCGCTCAAGTTTTTGTTAATCCAATAGAAATTCTTATATTAAGCGCAATCGTTGGTGTCCTTTCCGGATTGTTTGGAGTAGGTGGCGGTTTTTTAATGACGCCTTTTTTAATTTTTTTAGGAATTCCTCCTGCATACGCAGTTGCAAATGAAGCAAACAATATCTTAGCCACTTCAGTTTCTGGTTCAACAACACATTATCTAAAAAATACTTTAGATTACAAAATGGGTTTAATGATTGTCATTGGTGGCGCTATAGGTACCTCATTAGGAATTTTTACCTTTTCTTATTTTAAAGGTATTGGAAAAATTGATACCGTAATCTCTTTAGCTTACATGTATATTTTAGCAATCATTGGATCTTTAATGTTAGTCGAAAGTCTTGGTGAAATAGATAAAGCTAAAAGAAACGTTTTAGTTAAAAAAAAATTACATGTTCATTATTGGATCCATGGTCTTCCTTTAAGAATGAGATTTCCAAAATCAAAATTATATGAAAGTATTTTTACTCCAATAGTTATTGGTTTAGTAGTTGGTTTTATTGCTGCAATAATGGGAATAGGTGGAGCATTTATATTAGTGCCAGCAATGATTTATATAATTAAAATGCCAACTAAACTTGTTCCTGGAACTTCATTATTTGTTACTATTTTTGTTAGTGTAATTGTTACTTTCCTGCATTCATTTAATTATGGTTCGATTGATTTACTTTTAGTTTTTCTACTTGTTATTGGATCAATAATTGGTGTTCAGATTGGACAAAAATTAGGAGAGAAAATTGATAGCTCAGGATTACGAGCATTGATGGCTATTTTGATTTTAGCAGTTGGTATTGCAATTGCTTATGATTCATTTTTTGCAGATCATGATACAAATGCAACAACCACTTCTGCAATTTCGGATTTAAATTTTTTCTCACAATTTATTTTAGATTTTTCTAATGAGATGCCATTCTTTTATGGATTATTTTCAATTATGTTTGCAATATTTTTAGGTGTAGCAGCAGCGTTTATTAGAAGATTTTTTTCAAATCTTAAAAAACAAATTTTGTTGAAATCTTAATTGAATAAATAAAGATACAAATCAATAGTCCCCAAACAAACAATTCCAACAGTAGCCATTCCAATAAATCCTACCACAAAAGGTTTATACCCCATATCTTTTATATCTCTTAAATTGGTAGACATACCAATTGCTGCCATTGCCATTGTTAGGAATATTTTTGAAAAAGACTTAATACCATCCACAGTGTTAAACCAAAGTTCACTGTTGTTTGAAATAAAAAGTTGATCACCAACATTTCGAACAATAATCATTGCAACAAAACCTAGTACAAAATAAGGAAAAATATCAATTATTGAGTATTTTTTTTCTTTAGCTTGTCCTCTGTTATAAAGATAAGCAAATAATGGTATCATTATAATCAAAAAAGTATTTCTGATTAGTTTAGTAACTGTTGCTACATTTAAAGTCTCTGGACTATTGAATTGCTGATCATAGATCAATCCTGCAGCTGCTACTTGCGCTGTTTCATGTATAGAAGTTCCTAAAAACAAACCGATTAGAAGTGGTTCACCATTAAAATAAAAATTTGCAAAGTATGGGTAGATCAACATTGAAAGAATTCCAAACAAAGTGATGTTTGCAATTGCGTAAGATATCTCATTTTTTTTGGCACCAATTACAGGTGCAGTTGCCATGATTGCTGTTGTTCCACAAACTGTACTGCCAATTGATATTAAATAAGCCATTCTTGTTGGGATTTTTAATTTTTTAATTAAAAGTTTAATTACTGCTAATACACTTACAATACAAATTACAATTAAAGGAATAGCAATTGCACCAAATTCAAGAAACTCAAAAGGTTTTAATTGAATACCTAAACAAATTATTCCAAGTTTTAAAATATTTTTTTGAGTAAAATCTAAACCCCTTTTGAAACTTTCTCTTATTTTAAAAATGTTTCCAAAGAACATTCCTAATAGGATAGCTATCATTGCAGTGGATATAGGACTTTTTTCGTATCCTAATAATTCAATACCAATAATATTATTAAAGCCTTGAGATAATGTGTAGAGAACAAACGCAAGTATAATACCAGGTAAAAGTACCAGGTACTTATTTTTAGCCATAAAGTAGGATTTTTAATTAAGCACTTCTGTAAAGCTTAGTCATTACAAATTCTCTATGACCTAAAGCTTCAGCACAAGTTAACCTTCCATTAGCTGTTCTAATAGTTGCTTTAATTAGTTCATCACCAGCTTGATCCAAATTCATTTCTCTAGAAAGTATTTTAGAAACATCGCAGTCGATATGTTCTTTCATGCTGACTGCTGTTAATGGGTTGGCTGTTAATTTTACAACTGGTTCAATTGGGTTTCCAATAATATTTCCTTGTCCTGTTGGGAATAAGTGAATATTAAAACCGCCAGCGGCTTGCAAAGTAACACATTCTGCTGCAGCTGAAGAAGTATCCATAAAATATAACCCTGGACCTTTTTGTGGTTCTTCAGCAGGTGTTAAAACATCTACAAATTGTCTTGATCCTATTTTTTGGAAATTACCAAATGCTTTTTCTTCAATTGTAGTCAGTCCTCCAGCAATATTTCCTGCAGTGGGTTGGCTTTCTGATAAATCATCTGTTGCTTCTTTTAAAATGAAATCATTATATTCATTCCATGTTTTTTTAAACTTTTCTTGTGCTTCTGGAGTTTTACCTCTTTTTTCACAAACAGTTTCAGCACCTGTAAGTTCTGAAGTTTCACCAAAACATAAATGAACTCCTAATGGCTCTAATTTATCCATTAAATTTCCAACTGTTGGATTAGATGCAAGACCTGAAGTAGTGTCAGACTCTCCGCATTTTACTGAAATCCAAAGATCACTTATTGGACACTCTTCTCTTTGTTTTTCAGAAGCCCACATTGAAAATTCTTGAGCTTTTTTTGAAGCTTTCATGATTGTTTCAATGTCACCAGCACCCTCAATACTAAAACCTTCAACAGGTTTTCCAGTTTTTGCTACTTCATCAACAATTCTTTTAGTCCATTTAGGCTCAATGCCAATAATTATAGCAGCAGCAACATTCGGGTTTTTTGCTGTACCTATCATTGTTCTAAAATGTAACTCTAAATCAGCACCAAACTGTAATCTTCCATACGAGTGAGGTAACGCAATTGTGCCTTTAATATTGTTTGCGACAGCTTCTGCACAAGCATTTGAAATATCATCAACAGGCAAAATGATTACATGATTTCTTGTTCCAGCTCTGCCATTTTCTCTTTTATAACCTAAAAAACTTTTTGGGATTTCCATATTACTACCACTTCTTTGTTTTAACGTTGTGAACATGTACGTGTTCACCTTTTTTGATTGATTTTACTACTTTACCAATATCATGACCGTATTTAATAATAGTGTCACCTTCATTTAAATCGTTCATTGCAATTTTGTGTCCTAGAGGGATTTCATCTTCAGATTGAATGTTAACTGTCTTGTCATTTTCCATAATCCAGCAAGAGCAGTCCTGTTTTGGAGTGATTTTTTCAATAACAACTACTCCTACGTTGTCTTTTTCGTCGTGTATAATGATGTCTGTAGCCATAATGTTGTGTCGAATTGTTTGTTTGAAATTTAGGAAATCTTATATATTAATCGCGAAAATTGACAAACGAATTTTATAAATTCTTAATAATTATACTTTAGAGGGGTTCTAGTCTTATGACAAAAATGACAACAGAAGAAGCTTTTGTAAAAGTTTTACAAATGCACGGCATTGAGCACGCTTTTGGAATTATCGGTTCTGCTTTTATGCCAATATCAGATATTTTTCCTGATGCAGGAATTACTTTTTGGGATGTAGCCCATGAAACAAATGGTGGTTTAATTGCTGATGGTTACACAAGAGCTACAGGTAAAATGTCTATGGTCATTGCACAAAACGGACCAGGAATAACAGGACTAGTAACTCCAATTAAAACTGCATATTGGAATCACACGCCTCTATTATTAGTAACACCACAAGCTGCAAATAAAACTATGGGCCAAGGTGGTTTTCAAGAAGTAGAACAAATGAACCTGTTTAAAGACATGGTTTGTTATCAAGAAGAAGTTAGAGACCCATCAAGAATGGCAGAAGTTCTAAACAGAGTAATTGAAAAAGCTATAAGAGGCTCAGCCCCTGCACAAATAAACGTTCCAAGAGATTATTGGTGCCAGGTTATTGATATTGATTTACCACCAATTGTAAGATTAGAAAGACAAGGTGGAGGTAACGACGCTGTTTCTAAAGCTGCTGATTTATTATCTAATGCAAAATTTCCAGTAATACTTTCAGGTGCTGGTGTTGTTATTGGTGGAGCTATTGATGCTACTAAAAATCTTGCTGAAAAATTAGATGCACCAGTATGTTCTGGTTATCAACATAACGATAGTTTTCCAGGAAGCCACCCATTAGCAGTAGGACCTTTAGGTTACAATGGTTCTAAAGCTGCAATGGAATTAATTTCAAAAGCCGATGTTGTTTTAGCACTAGGTACAAGATTAAATCCATTTTCAACTTTACCAGGATATGGAATTGATTATTGGCCAAAAAATGCAAACATCATTCAGGTAGATATTAATCCTGATAGAATTGGTTTAACAAAAAAAGTAACAGTTGGAATTAGTGGTGATGCAAAATTAGTTGCAGAGCAAATTTTAGCAAAACTATCTTCGAACGCAGGAGATACTGATAGGCAAGCTAGAAAAGATTTAATTCACCAAACAAAATCTGCATGGTTGCAAAAACTTTCAAGTTTAGATCATGAAGATGATGATGAGGGAACAGTTTGGAATAAAGAGGCTAGAGAAAGAGATGCAGACAGAATGTCACCAAGACAAGCTTGGAGAGCAATTCAATCTGGTATGCCTGATGATGTAATTATTTCAAGTGATATTGGTAATAACTGCGCCATTGGTAATGCTTACCCAACTTTTGAAAAACCA
This sequence comes from Candidatus Pelagibacter sp. HIMB1746, assembly GCF_052047555.1. Lineage (NCBI taxonomy): Bacteria > Pseudomonadati > Pseudomonadota > Alphaproteobacteria > Candidatus Pelagibacterales > Candidatus Pelagibacteraceae > Candidatus Pelagibacter > Candidatus Pelagibacter sp. HIMB1746. Next base: position 146,311 of record NZ_JBNAJZ010000003.1, on the reverse strand, counting down.
AGAAAATATTTAGCCCCAGGTTTATTTGGACCTTGTGGTTATGGATTTCCATCTATACTAGGTGCAAAAATTGGTTGCCCTGATACTCCAGTAATTGGTTTTGCGGGAGATGGCGCTTTTGGAATTAGCATGAACGAAATGAGCTCATGTGCAAGAGAAGAATGGCCTGCAATTACAATGGTAATTTTTAGAAATTATCAATGGGGTGCAGAAAAAAGAAATACCACTCTATGGTTTGATAATAATTTTGTTGGAACTGAGTTAGACCCTGAATTAAGTTACGCTAAAGTTGCTGATGCATGTGGTTTAAAAGGTGTAACCGTTAGAACTATGGAAGAAACAACAAATGCAATCAAGCAATCTTGTGAAGATCAAAAGAAAGGAATTACAACATTTATAGAAGTAATTCTTAACCAAGAACTTGGAGAACCATTTAGAAGAGATGCGATGAAGAAACCGGTAAGAGTTGCTGGTATCAACAAAGCAGATATGAAGAAACAACCTTCATTAAACTCTTAAAATCTTTTAAAAATTTATCAATTATCGTAAAGTCACTTCATGGAAGTGACTAACGATAATAGCTGTAGTTGGATTAATGATCTTAATCCAAGAACAAACATCAAGTCTCTTCTATCAAACGATGAGTGTGATTGGTTAATAATAGGTGCTGGTTACACAGGTCTGTCTGCTGCAAGAAAATTAGCTCAAATAAATTCAAATTTAAAAATTATACTAGCAGATGCCCAACTAGCAGGTGAGGGTGCTAGTGGAAGAAATTCTGGTTATTTGGTTGATACAACTTTGAACGATGGTTTTACATCAAATAAAGAACTGCAAAATTACAAAAAGAAAGCTGATATTTATTCATTAGGAATAGATGTAGTAAAAAAATTTATTAAAGAATATCAAGTAGATTGTGATTGGAATGAATGTGGTAAATATTTTGCTTCATCAAAAATTGAAGATAAAAAAATTTTAGAAAATTTTTCAAATACATTATCTAAGTTAGGCTTTGAACACAGCTTATTAAGAAACAAAGAATTGTCTGAAAAATTAGGTACTAGTTTTTATAATATCGGACTTTACACAAACGGTGGTATTCTAATACATCCAGGAAAATTAGTTAGAGCAATGATTGATGCTCTTCCTACTAATGTTTTTTTGTATGAAAATTCTTGTTTATTAAATTGGAATAAAAATAAAGATTTCATTTTTTGTAATTTCAAAAATGGAATAATTAAATCAAAAAATATTATTTTTGCTACGAATGGTTTCTTAAAATCACTAGGGATAAAATCAAATTATAATTTTCCTATTACATTAACTGCGAGCATGACAAGAAGATTATCTGATGAAGAATTTAAATCTATTGGTGAACCAAAAGAATGGGGCGTACTACCTGTTAGGCCAATGGGTGCAACAATTAGAATGACAAAAGATAGAAGAATTTTGATAAGAAATACAGCAGAAGTCCACAATCCATTTGGTATGTCAAATTCCACTCTTAAAAAAAGATCTTTCAATCAGAAACTTGGAATACAAAAAAGATTTCCACAATTACCCAATGATATAATTAAATCATCTTGGTCTGGAATAGTATCAAGAACAAGAAATAGTTCTCAAATATTTGAAAAAATTGATAGTAATATTTTTGCCGCTGGTTGTTATAACGGTTCAGGTATTGGTGTAGGAACTTTATTTGGTGAACAAATTGCTCTTAAAGCGATTAATGAAAGTACTAGTGAAATAAAAACAATAGAAGCGAGGAATAAACCTACTTGGTTACCACCGCAACCATTTTTAAATTTAGGAATAAAAACTAGATTAGTTTATGAACGTTTGAGAGCTAAATCAGAAATCTAATTAATTCTAATTTTTTGATTTATCACAAGAACAGCGCCAATGATTAAAATCGGAAGACCCATTATTAGATCATATTGCCATTCTAAATTTTCAAATATTGTTGAAATAATTAATGCTAATACGGGCATTACAACACCAACATAACCAGCTCTTCCAGGTCCAACTTTTTCAAGTAACTTTAAATAAGATACAAAAGCAAATATTGAACCAAAAATTGAAAGATAAAGCAGTGAAGAGATGTAGCTAAAACTAGTTTCAAATAATAATTCAGCTCCTCTAAATTTTGTAATTATCAGTGTAACAATTGAACCATAAAACATAGCATATGCTATTGTTTGTATTGGAGGAAAATTATTATTTAAGTTTCTTTGGTGAACCATATTACCTGTTGATGCACTAAATGTTCCAATCAAAGCTAGAAACAATCCTATATGAGTTCCTTCGCTAAAACTAAAATTGAAAATTTCATCATTAAAAATTATCAAAATACCCACCATACCAATTGATGCTCCAATTAAAGTTTTTATAGAAGGTTTCTTTTTAAAATAGAAGGTTTCACCAACTATATTCATTATTACCACAGTTGAAAATACAATTGCTGGAAAAGCACTAATCAAATAAGTGTTAGACAAATAGAAGAAAACATAATTCACCGAATACAAACAAATTCCAAAAAACAAAAACCAAAAATGCTGATTAATTGAAAATTGTAATTTTTCTTTTTTAATTATTAAAAAAATAAAGATTATAAATGAAGCTATTAAAAATCTATAAAATACAGATACCAGTGGATCAACATAGCCTAATTGAAATTTAATTAGATACCAGGTGGGTGACCAACAAAAAAGAGTGATTATAAAAAGAAAAATATTATTCATGATTAGCTAATTTTTACACACGTATTCTATGAATAAAATTATCCTTCTGATTATAATATTATGAAATAACTGCTCTTACAGACCCAAGTTTATCAATTTTTGCTGTATATGTTCCTTTTTTTATAATAGGCACAACCCCAACTGTGGATCCTGTAAAAACATAAAAATCTTTGTCTAAATTAATTTTATCTTTTTTAACTTTATTTAAAACAAATCTTAATGAATTTATTGGATTTACATAAACAGCATTTGTGTTTCCATCTACACTTTGCTTAGCTTTTTTATTTGAAATATTTGTTTTTAAATTACCTATGTTAATTTTTTTAAATTTTTTCTTTTGACCAATTAAAAATTTGATATTACCTCCAAAGTCACTACTTAAATCTCCAAAAGAAGTAATACCTTTTCTTTTTTGCCTATATCCAACTACTTCGATACATGGTGCCATGTGTGAAATATATTTAGTTACGTTACTATTTGTGAGCTTACCTTTTGAAGTGAAAAAAGTTTTTTTGATTAAATAACAAACTTCAAGTTCGATTCCTAAAGCATATTTATTTATTTTTACTTTCTTTCCACTTTTTATTAAGTTTTTTTTGAAAACAGATGCAATAAAAGGCTCTTTTTCTTTTAATTTTTTCATTAACGGAATGCCAGTTCCACCAGCTTTAAAACCTATTGTTGGATCTTTTATTTTGCTTTCACATAATTTTCTAAATTTGTCCGCCTCAGTAAGTTTTTTTGTAAATCTACTAGGTATAGAAGAGATAATTTTATTATTAAGAAAAGCATTAACTAATTTATCTGAAATTTTATCTTTAAGTGTTTTTGTCATAAGAATTTTTAATTTATTTTTTTGATGTTTGATTAATAACAAATATTCCTGAAGTTGTAATTATTATTGCACCTATAATAGTAAATAAATCTGGAACATCATCATAGAAGAAAAAACCAAAAATTATTGCCCAAAAAATTAAAGTATAATGAAATGGTTGTATTATGCTAGCTCTTGCATTTTTAAGTGCTAATATTTGGAAGTATATACCTAATGAAAAAAATAAACCAATTGGCACAAAGAAATATAAAGAATTAAAATTAACAGGTTGCCAAAAATTAATCGCCATTATTGAGGTTATAACAATCCCAACTAAAGAAGAGTAGAACAAGGATACTTCAGGAGCATCATATTCAGTTATTTTTTTTGTTGCGATTTGATAAAGACCCAGAAAAAAAGCTGCTAGCAATGGAATAAAAGAATTTACACTAAATACATCAGATGCAGGTCTAATAATTATTAAAACTCCAATAAAACCTATAAAGATTGCTATCCAAGTTTTGATTGATACTCTTTCATTTAAAATAAATACAGATAATGCAACTATAATTATAGGTGCTAGTGCACCTATGCTATGAGCGTTAGCTAAAGACAAGTGTTTAAAAGATAAAACAAAAAAACCAGATTCTAAAATAGATAGTAGACTTCTTATAATTTGAAGTTTTAAATTATTAGATCTATAAAAATTATTATTGTTAGCTCTTTTTGCTTCCATCAAGCCTAACAAAAGCACAAAAGTATATTTGATAAATAATAATTGAAAAATAGAGTAATGAATAACCGCAGTTTTTTGAATTGCATCAAGGATTGAAAATGAAAAGTAAGCAATTATTGCAAAAATAATTCCCAGTGTTTCTCTTGATTTAAATTTCATTTTTTTTGTTTTAATTTTATTTCAAGTTGTTATTGATTAATTCAGACTGTCATGGATTTTGTATTACTATATTTTGTTATAGCAAGTTTTTTAATAGTGATAGTGCCTGGCCCCACTGTTAGTCTGATCATTGCTAATTCTTTAAGATCTGGTGTAAAAGCAGGATTATTAAATGTTTTTGGTACCCAAGTTGGCGTTTTAATTTTGTTATTTTTGTTAGCCCTTGGATTTGAAATAGTTTCTCCTTTTCTAGAAGTGATTATTAATTATGTAAGAATTCTAGGTTCGATTTATTTAATTTCACTTGGAGTAATTGCAATTAAGTCAGATATTGATTTAAACAAAACTCAAGTAACTAAATTTGAAAAAAAATATTTTCTCCAAGGATTAATAGTGATTTTAACTAATCCAAAAATATTTTTGTTCCTTGGTGCATTTATTCCTCAATTTATTAATATAAATGAACCTGTTAGTTATCAGATAATTTATTTTGGAATTATCTTTATAATAGTAGCTACAATATTTGATAGCTCATATGCATTTGTATTTGGCAAGTTTAGAGAATTCATAGCATCAAAATATTTAAAAGTTTTAAATAAAATTGGCGGATTTATATTAATTCTAGTTGGTATTTGGATGTTTTTTTATTAATTTTCCAAAACAGACATTGGATCCAATCTAGTTTGAAACCAATTAATTCTAAAATCAAGATGAGGTCCAGTTGATCTACCTGTCGATCCGACGGTTCCAATAATATCTCCTTGATTAATTAAATCTCCAACAGAAACTAAAACGTTTTCTAAATGTGAATAAATTGTTGATATACCATGACCATGATCCATAATGACTGTACCCCCGGTATAATATAAATCATCTTCAGCCATTGTAACTTTACCTGAGCCTGATGATTTAATCATTGTTCCTTGTTTCGCAGCAATATCAATTCCGTAATGTGGCCATCTAGGTTTACCGTTTAAAATTCTTTGACTCCCATAAACACCACTAATTATTCCTTCAACAGGCATTATAAATTTTTGCTTAAAAAACTGTAATTCAGAATTAATTTCTCTTGCTTCGCCAATTGCATTATTTTCTTTTTTAATTCTTTTATAGACTGACTCGGGTGGGGTTACTTTGCTTTCTTCTAAGCCATCTATTCTTTGGATGTTGTATTTTCTTTTTAAAACTTTTTTGGTTATTGTATTTTTTTTTCCATCAAAGATTTTTGTAAAAGTAAGATCATATTTTTGATCTCTATCAATACCAAAAACGAAAAAACCATCCTTTGATACTCTTACTTCTTTTTTTCCAACAATTATCTTTGCACCAGGATTTGTTTTTCCTAAGATAAAATGACCTTGTAAGAATTTACCTTGAAATTCTATCGCGTTTGCAGTTGAAAAAAATAAGAAAAATATTAAAAAAAATCTATTTATTACTGAGCTGTCCATCCACCATCTATTATAATTGATGTTCCAGTTATCATTGAGGAAGCAGGTGAGGCTAAGAAACAAACTGTTGTCGCTACATCGCTTTCAGTTGCTGCTTTTCCCATTGGAATATTTCCAAGTGCTAGTTTTTTAAATTTTTTATTTTTAAAGAAATTTTTAACCATTGGAGTTTCAACAAACGTAGGAGCTACTGTGTTAACTCTTATATTTCTTTTAGCTAACTCTACACCCATACCTTTTGTCAAACCTTCAATCCCAAATTTAGTCATATTGTAAACATTTCTCCCACCCATACCTACATGACCTAATTGAGAAGACATATTAATAATAGAGCCAGGTCTCTTTTTATTTTTAAGCATTTTCTTAACTACTAATTGCGCAACGTTAAATGCAGCTTTTAGATTTAAATCTACCAAGTAGTTCATACTTTTTTGTTTAATTTTTTCAAAAGGTTCAGGAATATTAGTTCCAGCATTGTTTACTAAAACATCAATAATTTTGATTTTTTCTAATTTTGTTTTTAGATCTTCATAATTCATTACATCGCAAGGAACTTTAATTACTTTACCTTTGATTTTTTTAATATTTTTTTCTAATTTATTTAAATCAGATGGAGTTCTGCTTAATGCTATTACTGTTGCTCCAGCTTCAGCTAGTGCGATAGAACAAGCTCTCCCAAGTCCTTTACCAGCACCAGTAACTAGTGCGTACTTATTTTTAAGATTAATTTTTTGAAGATACATTAAAAGAATATTATTTTAATATCTGTATAAATCAACTCAACAGCTACTATTAATATTGCCAATAACCCAACCCATGCAATCCATTTGTATTTTTTTATCCATCCAGAAATTAATGTTGCAGCAGTTGCCATTAAAACAATCGATAGAACCAATCCAAATACAAGTAATCCATAATGATCACCTGCAGCACCAGCAACACCTAAAACATTATCTAAACTCATTGTAAAATCAGCAAGTAAAACAGTCCAAATTGCTTTTAAAAAACTTGAGTTGTCTACTTTTATATCTTCCTCTGAATCTGAGCCTTTGATTACATCAACATAAAGTTTGTAAACAATATAAAGGAGTAAAATTCCCCCAATAAGCCTTAGTCCTGTAATTTGTAACAAATAAGCTGTAAGTAACGTTAATATTATCCGTAATATTACTGCACCACCAATTCCCCAAAATATAACTTTCTTCCTTTGTTCAACTGGAAATTTTGAGGCTACCATTCCAATTATAATGGCATTGTCACCAGCTAACACTAAATCAATAAAAATTATTTGTGTTAAAATAGCAATTTGTTCGGGAGTAAAAAATTCTGCAAACATTATTGTTGTAGTATCATGTCAGCACCTTTTTCTGCAATCATAATCGTAGGTGCATTAGTATTTCCTGAAGTAATGTTAGGCATTATTGATGCATCAATAACTCTAAGATTTTCTATTCCTCTTACTTTTAATTTTTCATCAACTACTGACATCTCATCTTGTCCCATCTTACATGTACCAACAGGATGAAAGATGGTTTGTGCAAAATTTGATGCTTCTTTCACCAATTCCTCGTCATCATCAATATGAATACCAGGTCTATATTCCTCAGGTGTATATTTTTTAAAAGTTTCAGATTCCATTATAATTTTTCTTGTTAATTTTAATCCTTTAGCAGCAATCATTCTATCGTGATCAGTTGATAGGTAGTTTTGTTTTATTTTTGCGTAAACACGCGAGTCTTTATCAACAATACTTACGTGACCTCTACTTGTAGGTCTTATATTTGAAACAGTTGGAGTAAACGCGTGAAAATCATGATTTTTTGTAGCTCCCAAAGTATCCATACTCATTGGCTGAACGTGCCATTGTAAATCTGGTAATTCTAAAGAAGGGTCACTTTTTGCAAACATACAAAGCTGACTTGCTCCCATAGTCATTGGACCACTTCTTTTAAAAACATACTCTAATCCGATAAGCAAATTTCCAAACAAGCTATTAATTTTTTTGTTAAGAGATTTTAAACCGTTAATTTTATAAATAGGTCTTAACATTAAGTGATCGTGTAGATTTTCACCTACACCATTTAAATTATGAACCATATCAATTCCTAAATTTTTTAGTTTTTCTGGATTTCCAATTCCTGACACTTGCAATATTTGAGGAGAACCGATTGCACCAGAAGAAACTATAACTTCTCTATTTGCTTCAGCTGTTTTCAATTCATTATCTTGCCAATAATCAACTGATTTTGCCTTTTTATTTTCAAAGTTAATTTTTTTAACATGAGCGTGAGTAATAATTGTTAAATTTTTTCTATGCTTAACAGGGTTTAGATAACCAACAGCAGTACTGCATCTAAATCCATCTTTTTCTGTTACTTGAAAATAACCACAGCCATGATTGTCTCCTGTATTAAAATCTTTTGTTTTTGGTACACCAAATTCCTCAGCTGCGTTCTGAAACTCATCTAATAGAGGAAGATGTATTCTTTGATCTGAGACAGAGAGAGGTCCACCAACTCCATGATATTCACTTTTGCCTCTTTCTTGATTTTCTGCTTTTATAAAATAGGGCAGAACATCATCCCAACCCCAGCCAGTATTTCCAAGCTGTCTCCAAATATCATAATCTCTGTGTTGTCCTCGGATATATAAAAGTCCATTGATAGAAGAGCTTCCTCCTAAAGTTTTTCCACGGGGATAACGTATTGAAATATTATTCATGCTTTCATCTGGTTCTGTCTTGTAGCACCAGTCAGTATTAGGGTTGTGCATTGTTTTAAAATAACCAACTGGAATATGGATCCATGGATAATTATCTTTACCTCCAGCCTCAATCAAAAGAACTTTGTGTGAAGGATTTTCTGATAGCCTATTTGCTAAAACACAGCCCGCTGATCCAGCTCCTAGTATAATGAAATCAAAATTATTCATAAATTAGAACTCTTATAAATTAAAAAAATTATATTTCTAACAAATCTGTTAAAAATTTTAAAATATACCAATATTAACACTTGTTTTAGTTTTCATTCTTTGACACAGTTTCGACTTTAAAAATAAAGAGAGGGAAACAAATGAAAAAAATCATTTCAATGTTATTTGCAGTTGCAATGGTGTTTGGATTCATTTCAAACGCTAATGCTGCAAAAACACTAAAATGTCAGACAGTTCTTAACACAAAAGCTGATGAAGTTAAGATGTTAAAGGATTTTACTGACACAGTAACAGCGTTAACTGGTGGATCTCTTAAGTTTGAAATTATGCCAGCTGGAGCTGTTGTTGGTGTAAAAGAAACTTTAGATGCAGTTGACAAAGGCCTAATCGATTGTGGTTTCGCATGGACTCACTATTGGTCAGGTGACCATCCTGCAGCTATGCTATTCGGTTCTCCAGTAGCTGGTGGTGGTGTTGGTATTGACAACATTGCATTCTTATCATGGTTCCAGTATGGCGGTGGAAAAGAGTTATACGACAGACTATGGAAAGAAATGGGAAGAGACATCAAAGGATTTATGATTCAACCAGTTGGACCAGAAGCTTTAGGTTGGTTTCCAAAACCAATTAAAGATATGGCTGACTTTAGAAAATATAAGTTCAGAACTCCTCCAGGAATTCCAGGACAAACATATAAAGACATCGGTATCGCATCTGTAGCTATGGGTGGTGGAGATATTCTACCAGCTTTAGAAGCAGGAACAATTGATGCTGCTGAATGGTGTTGTCCAAAACCAGACTTAACGTTTGGTTTCCAAAAAGTATTAAAGCACTATTACCTACAAGGTTTACACCAAGTAGTCGTAAATGCTGACTTTTATATAACTGGAAAAACTTATAACGCTATGAGCGATCATGAGAAGAAGTCTCTTGAAGTTGCAGCTAATGCATCATTAGCTAAATCTTTAAGTTACAGAATCTATGAAAATGGTAAAGCTTTAAGAGAGCTTACTGAAGTTCATGGAGTTAAATTAGAGGACACACCTTCTGATTACTTCACAGAATACATGGCTGCAGCTAAGAAAAGTTTGGAAACAAACGCTGCAAACAATGCATTCTTTGCAGAAGTATGGGACTCTATGAAAGAATTTGCTGATATAGCAGTTCCTTTCTGGAGTGGTGCTCAAATGTCTAATGCGAAGCTAGGAATGGCTCACGCAGCAACATTAAAGTAATCCAATAATTAATCTATAATTCAATTAGAGCGGACTTAATTGTCCGCTCTAATTTTTCTAACAAAATTTTTATGGCTGAAGAACCAACTAAACTAGATATATCAGATGAAATGATAGCCGAAAGGCGAGGTGGTTCAGGAAAGATGCCAAATGACATGCCATCATGGATGGCAAGTTCTATTGTAAATATTGATAAATTTAGCAAATGGATAGGTAACGTTGTTTGTTGGATACTGATGCCACTTATCTTTGCTATGACTTATGAAGTTTTAGCAAGAAAACTTTTTCATGCACCTACAATATGGGCTTATGACATAAGTCGATTTTTATACGGTGCACTATTCATGTTAGGCGCAGGTTATGCGCTTTCAAAAGGTGTTCATATAAGAGCAGATTTTTTATACAGAAATTTCAAAACAAAAAACCAAGGGACGATTGATTTTTGGTTATATATTTTATTTTATTTCCCAGGACTAATTGTCTTTCTTTATATGACAATTGGTTATGTAGGTGAATCTATTCAAAGAGGTGAAAGAGGAATGGATACTACATGGATGCCTTATATGTGGCCAATTAAAACTTGTTTATTGGTTGGTATAGTATTTTTATTAATCCAAGGTATTTCAGAATTATTAAAAAGTTATTGGGCTGCTACTAGAGGAAAATGGCCAGGAGAAGATGAATAATGTTAGCTGAATTTATAGATCCAGCATATTTAGGTTTTATTCTGGTTGGAGTAATGCTTTTTGCAATCTTCGTAGGATTTCCTATTTCATTTACACTTATATTTTTAGGTTTTGTATTTGGATATTTAGGGTTTGGAAAATTGGTCTTTTATTTAATGACGCTCCAATTTTCGATGGTCATGACCGAACAAACCCTCGCCGCCGTCCCGCTCTTTGTCTTTATGGGTATTATGATGGAGCAGGCAGGTTTGATGGAAAGATTATTCTCATCATTTCAAATGATGCTAGCAAGAGTTAGAGGAGCTTTATATTACGCTGTTCTTTTTGTTTCAGTTATTTTTGCTGCAGCAACAGGGATTGTTGGTGCTTCAGTAACTATACTCGGTATCATGGCAGCAAAATCAATGAATAGATCTGGCTATGATGTTAGACTTGCTGCAGGAACGATAACAGCTGGTGGTACTTTAGGGATTTTAATACCTCCAAGTATCATGCTTGTTGTTATGGGACCAATTATGGAAATTCCAGTTATTGATTTATTTGCGGCTGCTATAATTCCAGGAATTCTTCTAGCAAGTTTATATGCTGGATACACAACAATAAGATGTATGATCAATCCTAAATTGGGACCTGTAATTCCTGAAGAGATGAGAGCTGCTAGTATGAAAGAAGTTTGGATTGAATTCTTCTTAGGTTTAGTTCCACCAGCAGCGTTAGTTTTTGCAGCATTAGGAAGTATACTTTTTGGTTTTGCAACTCCAACAGAAGCAGCTGGTTGTGGTGCAATGGGAGCTTTACTACTTTCTTTAGCATACAAAAAATTAACTTTTTCAAAACTTCAAGAAGCTCTTGTTAAAACTTTAGAGATAACTGCATTAATAATGGTTTTAGTTGCTGCATCAAACTTTTTTGGTGCTGTTTTTGCAAGACTAGGTACTCCAACTTTATTAACTGAATTCTTGTTAGGTTTAGACATGAACAAATATTTAATATTAGCGATTGTAATGGTTGCAATATTTTTATTAGGTTGGCCTTTAGAGTGGGTACCAATCGTAATGATTATTGTGCCAATTATTTTACCATTGATAGAAGCTCTTGGCTTTAATCTTACTTGGTTTGCAATATTAGTTGCCGTCAATCTCCAGACCGCCTGGCTGTCCCCACCAGTGGCATTGTCTGCGTATTTTTTAAAAGGGGTGGTGCCTGAATGGGATTTAAAAGATATTTATTATGGAATGATGCAATTTATGGTGCTTCAAATAATTGGTTTGGTTTTAATTATAATATTTCCTAAAATTGCACTTTGGTTACCAACTCTCCTATATGGACAGTAGAAATTATTAGTTTAAAATAATTTCTAGTGAATCAACCTAAAGTTAAATACTCCCTATCAAATTGGGATTTAGTTTCAGTAAATCCAAATTATAAAACTTGGAATTGGAAAGACCTTTTTTGTTACTGGGGAGTTAATGTACAAAGTGTAATTGGTTTTTCTCTAATTGCCTCACTTTATATAATGTACAATCTAAACACCTTTGTGGTTTTAATAGGAACTTTATTAGGTTCATTTTTTGTTTATTTATTTGCTAATTTTATTGGAAAACCTTCACAAAAATTTGGATTACCTTTTGTAGTTTTGTTGAGATCTTCTTTAGGATTTAATGGAGCGAAATTTTTTGGATTAATCAGAAGTTTGGTTGGAATTTTCTTATTTGGAATTCAAACTTATTTTTTATCAAAAATTTTAACTTATCTTATTAGAATATTACTTTTCACTATCGATGAGTCATTGTTAGTACAAGATATATTTATTTTTTATTTTTTTGGTTTAAATATTATAGATTGGTCATCAATTTTAATTGTAATTATTTTTCAAACATTTTTGTTTAGTATTGGTGCTCAATATAATAAAAAAATAATAAATTTTTCAGCAATCAGTGTTTATGTAGGAATTATTGTTTTTTTCTTCCTTGTTTTTTTAAGTGATGTCAAATTAACATCAAAAGCCTTTGTAAATATTTTTAATACCAAAAACTTTTTTGATCTTAATAATTTATTACCACTTTTAACTGTAGCAGGAACTGTCTTTGCTTATTTTTCAATATTAATAATTAGTTTTGGGGACATTTCTAGGAATGTTAAAAATACTAAAGAGTTGGGTAAAGGGAATTTAAGTTTGCTTATTAATTTAATTATTTTCTCTTTTTTCTCTATATTTATTGTTGCCGGATCAGATGCACTTTTAAATCAAAAATTTTCAGACATAGACAGAATTTTTACTAATCCCACTGATATAATTGGCAAATATGACAATATTCAAATAACTACATTGGTACTATTTTTTATCGTAATTGCTTCAGCATCCACGAATTTAGTAGCCAATTATATTCCATCTCAATATTCACTAATAAATTTTGTTCCAAATAAATTATCTTTAAGGAGTGCAAGTTATATAATTTCTTTTCTCGGTTTGTTGGTAGCTATTTTTTGGCTTACAATTTTGAGTCAAATAGGCATCTTATCTTTTATAGATACATTTGGTGCATTTTTTGGTCCATTATTTGGAGTAATAGTTGCTGACTATTATCTGATCAATAAACAAAGCTTAAGTAACAAAGATTTGTATTCAGTAGAAAAAGAAAGTAGTTACTATTATTCAAGAGGGTGGCATATCAAAGGTGTTTACTCAGTATTTCTAGGTTTTATTTTTTCAGCATCAACAATTTGGAACACAAATTTAATGTTTTTACAGTCTTATGCGTGGTTAATTGGTGCATTTGTAGCCTGGATAACGTATTACTTGTTGGCAAAAAAATAATATGAAAGCTTTAGTATATACTGGAACACAAGAATTAGTTTACAGAGACGAACCTAATCCAATTGAAGTTTCGGGAGAAAGTATTTTAAAAATCCATGCTTCAGGAATATGTGGTTCAGATATGCATGCGTATCATGGACATGATGAGAGAAGAATTCCTCCATTAATATTAGGCCATGAAGTTAGTGGTGAAGTTCAAAATGGTAAATTTAAAGGTAAAGACGTTGTTTTAAATCCTCTAATAACTTGTGGTAAATGTGAATACTGTACAAGTGCTAGAGAACATCTTTGCCCTCATAGAATTATATTAGGAATGAGCAAACCAATTGAAAGACAAGGTGTTTTTGCTGAATTTGTCTCAACACCAGACACAAATATTTATGAAATCCCAGATGGATTAGATAAAAATGAAGCGCCAGTAGCAGAGCCAACTGCAGTTTCTTTGCATGCAGTATTAATTGGTGAACAATCTTTAAAAAAACCTTTATCTGAATGTAAAATTTTGATCCAAGGTGGTGGTGCAATAGGATTATTATGTGGTTTAATTTTATCTAAAATTAAAAATAGTGAAAATATAATTCTCTCTGATCCTAATAAATTGAGATTGAATGAGTGCTCAAAATATTTAGATGCAAAATATGTTGCACCAGACCATAACGAAATAGAAACTAATAAATTTGATATTGTATTTGATACAGTAGGTTTAGAAATTTCAAGACAGCAAGCTATTGAAGTAGTGAAACCAGGTGGATCAATTATACACATAGGCTTAACTCAGCCAGCTGGAACCTTTAATTTTAGAAAAATGACACTTCAAGAGGTGACCGTAATAGGAACTTATTGTTATACCAATAAGGATTTTGAGCAAACTTTAGCAATATTAGCTAACAAAGAGATAGGTTCTCTAGATTGGATTGAATTTAGGGATTTAAAAAATGGTGGTGATGCCTTTAAACAAATTCATGATGGCACCTGTGTTGCACCTAAAATTATACTGATACCTTAGAATTAGAATTTAATTTTATAGCTCTAGAACTACCCATTTTGAGTTCATTAGACATAATTGGTGCAGATATCATTATTGACCAATAAATTAAAAGTAAAAAAATTGAAATTGTTTTCATATCATTTAATTAAAAATTAATTCTGATTTTTGCATGTTTAAATCTTGTCTAAATAATGTATTAAGAACTTAAATTATGAAAATATTTTTTAAACTTATCTCAATTTTTTTGATTTCAATTAGCTCAGTTTTTGCAAATGAAGTTGTAGTTTTTGAGTTTACAGAAGCAGAACTTTCAGAATTAACTGTCAGAAAAGTAAGGGGAGCAAAGAACGAGACAAAATATACTGTTGGGAAAAATGAAAATGGAAATTTTCTTAAGGCTGTTGCCGACAATGCAGCATCTGGTCTTGGCAAAGAAGTTAAAATTGATCTAAACAAGACTCCTTTTATAAATATTACATGGAAAATTGAGCAAGATTTATCTGGAATTAAAGAAGATACAAAGAAAGGCCATGATTTTGCAGCGAGGGTTTTTGCTGTTAAAAAAACAGGTGCAACACCATTATCAAACAGAGCAGTTAACTATGTGTTTTCAAGCAATAATGATGTTGGACAAAGTTGGCCAAGTCCATACACAAAAAAATCTATAGACAATGTTATGGCCACAACCAAAACTAATTTAGATGAATGGGTAACAGTTAAATCAAATGTAAAAGAAGATTTTAAGAAATTCCACGATTTAGATTTAGACGAATTAGATGGTTTAGCAGTTATGGCGGATACAGATAATTCTAAAATGAAATCTGTGGCTTATTTTCAAAACATTTATTTTTCAGCAAATTAATTAAAGTTTAGTATATTTTTTTAGCCCCATACTCAGGATTGACAGTATGATTGCTACAATTACGTCTTCTATTGGAGTAGCATTAGGAACACCAAAGTTCCATAAAATTACTCCAATTAACCAAATTATATAAACTTTCATTGCAGTTATTATATCTTAGTTTGTATAAAAATTTCTCATTATTTGATATTAATGAACAATGCATAAAACTTTTAGCCATAATGTTAAAATTTACTATGAAGATACCGACTCTGGAGGAGTAGTTTATTATGCAAATTATTTAAAATACTTAGAAAGAGCAAGAACAGAAGCCCTATTAACTATTGGTTTAAGTAATTTAAAAATTAAAGAAGAGTTTAACTCTTTAATAATCGTTAAGTCATGCAATATTGAATATAAAAAATCAGCATACTTAGAAGATAATTTAACAATAAAATCTTTTATCTCCTCTTTATCAAAAACCTCTTTTGTAATGGATCAGTCAATTTACAGAGATGATTTATTAATTGTGGATGCAAAAATACATTTAGTATTTGTAAATACAATCGGAAAACCTATAAAAATTCCTGAGATAGTTTTAAATAACTTTGAGCCTTATATTTTAAAAAACTAAATAACTGTTTCTCTTTTTATTTTTTTGAAAAAATTAACTATCATTTTTTCAGATATTAATTTTGTATTTACATTTCTAGGACTTGGATGATAACAAGCGTACAATCTGATTTTATTTGATAAATCATAACATTTCCCATGCTTAAAAGTATACTTTCCATTTAATTTATTCTTACTTTTGTAATATTTAATACAATTATCAAAAGCAACTTTACCTAAAGCAACAATTGTTTGGATTTTGCTTAAAGTTTCAATCTCATTTTGAAAATGATTTGAGCAATTTGATAATTCTTCATTTGTTGGTTTGTCACCAGGAGGAACACATTTCAGTATATTGGTTATAAAAGTTGATTTTAATTCCAATCCATCATTTAAATTTTCTGAATAAGGTAGATTAGAAATATTTGCTTTTTTTAAACAAGAAAACAAGAAGTCGCTTGATTTGTCTCCAGTGAAAGGTCTTCCCGTTCTGGTTCCCCCATGTGCAGCTGGCGCTAAACCTAAAATTAATAATTTCGAATTTATCTTACCAAATCCAGGAACTGGTTTACCCCAATAAGTTTCGTTAATATTTTGTTTTCGTTTTACAGTAGATATTTTTTTAATAAAATTAATTAATCTAGGACATTTTCTACATTTAATAATTTTCTTATTAAGTTGTTTTAATTTATTATTCATCTATGAAAATTTTAAAATATTTTTTGATTATATTTATATTTTTAAGTTCTCCAATTAAAGCAGATTCAAATGAAGCTATGATTGGTGAGCTTCAAAAAGGTGGTAAATTAATATTTATTCGTCATGCTTATGCACCGGGAGGAGGAGATCCTTCTAATTTTGATGTCAATAATTGTGAAACCCAAAGAAACTTAAATGACGAGGGAAGAGTACAATCAAAAAAAATTGGAAATTTTTTTAAACGAAATGATATTTTAATAAACAAAATTTACTCTAGTGAATGGTGCAGATGCAAAGAAACTGCAGAAATAGCCTTTAAAAATTATGAAACAAAAAATTTTTTGAATTCATTTTTTAGTGCAAAATTTTCTAAAAATAGAAAACAACAAGTTATTGATTTTAATAAATTCTTAAACACGTGGGATCAAAAACAAAATATAATTTTTGTAACACATTACGTGGTAATATCTGAGCTTTTAAACTACGCACCATCATCAGGTGAGATTGTTATTTCAGATAAAAATTTAAAAGTAATTGATACTTTAGAAATAGAATATTAAATTAGAATTTATGTCTTCAAAAAGAGCTATGCGACAAGCACAAAAGCAAGCATTCGCTAAACATAGATCTAATATTTCAAATAGTAGATTTGATTTTAAAAAAAAAAATTTAGATAAACTTAAGGAAAATAAAAAAAAGAAAACCTAACTTTGGTTTGCAAATTTTTCTATTTTTTTACATGTAGAAATTTTTGAAATCCCTTCGATATCGTTCATAACACTTTTAATAAAAATCTCAGGCTTGTTCTTTTCAATTAATATTTGAGTATAAAATTGAGGATAACCATGTTTTAAAGTAAAAATTTTACCATCCTCTTCGTAAATATTTCTTACATAGGAGTTTGATTTTTTTACACTTAAATCAGTAATTCTATATTTTTGATAAGTTTTTTCTGCATAAACATAATTTCTAGTCATAATTAATTCATTAAGATTAAATATGTATTCATTTTTTAAATATTTATCTTCTTTATGATCACATTTACTTAAAATTATAATTTCTGAGAATGAATGATTTATAAATGAGAAAGAAAATAAAATGAGAGAAAAAAAAAATAATTTATTTTTTTTCATTTTTTTCAGCAAAAAATAATCCAATTAAAAAAAGTGCTGTCCACCCAATACCCAGTAACGCTTTTGGGCTAGTCTCAGCGCTCCACATATCCAGAACTAAAGCACCAAAGATTAGTCCTATAATATAAATTATAACTACAATTGTTGATTTACTCATTTTTAAGATTTTTTTTGAATAGAGATATTCCGTTATTTATTTTATGCTCGTAAGACTCGTTAAAACTATCTAATTGCCAACCAGTTAATCTTTTTCTGATACTTTCTAAATTATTTTGTTTCCATTCATCTGTAGTTTCTTCTAGTTTCCACAGTTTTTTTTCATCATTATTTCTTCCACATCCATAACAATAACCTGTTGAGGGATCTGTTTTGCAAATACTGATACAAGGCGAAATAATCATATTATTTATATTTTTATATCCTTTTACACTATTATTCGGATTGGACAAATGAGTTCAATAATATATAAAGCACCTAATTTAACTGGGGCGATGGCGGAATTGGTAGACGCGCTGGTCTTAGGAACCAGTCGAGCAATCGGTGAAGGTTCGAGTCCTTTTCGCCCTACCATTAAATGATTATGAAAGTTACTGTAGAAAATAAAAAAGGTTTAAATAAAGATCTAAAAATTTTTATCGATAAAGAGACTATGAACTCTTATATGGATGAAAAATATGAAGAGATTAAAGGAACAGTAAATTTAAAAGGTTTTCGACCAGGAAAAGTACCAAAAGAAATTTTAAAAAGACAATTTGGTAAAGCTGTATTTGGTGAAGTATTAGACAAAGTTTTAAAAGATACATCTACAAAAGCGTTAGAAGAAAACAAAATTAAACCCGCAGGCCAGCCAAAATTAGATCTAAAGACATATGGTGAAGATAAAGAATTGGAATATGTCTTGTCAGTTACAGAATTACCTAAAGTAGAGATTAAATCATTAGAAAACATTAAATTTGATGAATACACTGTAAAAATTGATGATAGTGAGACAGACAAAAGAATAAAAGAAATTGCCAAGAGCCAACCAAATTTCAAGGAAGGTGCGCCTGATACAAAAGCAAAAGAAGGTGATCTAGTTGCATTAGATTACAAAGCAACAATTGATGGAAAAGAATTTAAAGGAAGTGAAGGAAAAAATACTCAGCTTACATTAGGTAAAGATTTATTTTTGAAAGGTTTCGATAAGCAACTAATTGGTGTTAAAAAAGATGATGAGAAAGTTGTTGAAGCAACACTCCCAGAGAATTACCCTGAAAAAGAATTAGTTAATAAAAAAGCTAAATTTAATTGTAAAATTTTATCAGTCAAACAACCACAAGAGGTTAAAATAGATGATGATTTTGCAAAAAATTTAGGAGCTAAAGATTTGAAAGATCTTAAAGCTTTAATTTTAAAACAAATAAATGATGAATATAAAAACTCTTTAGATCAACTTTCAAAAAATCAAATTTTAAAAGAAATTGAAAAAATTAAAGTTGAAGAAGTTCCTGAAAACTTAATTGAAGAAGAAGTTAAAATTCTTTCACAAGGTATGTCTGAAGAGGAGGCTAAAAAAAATAAAAAATCTTTTGAAGAAAAAGCAAAAACAAGAATTAAGACTGGATTAATCTTAAATGAATTTGGTGAAAAAAATCAAATCAAAGTTAGTGAACAAGAAATTCAAGCTGAAGTTCAAAAACAACTAAGAATGATGCCAGGACAAGAGAAAATGGTTATGGATTTTTATCAAAAAAATCCATCTGCTTTAGCCAGTCTAAGAGGGACAGTTTATGAGGAGAAAATTTTAAATCTAATAAAGGAAAAAGGTAAACCAAATAAAAAAGAAATTTCAAAAGATGAGGCGGAAAAAATCTTAAAAGAAGCTCATAAACACGATCACGATCATGACCATGATCATTCACATGATCACGAACCAAAAAAAGAAACAAAAAAGAAACCTGCAGCAAAAGCTTCAGAGAAAAAAAAACCTTCTACAAAAACAGCAAAAGCAAAACCAGCCGCTAAAAAAACAAAAAAAGTTAGCAAAAAGTAATCACAAGTTGTATAAGTAGAAAGAATCAACTTATGACAACAAAATTATCAGAACATATGAGCAATCTAGTGCCGATGGTTGTAGAGCAATCAAGCAAAGGTGAGAGAGCTTATGATATCTATTCAAGACTTCTAAAGGAAAGAATTATTTTTTTAACAGGTCAGATAAATGACAATATTGCATCCTTAGTAACAGCTCAGTTATTATTTTTAGAAGCTGAAGATCCTAAAAAAGAAATTTATTTATACATCAATAGTCCTGGTGGATTGGTTACAGCGGGTCTTGGGATTTACGATACCATGCAATATGTAAAACCTGATATTTCAACTTTATGTATTGGGCAAGCTGCATCAATGGGATCATTTTTGTTGGCTGCAGGAACTAAAGGTAAGAGGTTTTCTTTACCCAACTCAAGAATAATGGTTCACCAACCTTCAGCAGGTTTTCAAGGACAAGCTACAGATATAGAAATTCATGCTAATGAAGTCTTGTCATTAAAGAAAAGATTAAATGAAATTTATTCAAAACATACAGGTAAAACTGTTGATGAAATAAAATCTGCTTTAGAGAGAGATAACTTCATGACTGCTGATGTCGCAAAATCATTTGGTCTTATTGACGAAGTAGTAGAAAAAAGATCATAATACACAATATATTGATAACTTACTAATCCAAACTTGATTAGTATGAGTCATCTATAATAAAGTAATGAAATTGATTCGTTTAAAAAATTATGAGTACAAATAACAAAAATATTCTTTACTGTTCTTTTTGCGGAAAGAGCCAACACGAGGTTAGAAAATTAATTGCAGGTCCAACTGTATTTATTTGTGATGAATGTGTTGAGCTTTGTATGGATATAATAAAGGAGGAAAGCAAAGATACTTTTGTTAAACACCAAGACGGTCTTCCTTCACCAAAAGAAATTTGTACAGTGCTAGATGATTATGTAATTGGTCAATCACATGCTAAGAAAGTTTTGTCGGTGGCTGTACACAATCATTACAAAAGACTAAATTATGAAAACAAAACTAGTAAGAATGTAGAATTATCTAAATCCAACATTTTATTAGTCGGTCCTACTGGTTGTGGTAAAACTTTATTAGCACAAACTCTTGCTAGAATTTTAGATGTTCCATTTACAATGGCAGACGCAACAACTTTGACAGAAGCAGGATACGTTGGTGAGGATGTTGAAAATATAATTTTAAAATTACTTCAAGCTTCAGATTATAATGTTGAAAAAGCACAACGTGGAATAGTTTATATCGACGAGGTTGATAAGATTAGTAGAAAATCTGAGAATCCATCCATTACAAGAGATGTATCTGGAGAAGGAGTTCAGCAAGCTTTATTGAAAATAATGGAAGGAACTGTTGCAAGTGTTCCACCTCAAGGAGGCAGAAAACATCCTCAACAAGAATTTTTACAAGTAGACACAACAAATATTCTTTTTATTTGTGGAGGTGCATTTGCTGGATTAGACAAAATTATTTCTCAAAGAGATAAAGGCACTTCAATCGGCTTTGGAGCTGACGTAAAAAACACTCAAGATAAGAAAACAGGAGAGTGGATGAAGGGACTAGAACCTGAGGATTTATTAAAATTTGGGTTGATACCAGAGTTTATTGGAAGACTACCAATGATAGCAACTCTTGAGGATTTAGATGAAAAATCATTGATCAAAATTTTACAAGAACCTAAAAATTCTTTAACTAAACAGTATCAAGAACTATTTAAGTTAGATGGTGCGAAATTAACATTTAAAGAAAATGCTCTTAAAGAAATAGCTCAAAAAGCAATTAGTAAAAAAACAGGTGCAAGAGGTTTAAGATCAATTTTAGAAAATATATTATTAAAAACTATGTATGATCTCCCAAGCCAAGATAACATTGAAGAAGTAATTGTTGATGCAAGTGCCGCAAAAGGTCAATCACAACCAATTTTAGTTCATTCTAAAGGCGAAAATAAATCTAAGTCTGGCAAAACATCAGCGGCTTAATACCCTTAATAAGTAACAAAAACCTATTGCAATATAATATATAATATCCATATTAATCCTATGGACGTTAAAATATCATTGCCGTTATTACCTTTAAGAGACATTGTAGTCTTCCCAAGCATGGTAATACCTTTATTTGTGGGAAGAGATAAATCTATTTCTGCTCTTAATGAGGTGATGAAAAAAGATAAGAAGATTATTCTTGTAACACAAAAAAACTCAGAGATTGATGATCCTAAGAAAACAGATGTATTTATGTATGGTTGTGAGGGAAGCATCCTACAATTATTAAAGTTACCAGATGGAACTGTAAAAGTTTTAGTAGAAGGAATTAAAAGAGTTAAAATTTTAGACTTTAAAGATAACGAAAAATTTATTACGTGTGACTATACATATTTCAATGATATTTTGCCAAAAGAGGAAGATTTATTTCCTTTAGCAGCTACTGCATTAAGAAGATTAGAAAAGTTAACTTCAATAAATAAGAAAATTTCGAACGAAACAATAAATACAATTAAGCAGTTAAAAGATCCTTCGCAAATAGCTGATAATATTGCTTCACATATCACAGCTACAATTTCTGAAAAACAACAAATTTTTGAAACAGTTGATGTTAAGAAGAGATTGAACGCCATAATCAAAATTATGGAGAATGAAACAAGTATAATAGGTGTAGAGAAAAGAATTCGAGGACGAGTTAAAACTCAAATGGAGAAAACTCAGAGAGAATATTATTTAAATGAACAGCTTAAAGCTATTCAAAAAGAACTTGGTGAGATTGAAGACGGTAAAGACGAAACTACTAGTTTAAATAAAGCTATCACAAAAGCAAAAATGCCAAAAGAAGTTGAAAAAAAATGTCTTCAGGAACTTAAAAAATTGAAGAATATGAGCCCAATGTCAGCTGAAGCTACAGTGGTTAGAAACTATCTCGATTGGATGACTGAACTACCTTGGCACAAGAAAAGTGAAGTTGATATCGATTTAACCAAAGCATTAAATATTCTCGATAAAGATCATTTTGGACTAGAAAAAGTTAAAGAAAGAATAATTGAATTTTTAGCTGTTCAAAAAAGAATGGAAAAAATTAAAGGCCCAATATTATGTTTAGTTGGCCCCCCTGGTGTTGGTAAAACATCTTTAGGTAAATCAATAGCAAAAGCAACTAACAGAGAATTTGTTAGAATGTCTGTAGGTGGGATGAGAGACGAAGCAGAAATAAGAGGGCATAGAAGAACTTATATCGGATCATTACCAGGTAAAATAATTCAAATGATGAAAAAAGCTGGAACAAAAAATCCTCTAATTTTACTCGATGAGATAGATAAAATTGGAAATGACTATAGAGGTGATCCATCTTCAGCGTTATTAGAGGCTTTAGACCCAGAACAAAATACAACTTTTAACGATCATTATTTAGAGGTTGATTATGATTTATCTGATGTAATGTTTGTAACAACAGCAAATACTCTAAATATATTACCTCCATTATTAGACAGAATGGAAGTAATAAGATTAGCTGGTTACACTGAAGATGAAAAAATTAGTATAGCCAATAAATATCTACTTCCTAAACAAATTAAAGATAACGGTGTCAAAGAAAAAGAAATGAAATTGGAGGACGACATCATAAAAGAAGTGATTAGAGGATACACAAAAGAGTCAGGAGTTAGAAATTTAGAAAGAGAAATTTCTAAACTTGCTAGAAAAGTTGTTAAAAAAATTGTAGCGGGTGAAGAAAAAGAAGTCCAAATTAATAATAAAAATTTATCTGATTTTCTTGGTGTAGCTAAGTTTAAATTTGGTGAATTAGAATCTGAAAATAGAGTAGGTATTGTAACTGGACTTGCTTGGACTGAGTATGGTGGTGAAATTTTAAAAATTGAAACAGTAACTATGCCTGGAAAAGGAAGAATGCAAATAACTGGTAAGCTAGGTGATGTGATGCAAGAATCTGTAAAAGCTGCAAAATCTTTTGTTAGATCAAAATGTTTAGAGTACGGAATTATTCCACCTCTATTTGAGAAAAAAGATTTTCACATTCATGTACCAGAAGGAGCAACACCAAAAGATGGTCCATCTGCTGGAATCGGAATGGTTACCTCAATAGTTTCATCAATTACGAATATACCAGTGAGAAGAGATGTTGCTATGACTGGTGAGGTAACATTAACAGGTCAAGTATTGCCAATAGGTGGCCTTAAAGAAAAATTATTAGCTGCTCATAGAGCTGGAATTAAAGAAGTTTTGATTCCAAAAGAAAATGAAAAAGATTTAGTGGATATGCCTAAGAAAATTATAGATGACATCAAAATTACACCAGTTGAATATGCCGACCAAGTAATTAAAATTGCTTTAACTAAAGAACTTAAACCTACAGAATGGGTTGAGGTAGATTTGGCTAAAAAAGACGATAAATCTCAAGCTAGTATTCAATAATAATTAATTTACTTTATTTAAGTGTTGATGTAATAAGTAGCTCTGTTTTGGGGCGGTTAGCTCAGTTGGTAGAGCATCTCGTTTACACCGAGGGGGTCAAAGGTTCGAGTCCTTTACTGCCCACCAAAATTTAACTCAAGAAACTTTCCGACACTCTGACGACACACTTTGATCCAAAAAGAAAGGATTAAAGCATGGCGACAGTAAGAAAACATTATGGAAAATGGCAGGCAATTGTCCGTATAAATGGTCATCCAAGTATAATTAAATCTTTTGTATCAAAGACTGATGCAAAACGATGGGCAGAAATAATAGAGGTCAAGTTAAGAAGAGAAGAGGCGGGGATAGCCATAATAAAATTTCCTAACTTTGAGGAAGTTGCCCAGAGATACATTGAAGAGATATCAGTTTTAAAAAAAAGCTACTCTGATGAAAAATGTACGATTTTAAATTTCCTAAAAGAAGATTGGGCTACCTTTCCTATTAATAGAATAGTACCAGATACCATAAATAAATATAAAAATAAACGGGCTAATGAGTTAACGGCAGGTACTATTAATCGTAGACTTGATGTTTTATCAAGTATGTATACGACATTTAAAAAAGAGTGGGGTTATTCTGTAGAAAATCCAGTTCTTTGTATTAGGAGACCTAAGAAAGCAGAACCAAGAAACAGAAGATTTACCGATCAAGAATTGGATAAACTTATTAAAGGTAATAGAGCTTCTCCTAAACTAAGATTAATAATTCAAATAGCCTTGGAGACAGCAATGAGACAAGGTGAGATATTAAGAATTAAACCTAAACACATTAACGGAAATACATTGTTCATACCTATTGCAAAAACGAAACCAAGAACTATTCCTTTAACATTAAAAGCATTATCATTATTAAATAATGCTGAACTACCGTTTAATATTACAGGAAATGCTTTAAGCAAACAGTTTAAAAAACTTTGTGATTATTATGGAATAAAGGACGCACACTTCCACGACCTAAGAAAACAATCCTTAACAAATTTTATGTTAAAGAAAAAATTATCAGTTGCTGAGACTATGTTAATTGCAGGACATTCTGATCCAAGAATGTTACTCAGGACTTATAATAATTTAAAGGTAGAGGATGTAGTAAAGAAACTCAATTAATTTCCAAAAAAAATTTTATTTTAAAATATGATAATCCCAAGCAATTTTTTCAAATACATCCCAAACTATGTCTGATTCAAAACTATCAATATATGTTCGTATAAGATTATTAGTAGCATCTATGTCCTGATCTCCTCCTTTCGCACTTCTTAAAACATACCTTAATGGAACTTGTACTCCATCTGTTGTATAAAGGATAAAATCATTCATTTGATTATTGTTTCTAAATTGACTGTAAGGGCTTTTAATAGATTTTATTAATTTTTTATGTTCTTTACGAGACCATTTAATAAAATCATTTGGTCTTTTAAAAATCTTATCTTGAAAATGCATTAATAAATTATAGAGCATCAAAGCATAATAAAGATCTGCTATGTCTTCTCTAGAAGCATTAATACTCTCTACCAATCTCTTATTTTTGGGTGTCAGTTTTTTCATTTTTAGCTATAAAGATTGTAACAAAGCATTATTTTTTAAGATCCATGTTTTAAAGGCACCATAAACAGTTTTCCTTCAATATCTAAAATTCCATAAATAGAACTATAAAGATCTTTAAAACCATCAATCGTATGTTCATTAATTGTAAATCTCTTAATACTAATAAATTCTTGATTAATATGTGGTGCTAAAACTTTTATATCCTCTGGTTTTACATCTTTTAGTTCACTAATAAAAAATTTTGATTGATCAAAGTATACTTTTGAAGTTGAATTCTCCTCTATACAATTACTTAAATCTAAAGTTAAAGATAAAGTATCATCAGGTTGAAAAGATGAACTACTCCAACTTGGTTTAAATGTGTGATTAATAGGTATTTGTTTTCCTAAATATAATCCAATGTTTTTATAAAAATTAATAAATTCTTTATCAGTAAAGGGATCGGTTGTTTCTTTGCCTAAATATTTTGTATAATATTCTTCATACTTATCAAAAGACATCCCTACATATAAATTATTTTCATATAAGCATTCAGGTTTTAAGTACTTATCTTTTATTTTCCAAGCAAAGTTTTGATTACTTTCTAAAATTACTCTCAGAGACTTTCCTGTATCGTTACACTTTGCTTTTAATGTTTTAAGATTACCTTTGTCATCAACACTTGGAATTGTAAGCATCTTTGTATCACGATTAAATACATAAGTATTTTCAGCTGTGACTGTTGTTACTGTTGTATAAGCATATCTTATTTCTTTTTCTGTATATTCCAAAATTTCGAATAAAGATGATTGGTTTAAATCTCTTACGAAAAAAGTATCAGTTTCAATGTTCCCATCTAACATTCTGCATTCTAATTTTAATTTTGGATCGTTAAGTTCACCATTATGATAATTTACTTTGTATTGTGTCCCATCAGCAAAAATTTGGATTCCTTCCCCATGTTTTGCACCTTCTTTGTACTCTCCTATATACTTATCTCCATTCGGCCAAATTTCTTCGCCTTTTCCATGAAATAAATTTTCCTTAAACTGACCAGAGTATTGTCCTCCTTTTTTCCATTTAAGAGTTCCTGTTCCTTGCAGATAACCTTTTTCAAATTGACCAGAGTATCGATCTCCTGATTGCCAAATAATATTTCCTTTTCCATGAGACTCACTTTCAAAAAAGTTACCCAAGTAAGTGGCGTAAGATTTTCCATCTCTATACCAAATAAAAGCACCTTTACCTTCATATTTTCCTGGATCATCACCAAATGCACCAAAATAATTTCTTGTCCAAATATTTTCTCCATATTTTTCACCATATTTTTTAATGACATAATCTGTAAAATTTTCATTTTCAGAAAAACCTTTACAATTTTTATATTTTTTGAAATCTGTGCCTTCGCACTCAGCTAATTGAATGTCACCTGTCATAAATTTATATACAGGCACATCTATTATTTTATATTCGCTCCCAATAAATCTTACTTTAGATGGAAATTTAATTTTAAGTTCACTTACAATCCAATCTTTTACCATCTCTATAAAAATTAATGGAATTTCATCAAATGATTTATGATTTTTTGAGAAAATTAAAAAATCTTCATCACTTGTAAATTTTGTGTCATTAAAAAAAGAATGTCTTATTAAACCTATTGTATGTTCTTTCTCTGTATCAATAAACAGCACACCTTTTTCAGGACACGATTGATGTCTACAGGCACTAGTAAAAATATATCTTTTATTATTTTTGTATATGATGTCATTGGGGGGGCCTCCTAAAACTTTAAGATATGATTCTAACAATGGAACTTTTTCTTTACCTTTGTTCATTCCTAAATAAACATTAGTAGAGGGGATATTTTCTTTTAAGAAATTTTTAAATCTATCTTCTAAAACAAGACCATTTGCACTTTGATGTTTAGTTTGAGTCTTAAACCACTCATAATTAATTTCGTCTGTATAAGCACTCCCTCCAAACAACAAACTAAGAACCAGAATTGATATAATTTTCTTCATTTAATCAATCATTAATAATTTAATCTAACCAAAAAAACCTTTTTTAATTCCAAGCATTTTTCTAAACGCTCTTTTTTCAGATGCTACTAATGCTAAATCATAAACATGAAGATAGAAAAGAGCATCCATGCTTTTTTTGTCTAATGGTTTTAATAATTTTACATCCTTTTTAATCATATTTCTCAGGGTCTTATATGCTCCTTCTACTTTTATGACTGTAGCAGATATCTCACCCTTATTTTTTCCTGCTAATATAGGGGTATCTAAAAATTCTAGCATTGCATTATTAAGGTTCATTACTAATTCAGGATTTTTAAATTGTGGAGCAAGCATTGAGGACTCAGACTGAACACACTGTAAAATTTCATTTTTACTCATTTTGTTTATTATATTTTCTACAAGCTCAGCTAACCTTTTATTTTTGACTTTTAATAAAGTTTTGTGCATTTACTTTCCTTAAGTTCTTTCATTTATTTAAACAATTTATACAAGTTTTGTTTCCTGTTTTTGCAAGGCTTGAAAAAGCCGTATCACTTTCAGAGTTACAAACTTTGCAAAAAAATTCATTTAACTCTAGCTTATCATCAAATTCCTCTGCTGAAATTTTAAATCTTTCAATCACTTCATTTTTATTTAATCCACCAGAGATATGAACTTTATTAATATGGGATACCCAAAATATATAATAGTATTGTTCTTTGTGATGAGGTTGCTTATCTACCTTGGTGATACACGTTAGATTTTTAACAGCTCCATGGATCAAAGGATCGGCGTTTTTATAAGTAAGAGACATCTAGCTATTTAATTGTATTCTAGGAGTGTACGAGCTTTCAGTATCTGGCCATTTATAGAGCCAATCTTCTCTTTTTAAGTTTATTAAATAATCTTTTAATTCCTCGTATGCTTTTGGATTATGAGACCAAAATACTCCGTATTGTAATTGCTTATGAAATCTTTCAATTTTTTGTTCAAAGTTAAATGCATGAGCATAAGCTAAAACATAACAACAATAATGATGATAACAGTGCTTTGGTAATTTATTTAAATGAAGTATTTTTTCAATTTCATACCATTTGACAGGGAGAGCTCTATTATTCTTTTTACAAATATTAACTAATTCATTGAATCTATTTTTAGAATTACTCATAAATTCCAGACCATTCCCAACGTTTATTGGTTGTTGTATTTGGGTTTTCTTTAAATATAGCAATAAAATAATCTTTAGTATCTTTTAAACTAATTAAGATCTTTTTATCTTTAGGAAAATTATTTACCAATTTAATTATTTGATTATCAAACTCTTTAATGGATATTTTTCTATTAAATTTAACTTCTAGCTCTAACATTTCTTTTTTTCTTTTTTGTTTTTTTCCTAACCTTTTTTGAAATTTCTTTATCTTTATAAATATATTTAAAGTAAAATTTTGGATAATCGATCCAAAACAAAGCAATTAGAGGTAATGCAAATGGTATTAAAATTTGAAATGGAGTATCTTCTAAACCTGATGACGAAACAATTTGTACAAAAAAGTAAAGAGTAATCAAACAAGCCATTACTCTGAACATCCAAAAATTTAGAAAGAACATTTTTTAATTTTAACAAAATTAGTTCTTTTAGTCTAATACCTTAATTTATCAGCTAAATGCTCTTCTAAAATAATGTTGAGATCAGGTGTTAATTGTAAAATCATTGAATTGACAATTATCTACTTCAAGAAAAAATCCTTCGTTTAATAAATGATATTCATCATCATTTATTATATTTTTTTGAAGTCCATATTGTATTAAATCAATTGTATTTATAATTTTTCCCTTTTTAATTTCAATTCCACTAAATAAATTTTCTCTACATAAAGGAAAAGTTTGAAAGATACTTAAAGCAGTTTTTACACTTATATTAAACCATTCACCACGTAAATGAAGATTGTTATCTTTTAGATGTGAGTGAATAATTTTTTCTATCAGCTCAACTTCAATTTTTTTATTAAAACTAAGAGATCCACATAAGCGTAATTTATCAGGATTTCCAGTTTGAATTTCCTTTAATCTTGATGGTGGGTGATGACTAAAACCAATTTTAACAGGGCCTTTAGTATACGCAGCAATTATGTATATATGGAAATTAAATTTTTCTAAATTTATGATTTTGTTCATTCAGCCAATAACCAGGATCGATAGAAGTTTTTTCATTATTTAAGATTTCTTAAAGGTAAAATAGCTAACCTACCTTCTAAATCATAAAGACCATAAACAGTCATTCCGTATACCCTTACTCTAGTTTCAGAGTAGTGTTTTATAAGAACTGCACTTAGACAATCTCTTTCAAGATTAGGAGCAAAATCATTACAATATACTTTAGGAAGTTCAGTCATCACTTTATATTGAAATTCATCACCTTTATTACATTCATCTAAATATCTCGTTAAAGTCATCTCTTCATCCCAGGAAGATTTAAATTTATGACCAATAGAAATTTCTTTATTTAAATGTTCACCTATTACTATTGTAAAATATTCAAACTCGATATCTCCAAAACTAAGATCTTTTCCAAAGTACTCATTGTAGTATTCTTCATACCAATCACCTGATGCTAAAGGATATAAATGTTTTAGACATTTTTCTGAAATTTTAGTGTCATTATAAACCCAAGGTTTGTATCTATCATCCGCGTATAAAATACTAGACCAAAATAAAATACAGATTGTGGTAAATAATATTTTTTTCATTTATTTAAAATAATCTTTCAGCTTTTGAACATTGAAATATGAGCACCATAAAAGTATCGTTTTTTCTATCTCCAGTAAGTATTCGAGTTTCTTCTCTCAACTTACCAGAATATCTATTTAAAATGTAATGAACACTTACATCTAAGTCAGCTTCGCTTCGATACCATAAAATTTCATCTTCTTCGAAGATAGTTTTCCAACCATCTTTTTGATTATATTGAGGAGCTTCAATAATTTTTTGTTTAGATACATTTATTTTTATTTTATAGCCTTTTAAATAATCTTGAAATCTATCACCTATCGAGTAATCAGTAATTGGAATATTTTCTATTTCTTCTTTCTCTTTCACTTTCCCTTCAATATATTCACAATATAAATTTAAAACCTCAGCTAAACTGATATTGCTCCAAGATAATGTCAGTATAAATATTAATAAGAACTTTTTCATTTATTTCTCAATAACAGTTGCGGTAAGCTCACCGTTTATCACTTTTACTATTCTAAGCTTACCATTAGAAAGTGGCATAACTAATTCGAATGTTGGTATTTGACTTAAAACATTAATTGGTCTGATGTACCAGTCAGCAGGATGAATATATCCTAATTCCATATTACCTTCATGATTAAAAACTTCGACTGAACATCCCATTGTACCACAATAGTCATGCATTCCTGAACATGTACTGTATGTTGCATAAGTAATTTTTTCTGGTTCAGGTGATCCGCCTAAATTTAAAATAATTTCTGCTTTATCACCAGGACAATCATCATCTGCATTAGCAGTCACTAACCCTATAA
Source organism: Candidatus Pelagibacter sp. HIMB1746 (assembly GCF_052047555.1). Classification (NCBI taxonomy): domain Bacteria; kingdom Pseudomonadati; phylum Pseudomonadota; class Alphaproteobacteria; order Candidatus Pelagibacterales; family Candidatus Pelagibacteraceae; genus Candidatus Pelagibacter; species Candidatus Pelagibacter sp. HIMB1746. The sequence goes on along the minus strand of NZ_JBNAJZ010000003.1, from coordinate 114,887 downwards.
TGCTTAAAATTATAATTAATAAAATTTTTTTCATTAATAGTTTATTTTCTCACATGTAAAATTTATAATAGGTAATGAAGCGCTTTCTGTCTGCAATCGTTTATCAATATTAAAAGTCTTCTTATCAATTCCATAAAAATATGTTGCCAATGTGGTTGATGATGGCATCGACTTTAGATCTAATTTTAAAAACTGTTCCATAGAATACAGTTTTTTATTCAAGTATGCATTTGCAAAAGTTATTACGTTTTCATTTTCATCATAAAACTGAATTAAATTAGTAGGTGTTAAATCTTTAAATACCAAGGGTTTATGAGCTTCAATTATAGTTCCATCATCTAAGATATGAGATTGTCTAATATTTATCCAAAACAATCTTTTTTTTTCGGTATCCAAAAGAAGATCTTCCTCATATTTTATTTCTTTAATATTTTCCCCAAGAGGAAAGTTCTTAGAGGTATGAACTCCTTTACACGAAAGTTTTATTTCTTCGGCGTTAGAGTAACTAAAAACCAAAATAGATATTAAAATTATTATTAATTTAATTCTTTTCAGCAATATAAATATTCTCCAGGATTTCGAACGCACATTTCAATTCTGCGTTTTTCATTCTCAAGTTTTCTATTTTCGTTTCTTAAAGATTTTAGTTGATTTTTGCTTCTCTGGAGTTGGGTGTCTAAATAAGCTCTATTAGCATTTAGAGTATCAATTTCATTTAAAATCATTATTCTGTTTTTAACTTGGTATGATTGGTTTTTCATTTTTTCCAGGAAATCACTAACTTTTTTTTCGGCAAAGTTGTCTAGTTCCTCAGTTTTTCGATTATATTCGCCCCAATTAATTTCTTTATTATCTAAACTAGCTAATAAAAAAAGTTGTTGAATTAAAAGTCTTTGAGGAATGAGTATAAATTCTTGAGCCATAGGTGAATTATATTTTGCATCTCTCAAAATAACTGAACATTTATCAGTTTCTTTGCCAACCCAAGAAATACTCATTCTTTCCGCCTGATTAACGTAACTTTTATCTGCATAATGCTCATAACTTTTAACCTTAGGACTTCTCATTTTAAGAAATTTATAATTGTTATTCGATCGGATTGCTTCAGTACATTTCTCAAAATTTTCAAATCTTAAAGATATGTCCTCAAATTCTTTTTGATCATATCCTAGCTCTCCCCAAGCTTGTTTAGATCTAGCATCAGCTCTTCCAGATTCTTCCAAACCCTGTAGCGCACCTATAGCAACATCTGCACAATTATTTAGGGATATTAAAATAAAAAATAATCCTAAGATTTTAAAAAGCTTAATCATCTCACAATCCAAGATTACCAAATCCTGATCAGAGAGTCTAACCCATCATCAATGAAAGTCTTTAATTTTTTTATTTAGTAACCATATGAAATCATATGAAAAATCCTTTCCAGGGTATGACTAAACGAGAGATCATGATAGAAATTGGTCAGATCTCAGAAGATGAAACTTGGGAGAATGATATTTTTTTCAATATCAGTTTAGAGCTAGTTGGCAAACAATCTAGCAGATTAGTAGATACAATATTACTAGACTTTAAAGATAAAATAAATTCTAAGTATCTAAAGCTTTATAAAAAACAATTAAGAGTAATATTGGCTAATTTATTTACTGCGAATAGTATTAATGAAGATTTGTTTGTTGTTTATTCTAGAGATAAAGAATATTACAAAAAATCAAACAGATACAACCCTAATCGTATCTCCTATAGACCTTTAATTTTTCTTGTAGATAATCTTAAAGAACATGGGTGGATTAAAAATATTTTAGGTAGCCAAAAAAAAGGCAAACGATCAAAGATGTCTGTCACTCACAAACTCAAACAAGCTTTCAAGGATTATAAAATAGCTTCAAAGTATTTACAGAGTAATCCAATGGATTGTGTTCGTTTAAAAGATAAAAGTAAAAAACTTATAGAATATAAGGATAATTCAGCCACACATTCAATGAGATCTAAATTACATGCTTATAATAATTTATTATTCAGAACCAATATAAAGTTAATAAGAAACAAAAAGGTTTCTAATTATTTAGAAATAAAACCTACTAATTTTAATAACACAGAATATCATCGAGTTTTTAATGATAGCTCTTTCGAGTTGGGTGGTAGGTTCTATGGCCCATGGTGGGTAAACTTGAGCAAAGATATTAGAAAATATATTACTATCAATAACAATAAAAATGTGGAGCTAGACTATAGCTCACTCAATATTCATTTATTGTACTCTGAAGAAGGTATTAACTACTATGACTTAAATGATAATACTGCTGACCCTTATATACTTAAGGGTATTGATAGAGATGAAAGAGATATTAATAAACTAATAATTACAATTGCATTAAATATAACTGACAAACATAAATTTGTTTATGCTGTAAAAGGAGCTATAGAAGAAGATAATGATGAGAATTATTCTCTTGGCAATAAAAAGAAATTAAAAGTGCCTATTGCTAAGGAGATATGGAAAAGACTTAGATTATTTGAAAAAGCAAACGCTCCAATTAAACATCATTTATTTACAGGGGTAGGAAAGAGACTACAGTTTAAGGATAGTTGCATAGCTGAAAAGATAATTGAACATATGGTTAACAATAGAATACCAATACTCTCAATTCATGACTCTTTTATAGTAGAATCTAAGAATAAAAGTAGTTTACTTAATTTAATGAACCATATGTTTGGGAGTTTTAAACTAATATCTATACCCATAATAAAGTAACACTAGCACCCCCTTATCTATTAATGGAACAACTGATTTAGGGATACTAAAGTTTTGTATTTATTTTAATTAAGTTAACCACAATGTAGTTAACAGTATTAACCGAGAATTTATCATGAGCACATCTATAGTATACCTATACCCCCTGGGGCACCCCGCATATACCCCCTAGTCAAAACATAGTGTTTAAGAGTCCATTAGAGCCACGTAGAGAGTCATTTCAATGGAATATGATTCAAGGTACTACAGAATTAATTTTAGGAATCTCAATGCCTTTATTTAGGTTTTGTTCAACATAATTTCTCGACACTTTCACGACACACTTGATATTTAATAATCACTTTTTCTTAGCATATTATTTGATATACTTACTGTTGATTAAAGTGTACGTTTATTGTAGTAGGACGGTACTTTTTGAAGTAATAATTTGGTTTAAGGTAGGGGCCTCAGTTGGTAGAGCATCTCGTTTACACCGAGGGGGTCAAAGGTTCGAGTCCTTTACTGCCCACCAAACAAATTTAAGTGGGGGTGTAGCTCAGTTGGTTAGAGCGATCGCCTGTCACGCGATAGGTCGAGGGTTCGAGTCCCTTCACTCCCGCCACTTTTTCCCAATAAACTGTCTGTTAATATTAATAAAATGTGACTTATCTTCCCTTCAACATCAGATAAAAACTGATATATAGATTTTCATGTTATCTGAATTTTTAAAAGATTACCTTCCAATTATTCTATTTTTAGTTATCGCTCTTGGTTTAAGCGTTGCTTTTGTAGTGTTAAATTTTTTACTTTCTCCAAAAAAACCTGATCCAGAAAAATTATCTGCATATGAATGTGGTTTCGAACCGTTTCAAGATTCCAGAATGGAGTTTGATGTAAGATTTTATTTAGTTGCAATTCTATTTATCATATTTGATCTCGAAATTGCCTTTCTATTTCCATGGGCAATATCATTAGGAAATATTGGTCTATTAGGTTTTTCATCAATGATGATTTTTCTATTCATACTTACAGTTGGTTTTATTTATGAATGGAAAAAAGGTGCTTTAGATTGGGAATAAAATTAATTTAATGAACGATAAAATAGAACAAGTTCCTGAAGAGTTTAAACAACTTGCCAAAGATTTTAGTAAAAATGGTTTTATAACTACATCGCTAGATAATTTAATTAATTGGTCTAGATCTGGCTCTTTGCATTGGATGACTTTTGGTCTTGCGTGCTGTGCAGTCGAAATGATGCAAACAGCAATGCCTAGATATGACTTGGAAAGGTTTGGAGCTGCTCCCCGTGGATCTCCAAGACAATCAGATGTAATGATTGTTGCTGGAACTTTGACAAATAAAATGGCACCAGCTTTAAGAAAAGTTTACGATCAAATGCCAGAACCTAGATATGTAATTTCTATGGGTAGCTGTGCTAATGGTGGAGGTTATTATCATTATTCTTATTCAGTTGTAAGAGGGTGTGATCGTATAGTTCCAGTTGATGTATATGTTCCAGGATGCCCTCCTTCTGCAGAGGCATTATTATACGGAATTTTGCAATTACAAAAAAAAATTAGAAAAAAAGGATCTTTTGTAAGATAGTCATGAATAGTTTAGAGGATCTAGAAAAAAAAATTAATTCTGAGTTAACCACTAAAATTAACAATTCAGAAATAAAACATAATCAAATTTATCTAGAAACAGATAAAGATGATTTTTTAGATGTAATTTTATTCTTAAAAACTAATTTAGATACAAAATTTCGACAGCTAATAGATATTACAGTTGTTGATTATCCAGAAAATAATCAAAGATTTCAAGTAGTTTACTTATTTTTAAGTCATGAATTTAATCAAAGACTAGTTCTAAAATACTCTATTTCTGAAAATGAAGTTATACCTTCTTTAACAAGTGTCTTTCCTGCAGCAAATTGGATGGAAAGAGAAGTTTTTGATATGTATGGTGTAAATTTCAAAGATCATCCCGACTTAAGAAGAATACTTACAGATTATGGTTTCGAAGGACATCCTTTAAGAAAAGATTTTCCTTTAACTGGTCACTCGGAAGTTAGATACAGTGAAGATCAAAAAAAAGTAATCAGCGAACCAGTTAAACTAGAGCAAAACTATAGAAATTTTGATTACGAGAGTCCTTGGGAAGGAACAAAATACATTAAAGAAGAAATTGAAAATAATGACAAAAAAAATTAAAAATTTAAATCTAAACTTTGGTCCTCAACATCCAGCAGCTCACGGTGTATTAAGATTAATATTAGAATTAGACGGTGAGGTTGTTGAAAAAGCAGACCCACATATAGGTTTGCTTCACAGAGGCACTGAAAAATTAATTGAAAACAAAACATATATGCAGGCTGTTCCTTATTTTGACCGTTTGGATTACGTAGCTCCAATGAATCAAGAACATGCCTTTGCCCTTGCTGTAGAAAAAATTCTTAAAATAGATGTACCGATTAGAGCTCAGTATATTAGGGTTATATTTTGTGAAATTGGAAGAATATTAAGTCATATTCTTAACGTTACTACTCAAGCGCTTGATGTTGGCGCTTTAACTCCATCACTTTGGGGATTTGAAGAGCGAGAAACATTAATGACTTTTTATGAAAGAGCCTCTGGATCAAGATTACACGCTAACTACTTCAGAGCAGGTGGTGTTCATCAAGACTTACCCAAAGGTTTAGAGGAAGATATCTCAAACTTTTGCGACACATTTCCAAAAGTAATTAATGATTTAGAAAGTCTCTTAACAGACAATAGAATTTTTAAACAAAGAAACGTTGATATTGGAGTTGTAAGTAAAGAGGATGCTTTAGATTATTCGTTTTCAGGAGTTATGATTAGAGGATCAGGAGTGCCTTGGGATTTAAGAAAGTCACAACCTTATGATTGTTATGAGGATTTAGATTTTAAAATACCAGTTGGAAAAAATGGTGATTGCTACGATAGATATTTATGCAGAATTGAAGAAATGAAAGAGAGTGTTTCTATTATTAAACAATGTTTATCTAAAATGGAAAAAGGTCCAATTAAATCATTAGATGGTAAAATTAGTCCACCATCAAAAAAAGATATTAAACAATCAATGGAAGCGTTAATTCATCATTTTAAACTATTTACTGAGGGTTATAGAGTGCCTAAGGACGAGATTTACACAGCTGTTGAAGCACCTAAGGGAGAATTTGGAGTTTATTTAATTTCTGATGGTTCAAGCAAACCTTATAAATGCAAGATTAGAGCCCCAGGTTTTTCACATTTGCAATCAATGGATTATTTAATTAAAGGACACATGTTAGCAGATGTACCAGCGGTTTTAGGTTCATTAGACATTGTTTTCGGTGAGGTGGATAGATGAGTTTAAGAAAACCAGCAAAAGATCAACCAGAAAGTTTCGAATTTAATACTACCTCTTTAGAGGCAGCAAATAATATTGTTGCAAAATATCCAAAAGGAAAACAACAAAGTGCTGTGATGGCCTTACTTTATATTGCTCAAAGACAAAATAATAATTGGATACCATTAGCTGCAATGAAGTATATCGCTAAGTTTTTAGACATGCCTTATATAAAAGTTTATGAGGTTGCCACTTTCTACACAATGTACAATCTATCTCCAGTTGGAAAATATTTTGTTCAAGTATGTACTACAACACCTTGTATGATAAGAGGTGCAAATAAATTGGTTGAAGCTTGTAAGGAAAAAATTTCTGAAAATGAATGTGAATTATCAAGTGATAAGAGTTGTTCATGGATGGAAGTTGAATGCTTAGGTGCATGCGTGACTGCTCCTATGATGCAAATAAATGATGATTATTACGAAGATCTTGATAAAGAAAAAACATCTGAGATTTTAGATAAAATTTTAAACGGAGAGACTCCAAAACCAGGTTCATACAGAGGAAGAATTAATAATGAGCCAGAGAATAATAGAAAAACACTAATGGATTTAAAAAATGCTTAAAGATCAAGATAGAATTTTTCAAAATTTATATAATGATAAAGGTTCTGATGTAGCAGCGTCACAATCAAGAGGTGATTGGGTAAACACTAAAGAAATTACTGAAAAAGGAAGAGATTGGATTATTAATGAAATTAAAGAGTCTCAACTTAGAGGTCGAGGTGGAGCAGGATTTCCTACTGGTTTAAAATGGTCATTTGCACCAAAAGAAGTTGGATCAAGACCACATTATTTGGTTATTAATGGTGATGAGTCTGAACCAGGCACTTGTAAAGATAGAGATATTTTAAGATTTGAACCTCATAAATTAATAGAGGGTTGTCTGATAGCATCATACGCAGTTCAAGCACACGTCTGCTACATATATATTAGAGGAGAATATTTTGTTGATGGTCAAAAACTCCAAACTGCAATTGATGAGGCTTACGAGAAAAAACTATTAGGAAAAAATGCAGCTGGAACTGGCTGGGATTTAGATATTTATATCCACTATGGAGCAGGAGCGTATATTTGTGGTGAAGAAACAGCATTACTTGAAAGTTTAGAGGGTAAAAAAGGTCAACCAAGGCTAAAACCACCTTTCCCAGCTTTGATTGGTTTATATGGATGTCCAACTATAATTAATAATGTTGAAACGATTGCTGTGGTGCCAACTATTCTAAGAAGAGGAGCGAAATGGTTTGCTTCTTTAGGAAGAGAAAAAAATACAGGTACTAAAATATTCTGTATTTCTGGAAATGTTAATAATCCGTGTAATGTAGAAGAGGAAATGAGTATTCCTTTAAAAGAATTAATAGAAGTTCACGCCGGTGGAGTGATTGGTGGGTGGGATAATTTGCAAGCTGTAATACCAGGTGGATCTTCTATGCCTCTAATTCCAAAAGATAGATGCGAAACATTAAAGATGGATTTTGATGCGTGTGTTGAAGAAAAAAGTGGATTAGGAACAGCTGGAATAGTGGTTATCAATAAAGATCAAGACATTATTAAATGTATGGCGAGAATTGCTAGATTTTACAAACATGAAAGTTGTGGACAATGTACACCTTGCAGAGAAGGTTCTGGATGGATGTGGCGAATGCTTGAACGTATGGCAAAAGGTGATGCAACTAAAGATGAAGTTGACATGTTAGGAGATGTAACAACCCAAATCGCTGGTCATACAATTTGTGCGTTTGGAGAAGGTTCTTCATGGCCAGTTCAAGGTTTGTTAAGACATTTTAAAAAAGAAATTCAAGAAAGAAACAATTTGGACCCAATTGTTCAGAAAAAAAATAATATACCTTATTTGGTTGATCAACATTTATTAGATAAAAAAAATGCTTAAATTAAAAGTAAATGATATTGATGTAGAAGTTGAAGAAGGACTAACAGTTCTTCAAGCCTGTGAAAAAGCAGGAGTTGAGATACCTAGATTTTGTTATCATGAAAAATTATCTATAGCTGGAAATTGTAGAATGTGTTTGGTGGAAATGGAGAAATCACCGAAACCCATTGCATCATGCGCAATGCCTGCTGCCGAAGGAATGAACATTAAAACAAACACAAGTTTAGTTGAAAAGGCTAGAAAAGGTGTAATGGAATTTTTACTAGCAAATCATCCTTTAGATTGTCCAGTATGTGACCAGGGTGGTGAATGTGATCTTCAAGATCAATCAATGTTTTATGGGGTAGATAAATCAAGATTTAAAGAAAACAAAAGAGCAGTTCCTGAAAAAAATATGGGACCTTTAATCAAAACTCAAATGACAAGATGCATACATTGTACAAGATGTGTGCGATTTGCCACTGAAGTTGCAGGAGTCCCAGAACTTGGTGCTATAGGTAGGGGTGAGGATATGCAAATTACAACATATCTTGAGCAATCAATGCAATCAGAATTATCTGCCAATGTAGTTGATTTATGTCCTGTTGGAGCTTTGACATCAAAACCTTATGTTTTTGAAGCGAGACCATGGGAATTAAAAAAGACTGAAACAATTGATGTTATGGATGCAATAGGTTCAAACATTAGAGTTGATACATACGATTGGGAAGTAAAAAGAGTTCTCCCAATAATAAATGAAGATATTAATGAAGAATGGATTTCAGATAAAACTAGATATGCGTGTGATGGTTTACTGCATCAAAGATTAGATACTCCATATATTAAATACAACGGTAAATTTGAGAAAGCTTCCTGGCAAGAAGTTTATAAAATAATTAAATCTAAATTGGAAAACACATCTAAAGAAAAAGTATCTGGTTTTGTTGGAGATTTAACAAACATGGAAACTGCTTACATTTTTAAAGAATTTTTTGACCGAACAGTTGAAACTGATAATTATGAGTCTAGATCAGATAATCGATATATTGATATTTCAAAAAGAGAAAATTATTTGTTTAATTCCTCAATTAATGGAATTGAAGATGCTGATTTAATTTTATTATTGGGCGCCAATCCCAGATATGAAGCCACAATTTTAAATGCAAGAATTAGAAAATCTTATCTAAATAATAGTACAAGAATTGTATCATTAAATGATTGTGGAGATCTAACTTATCCTTACGAAAGTTTAGATGGCCAAACTAAAACAATTAAAGAAATAATAGATGACACACACAAACTTTCAAAAGAAATAGAAAGTGCAAAAAAACCAATGATAATAATTGGTGAATCTTTATTAAGATTAGAAAAGGCACAATATTTGTTTGATAATTTAAAAGATTTTTTGAATAAAAAAAACAAATTCTCTGAGGATTGGAGTCCTTTGAATGTTTTATCTTGCGATGCAGCAACTGTAGGAAATTTTGATCTAGGAGTTTTAAACATTAGAACAAATTTAATAGAAGATTTAAAATCAAATAAATTTGAAATTGTGTTTTTAATTGGTCGGGATAATTTAAATTTTGTTAAAAAAAACGAATTTGTTATTTACCTAGGAAGCCATGGTGACAAAGGTGCAGAGTGTGCAGATATAATTTTACCTGGTTCAGCTTACACAGAACAAGACGGTTATTATACAAATTTAGAGGGAAAAATTCAAAAAGCATTTAAGGCCTCTTATCCTCCTGGAGATGCAAAAGAAGATTGGCAGATAATAAATGAATTAGCTGAATTCATGAATAATAGAAAATTATTTAACGATAAAGAAGAGCTAGATAGCAGCATGTTAAATTATTTAAAATTGCAAAGTGAAAAACAAACTAAACAAAACAATAACAACTCGAATTCTGATTTTAATAATGAAAATTTAAAAATTGAAATTAAAGATTATTATTTTTCTAATGTTGTAGCTAAATCATCAAAAACAATGATTGAGTGTAATAATGCAAAAATGAATTTAAAATCAACAGGTACAGAAGGTTAAGATGGAATATTTGAATATAGTTTTTCAAGAGGTATACAAAATTCTATTTTTGTTAGTTCCAGTTTTGGTTTCTGTAGCTATGATTGTTTGGCTAGATAGAAGAGTTTGGGCTTTTGTTCAAAAAAGACAAGGACCAAATGTAGTGGGACCATTTGGATTACTTCAATCATTAGCTGATGCTTTGAAATATATTTTTAAAGAAATAATCATTCCATCAAGCTCTAACAAAGTAATCTTCATATTAGCACCTATTGTTACTATGACATTAGCTTTGATTGCGTGGGCTGTTATACCATTTAGCGCAACCCAGGTTTTAGCGGATATTAATGTCGGTATACTTTATCTATTTGCTGTTTCATCCCTAGGTGTTTATGGAATAATTATGGGAGGATGGGCTTCAAACTCTAAATATCCTTTCTTAGGTGCAATTAGATCTGCGGCTCAAATGGTATCATATGAAGTTTCAATTGGAGTTATTATTATCAATGTATTGTTATGCGTAGGCTCATTGAATTTAAATGACATCGTAATTGCTCAACAAAATCTATGGTTTGTGATTCCATTATTTCCAATGTTTGTAATATTTTTTATCTCTGCTCTAGCCGAAACTAATAGACCACCTTTTGACTTACCTGAGGCTGAAGCAGAATTAGTTGCTGGATACCAGACAGAATATTCTGGAATGATGTATGCAATGTTTTGGTTAGGTGAGTATGCCAACATCTTATTGATGTGTGCCATGGGAGCCATATTATTCTTAGGTGGATGGTTATCTCCAATAGATATTTATCCATTCACTTTAGTACCTGGTGCAATTTGGCTAATTTTAAAAATTTTACTTTTATTTTTCTTATTTGCTTTAGTAAAAGCAATTGTACCAAGATATAGATATGACCAATTAATGAGGTTAGGTTGGAAGGTATTTCTACCTTTGTCTTTAACTTGGGTTGTTTTAACTGCAAGTTATTTATTTTACTTTAACCTTTTACCAACAAGCTAATTATGAATTTATCTAGATTTTTTAAAACTATTTTCATGGTAGATTTTGTAGGAGGATTATTCATTGCAATAAAAGAATTGTTTAAACCCAAAAAAACAATCAATTATCCTTTTGAAAAAGGAAAAATTAGCCCTAGATTTAGAGGTGAGCACGCTTTAAGAAGATATCCAAATGGAGAAGAAAGATGCATTGCATGCAAACTTTGTGAAGCTGTATGTCCTGCCCAAGCAATTACAATTGAATCTGCTCAAAGAGAAGATGGCAGTAGAAAAACTACTCGTTATGACATCGATATGATGAAATGCATTTATTGTGGTCTATGTGAAGAAGCTTGTCCTGTTGATGCTATAGTTCAAGGTCCAAATTTCGAATTTTCGACTGAAACAAGAGAAGAATTATATTACACAAAAGAAAAATTATTAGATAACGGTGATAGATGGGAGAATATTCTAGACGCTAATATTAAAGCGGATAGTTCGCACAGATAAATGATTGCTCACGCTATTTTCTTCTATACTTTTTCTATAATTGCAGTTGTTTCTGCAATAATGGTTACAGTATCTAAAAATACTGTCCATTCAGTATTTTTTTTAATTTTAGATTTTATCAGTATTTCTTGTCTATTTATTATGATTGGTGCCGAGTTCTTAGGTATGATAATGTTAATTGTTTACGTTGGAGCCGTAGCAGTTTTATTTCTTTTTGTTGTAATGATGCTAAATGTTGCTCAACAAAAAAATCAATGGTTTGCATCTGCTGCTAGCTCAAAACATATTCCTGTTGGACTAATTATTAGCACAATCATTTTCTTTGAATTAATTATTGTAATTGGTGGATGGAAGTATAAACCAGAGATTTTTGATGTTAACAATTCATTAAAAGTTTCAGACTTAAGTAACACACACTCACTAGGTCAAGTATTATACACTGATTACATACATATATTTCAAATCAGTGGTATGATTTTGTTAGTTGCGATGGTTGGAGCAATCGTTCTGACTTTTAGACAAAGATCAAACGTTAAAAGACAAAGTTATATAAAACAAATTTCTCGTGAAAGAGCAGAAGGAGTAAGTGTTGTAGAAGTTGCTTCTAATAAAGGAGTTAAAATAGATGACTGAGATAGGTTTAGGGCACTATTTAACTTTAGGTGCTGTGATTTTTTCAATTGGAGTTATTGGAATTTTTCTTAATAGAAAAAATATTATTGTTATACTGATGAGTATTGAGTTGATTTTATTAGCTGTAAATATCAACTTAGTTGCTTTTTCAATTTTTCTTGGAGATTTAGCTGGTCAAGTATTTACCTTATTTATTTTAACTGTAGCAGCTGCAGAAGCTGCGATTGGTTTAGCTATAATCGTTGTTTACTATAGAAACTCTGGAACTATCAGAGTTGAAGAAATTGATGAGTTGAAAGGATAATAATGGAACTTTCAATTTTATTTCTTCCATTAATAGCATCAATTATTTCAGGCTTTTTTGGACGTTACATTGGTGATAGAAATTCTGAAATAGTAACTAGCGCATTAGTTTCTATATCTGCAATTTTATCAATAATTGTATTGTATCAGGTAATTGTTAATCAATATGAGGAAAATATTGTTATAGCAACTTGGATTAATTCAGGTTCACTTGATGTTAATTGGTCAATGTTAATTGATCCTCTATCAGCTGTGATGTTGGTTGTAGTTACTTCTGTATCAGCGTTAGTCCATATTTATTCTATCGGATACATGTCTCACGACCCACATAAACCAAGATTTATGGCTTACCTATCATTATTTACATTTGCAATGTTAATGCTTGTAACATCAGATAATTTTATTCAACTATTTTTTGGTTGGGAGGGAGTTGGTCTTTGCTCATATTTTTTAATTGGTTTTTGGTTTAAAAAAGAAAGTGCTAATGCAGCTGCAATCAAAGCATTTGTAGTTAATAGAGTAGGTGACTTTGGTTTTGCGTTAGGTATTTTTTTAGTTTTTTATTTATTTGGAACTGTTAATTATGATGAAGTTTTCCAACAAATTCCAACAGTTGTAGATAAAGATTTATCCTTCTTAGGTTTTGAGGTTAAAGCGATAGATTTGGTTTGCTTATTGTTATTTATCGGAGCTATGGGTAAATCAGCTCAAATCTTGCTTCATACATGGTTACCAGATGCGATGGAGGGACCAACGCCAGTTTCTGCTTTAATTCATGCTGCAACAATGGTTACTGCAGGCGTATTTTTAGTTGTTAGATGTTCACCTATATATGAATTTTCTCCAGTAATTTTAAACTTGATTACTGTAGTTGGAATGACAACAGCTTTTTTTGCTGCAACGGTAGCATTGGTTCAAACAGATATTAAAAAAATAATTGCTTATTCAACTTGTAGTCAGTTAGGTTACATGTTTTTCGCAGCTGGTGTAGGAGCTTACAATGTAGCTATGTTTCATTTATTTACGCATGCATTTTTTAAAGCTTTATTATTTTTAGGATCAGGATCAGTAATTCATGCTTTTAAAGATGAGCAAAATATTAATAACATGGGAGGTGTATGGAGAAAATTACCTTACACTTATGCTTTAATGATTATAGGAACTCTTGCTTTAACAGGTTTTCCTTTCTTATCAGGCTTTTATTCAAAAGATGCAATTATTGAATTTGCATATTTGAAAGGAAATACAACAGGTTATTATGCAGCTGGTATTGGAATAGTTACTGCGTTTTTAACGTCAGTTTATTCGTGGAGACTAATATTCAAAACATTTCATGGCGAATATAATAATAAAGAGATTAAAATTGAGGAAACGCACGAGTCACCTTTGGTAATGCTTGTTCCGTTATTTGTGCTTTCTATTGGTGCAATTTTTGCAGGCATGTTATTTAAAGATTTGTTCATTGGACATGGTGGTGAAAATTACTTTTGGTCAGAATCAATCAAATTTTTAGAACCTCTAAGCACAGATCATCCACCAACATGGTTTTTACTTTTAACACCTAGTTTAGTTATCCTATCAATACCTATTGCTTATTATTTATTTGTTAAGAACAAAGAATTGCCAAATGAAATAGCGTCAATGAATAAACCTTTATACAATTTCCTTGTCAATAAATGGTACTTCGATGAGTTGTATGAGGTTATCTTTATTAAATCATCGAAAAAACTTGGGACATTTTTATGGAAAGTCTGTGATGGAACTATAATAGATGGATTTGGTCCTGATGGAATTTCTTCTTTTATAAAAAAATGTTCGATTAAAGCAAATAAATTTCAAAGTGGTTTTATCTACCAATATGCTTTTGTAATGTTGTTAGGTTTTTCTGCTTTATTAACCTTTTTGATAGTTAAATAATGAGCTTTCCAATTTTATCATCTTTAATCTTGTTACCAACTATAGGAGCTCTTTTTTTATTTTTTACAAAAGATAAAGATGGAAATAATTCAACAGCTAAATATGTAGCCTTATTCACAAGTATAGTTAATTTTTTAATTTCTATATATTTATGGGCATCTTTTGACCAAAGCGTATCTGATTTTCAATTTGTTGAGGATAGAACATGGATCGAAGGATTTATTAATTATAAAGTTGGTGTCGATGGAATTTCGATATTGTTTATAATCTTAACAACCTTTATAACTCCACTTTGCATCATTTCAGTTAACAATTCAGTAAAAAATAGATTACGAGATTTTTTAATTGCAATTTTAATTATGGAAAGTTTCATGATTGGTGTGTTTTGTGCACTTGATTTAGTTGTTTTTTATTTATTTTTTGAGGCCGGATTAATTCCAATGTTTTTAATTATTGGGATTTGGGGTGGTCCAAAACGTGTTTATTCAGCATTTAAATTTTTTCTATATACTTTGCTTGGATCGGTCTTAATGCTGGTTGCAATCATTTCAATATACTGGATATCAGGCACAACTGATGTAGTTAAACTTTATGAAATTGGAATTGACGCTAAATACCAAAATTTATTATGGTTAGCTTTCTTTAGTTCTTTTGCAGTAAAAACACCTATGTGGCCTGTTCATACTTGGTTGCCAGATGCCCATGTTGAAGCTCCTACTGCTGGTTCAGTTTTATTAGCTGCTATTCTATTAAAAATGGCAGGATATGGTTTTATTAGGTTTTCACTAGGATTATTTCCTGTGGCTTCTGAAGTATTCACACCTCTTATTTATACTTTAAGTGTTATAGCAATAATTTTTACTTCTTTTATCGCTTTAATGCAGGAAGACATGAAAAAGTTAATAGCATATTCGTCTGTAGCACATATGGGTTTTGTAACTTTAGGTATTTTTACTCTTCAACAGCAAGGTATAGAAGGAAGTATAATTCAGATGATTAGTCATGGATTAGTTTCTGCAGCTCTATTTTTATGTGTTGGTGTTGTTTATGACCGTATGCATTCAAGGATGATAAATTCTTATGGTGGTATAGTTGCCATAATACCAAAGTATTCGATTTTATTTATGTTGTTTACATTAGCCGCTTTAGGGTTACCTGGAACAAGTGGTTTTATTGGTGAATTTTTAATTTTAATGGGTGCCTTTAAGGATAATTTTTTAGTAGCTGTGTTAGCAAGCTTAGGAGTAATTTTAGGAGCTGCTTATATGCTTTGGTTGTATAAAAGAGTTGTTTTTGGGAAATTAGTTAATGAAGATTTAAAACAAATGTTAGATTTGAATAAATCAGAATATGTAATTTTAACATGCTTAGCTATACCAACTTTATTTTTTGGTTTTTATCCAGATCCTTTGATTAATACAATAGAGGTTTCCGTTTCAGATTTAATAAATATGCATAATATTAATTTAGCGAGTAAATAACATGGAAAATTTAAATTTAATTTTACCTGAAATTTTTATCTCATTATCAATAATGTTTTTACTTGTATTGGGAGTATTTAAAAAAAATAGTTCAGGCATTACTTTTAACTTGTCTTTATTTGTATTTTTGATCGCCTCTATAATTACTATTAACGAAACTTTCTCTGTGAATAGAGAAACTTTGTTTAATGGCAGTGTTGTAATAGATAAGATGTCTTCATTTATGAAGATAATAACACTGTTGGGCGGTTTTCTAGTATTAGTTATTTCTTCTAGTTATTTAAAAATTTTTAAAATTTTTAATATTGAATATCCAGTTTTAATTTTGAGTTCTGTGCTGGGAATGATGGTCATGATTAGTTCTAATGATTTAATTGTATTTTATATGGGTCTAGAGTTACAATCATTAGCCTTATATGTTTTAGCAACTTATAATAGAGATCAACTAAAATCATCTGAAGCAGGTTTAAAATATTTTGTATTAAGTGCTTTATCATCAGGATTATTACTTTATGGATGTTCACTAATTTATGGTTTTTCAGGATCTACAAACTTTGATGTGATTTCCACACAACTTAATTCAAATGAGTATGTACTGACTTTTGGGATAGTTTTTATTTTAGTAGGTTTAGCATTCAAAATTTCAGCAGTGCCATTCCATATGTGGGCACCAGACGTATACGAAGGATCTCCAACTACAGTAACTTTATTTTTTACAATGGTACCAAAAATTGCTGCGTTAACTGTATTTATTAGATTTTTATATGTTCCATTTTTAAATCTAATCGATCAATGGCAAATGATAATTGTATTTTTATCTATTGCATCAATGCTTTTTGGAGCAATTGCAGCAATTGGACAAACAAACATTAAAAGACTAGTTGCTTATAGCTCTATTGGACACATAGGATATACATTGGCTGGTCTTGCCACTGCTTCTAATGAAGGAATTCAAAGTTCAATAATTTATATTTCAATTTATGTTGTAATGAATTTGGCTCTTTTTTCTTGTTTGTTAATGCTTAAAAGAAATAATCAATATTACGAAGATATTGATGACTTATCTGGTTTATCGAAAAATCATCCATTATTATCACTTTCTTTACTTGTAATATTGTTTTCATTGGCAGGGATACCACCATTAGCAGGATTCTTTGCTAAGTTTTATGTTTTCAAAGCGGTTTTAGAACAATCAATGTATTTTTTAGCTATTGTTGGATTGTTATCTACAGTTGTTGCAGCTTTCTATTACTTAAGAATAATCAAGATTATGTACTTTGATAAAGAAAAAGATAAATATGATACGGATCATAGTTTATGGTTAAAATTTTCATTAACTTTTTCTACAATATTAATTCTTTTATACTTCATATTTCCAAGCCAATTAATTGAGGTAGTATCAAGAATTAATATTATTTAATGAAATTTAAGAAATTTAATTTTAAAATAATAAAAAGTACTAACGATACAGCTGCAAGAATAATAAAAAAAACTAACTATAAATTTGGAATGGTTGTTGCTGAAAAACAATTTAGTGGTCGAGGTCAATATGGAAGAAAATGGATTTCATATAAAGGTAATTTATTTGCCTCTTTTTTTCATCCATTTGATGAAAATAAATTCTCAATAGAAAGAGTTACAAAGTTAAATTGTAATTTAGTTAAACAAACACTCTCTAAATATATAAAAAAAAAAATTAACTTTAAAAAACCAAACGATTTATTAATTAATAAGAAAAAGATTAGTGGGATTTTACAAGAAATTATAACGAAATCAGATAAAAAATTTTTAATTACAGGAATAGGAATTAATGTAATAAAAAATCCAAATATTAAAAATTATCCATCTACAAATTTATATAGAGTAACAGGAAAAAAAATTAATAAATCTGAATTAGAAAAAAATTTGAAACTAGTTTTTGAAAATAGAATATCAAAAATGTATAAAATAAATTAATTAATATGTATATTTTAGGTGACATAGGAAATACTGATACTAAAATTTTTTTAGTTTCCAAAAGAAATAAAGTTTTAAAAAGAATTACTTTTATTTCAAAAAAAATAAGTAATAACCAATTAAAAATCTTATTTAAAAAAAATAAAATACAAATAAATAAAATTGAAAAAATATTGTTTTGTAGTGTTGTCCCAAACACTTTTAAAATTATAAAAAACTACTTTTCTAAAATCACTAAAGTTAAATGCAACGAGGTAAAAAACTTGAATTTAAAATCAATGATTAAAATTAAAGTTGATTACAAGCAGGTAGGCTCTGATAGAATTACAAATGCCATAAGCTTATTGGATAACAAAAATAATTATATAATTTTAGATTTTGGTACCGCTACAACATTTGATGTTTTAATAAAAAATACGTATATGGGAGGAATAATAGCTCCTGGAGTTAAGTTGTCTCTTAATACTTTGTCAGATAGAGCTACTTTAATCCCAAAAATTGAGCTTAAACGTATGAAAAAAGTAATAGGCAGCAACACACTTTCTGCTGTTAGATCAGGTTTTTTTTGGGGTTATTCTGGTTTAATTGACAATATGATTAATTTAATTAAGAAAGAGACAAGAAAATCCTTTAAAGTTGTATTGACAGGTGGATTTTCTGATTTATTTACGAGTTCAATAAAATCGAAAGTTAAACATAACCAAGATATTACAATTAAAGGTCTAATAAAAATTTCTAAGCAAATAAAATAATATGAAAGATGAATTGTTATTTTGTCCACTAGGTGGATCTGGTGAGATTGGTATGAACATGAATTTGTTTGGTTACGGTCAACCAAGCGATCATAAATGGATAATGGTAGACATTGGTGTAACTTTTGCTGATGACACTATACCAGGTGTTGATTTAATTTATCCTGATCCTGGATTTATTGTTGAACGAAAAGATAACTTGTTGGGTATAGTTTTAACTCATGCACATGAGGATCACATTGGAGCAATCGCACATTTATGGCCAAAATTAAGATGTAAAATATTTGCTACTCCATTTACAGCAGTTTTGATTAGAGAGAAGTTTCGAGAAAAACAAATAGATATTACTAATGATTTACAAATTGTTGAATTAAATGGAACTGTTTCATTAGATCCATTTGAAATTGAATATATAACTTTAACTCATTCAATTTTAGAACCCAATGGCTTGAGAATAAAAACTCCTGCTGGTGTAATTTTACACACAGGAGATTGGAAAGTAGATCCCAATCCACTTATTGGTGACAATATAAATGAGAAGAGATTAAAAGAAATTGGTGATGAAGGAGTATTAGCAATGATCTGCGACTCTACTAATGTTTTTAGTTCCGGCAAGTCTGGATCTGAACTTGATGTTAGAAAAAATATGTTAAATGTAATGTCGAGATTGAAAAAGAGAATTATCATCACTTCATTTGCATCTAATGTAGCAAGAATGGAGACAGCATTTTATTGTGCTGAGCAAACAGGAAGACAAATTTCACTAGTTGGAAGATCGATGCATCGTATTTACAAAGCTGCACGTCAATGTGGATATTTAAAAAATACAATTGAACCAATTGACCCCCGTGAAGCTAAAAATTTCTCAAGAGAAAAAATAGTTTATCTTTGTACAGGTAGCCAAGGAGAACCAATGGGAGCGATGATGAGAATTTCTAGTTATGTACACCCTGATGTTTTTATTGAAAAAGGTGATGCTGTAATATTTTCATCAAAAATTATACCTGGAAATGAAAAAAAACTTTATAAATTGCACAACCAACTTGTTAAAGATGGTATAGAAGTGATATCTGAGGAAACTGAATTTGTTCATGTTTCTGGTCATCCGAATAGAGAAGATTTAAAAGAAATGTATAAATGGGTTAAACCTAAATGTGTAATACCTGTACATGGTGAACATAGGCACATGATAGAACACATAAATTTTGCAAAAGAAATGCAAGTTCCATACCCTGTGCAAGTAGAAAACGGTGATATAGTAAAGTTATATCCTGGTAATCAGCCTGAAGTTTACGACAAAGCTCCAAGTGGTCGATTATATTTAGATGGCAATGTAAGTGTTGATCCAGATTCACAGTCAATAAAAGATAGAAAAAATTTGAGTGCCAATGGATATCTTGAAGTAACTTTAATGATAACACCTAAAGGAAATATTCATAACAATCCTGTGCTTTCTTTTCGTGGGTTGCCAGTAGATGATAGAGAAGAATTTGTTTATGGATTAGAAGAAGAAATAGAAAAAACTTCTAGAACTTTTAAAATAGGAAGCAAGCAACAAGAACATAATTTAATTGATGCATTGAAAATTGCCTGTAGGAAATTTTCTAAGGAAAGAACTGGGAAAAAACCTTTCACTAATATTAACTTAGTTAGAATTTAATGAGTGTAACTGGTTTAGCAATCATCTATGTAATTATATGGTGGATAGTTTTCTTTGCCATACTTCCTATTGATGTAAACAGAGCAAAAACAGTAAAAATTGATGGTGAAGATCCAGGATCACCTGAAAACCCAAAAATGTTGAAAAAATTCTTGTATTGCACTGGTATAACAACTGTAATTTTTATCATTATTTATTTATTAATAAAATTTGAATATTTAAATTTAAGAAATATGATTAGTTAAGATGCTTTTATCAAATTCATTTATTCCGATATTAAAAAATAATCCTTCTGAAGCAAAAATTAAATCTCATCAATTAATGTTGAGAGTTGGTATGATAAAGCAAGCTTCCGCAGGAATATACTCATGGTTACCTTTAGGCTTTAAGGTAATGAAAAAAATAGAACAAATTGTTAGAGAAGAGCAAAATAAGATTGGAGCTCAAGAAATATTAATGCCAACAATTCAATCTAGTGAGATATGGAAAGAAAGTGGTCGATATGATGATTACGGTGAGGAGATGCTTAGAATAACTGATCGTCAAAATAGAGAAATGCTTTATGGACCTACCAATGAAGAGCAAGTTACAGAAATTTTTAGATCTTCAATTAAATCTTATAAATCATTACCCCAACTTTTGTACCACATACAATGGAAATTTAGAGACGAAATAAGACCTAGATTTGGAATAATGAGGGGAAGAGAGTTTTATATGAAAGATGCTTATTCATTTGATGTATCAGATGAGGAAGCATTTTTTTCTTACAATAAATTTTTTCTTTCATATTTAAAAACGTTTAAAAGATTAGATCTAACTGCAATACCTATGGCTGCTGACACAGGCCCAATTGGAGGAAATTTATCTCATGAATTTATTATCCTAGCAGACACGGGAGAAAGTAAAATTTTTACTGATAAAAGAATTTTTGACTTAAATAGTGATGATACTCAACTAGAAAAATCTTCGTTAGAAGAAATGAGAAAAAAATATGAGCAATTTTATGCTGTGACAGATGAAAAGTTTAACAAAGATGAATTTGAAAAAATAGTTTCAAAGGAAAATCAATTAATCACAAAAGGTATTGAAGTAGGCCACATATTTTATTTTGGCGACAAATATTCAAAACCTATGAATGCATCAGTAGATTTACCAGGTGGAAAAAAAGATTTTGTTAAAATGGGTTCTTATGGAATTGGTGTATCAAGGCTAGTAGGGGCTATAATAGAAGCAAAGTATGATGAAAAAAATGAAATCATGAAATGGCCATTGTCTGTTGCTCCATATGATATTGCTTTGATACCGATGATAAATAAAAACGATAATTCAGCACTAGATAAGGCAAATAATATTAACAGCGAGTTATTAAAAAATAATATTGATGCAATTATTGATGACACAGATGAAAATTTTTCATCCAAAATTAAAAAAATGAATTTGATTGGTGCTCCGTACCAAATTATCATTGGTAAGAAAAGTGAGGGTGATTTACTAGAGTTCAAAGAAACAGGTGGTGAAACTCAAAACTTACCTTTAAACAAAATTATAGAAATTATTAATAAACAAAAAAATTCAATTTGATTTCTACTTTAGAAAAAGAAATTACTTTTAGATTTTTAAAAGCTAGAAAAAAAGATGGCTTTTTAAATGTCATTTCAATATTTTCTTTCATTGGAATAAGTCTTGGTGTTGCTGTTCTAATTATTGTTATGTCGGTAATGAATGGTTTTAGAACTGAATTAATCAATAAAATTGTTGGATTTAATTCACACGTAACTGTTAAACCTTATTCAAATTCAATAGATGAAGATAAAATAAATAATAAATTAAATTCAATTTCTAATTATATTATTTTTAGTAATTCAGGAGAGGCAATTATTCTTAAAAATAATAATACCAAAGGAATAGTGTTACGAGGCTATAAACATAATGATCTTTTAAATTTAGAGGTATTAACAAATGAAAAATTTAAAGGCGACTTAAGTCTATTTGATGAAAATTTTATATCAATTGGAAGCGAACTAAGTTTTTCTCTAAATCTTGAAATAGGGGATGAATTGACCCTTATGTCACCATCTGGTGTTCAAACAATAATTGGCAGTATGCCGAAACAAAAAACTTTTATTGTTAATTCAATTTTTAATAGTGGTTTAGCAGAATTTGATAACAATATTGCATTTATAGAACTTAATGTTTTAGAAGAGTTCTTTGGATACAATCCCAACGACAGAAATTTAGAAATTTATCTGAAAAATCCAAACAATATCGAGTCTCAAAAATTAATAGTGAAACAAGTTTTTGATGATGAGTTTGTCTTTAGTTGGGCAGATATGAATAGTTCATTATTTTCAGCTCTAAAAGTTGAACGGAATGTTATGTTTATTATTTTGTCATTAATAATAATTGTTGCTGCATTTAATATTATTTCAGGATTAACTATTTTAGTAAAAAACAAAACAAGGGATATTGCCATCTTAAAATCAATTGGAGTATTAAATAAATCAATAATTAAAATATTTTTTTTAGTTGGAGTAATAATAGGGACTTCCGCAACAATTTTTGGTATTTTTTTAGGTGTAACTTTTTCTGTTTATATTGAAAATTTTAGACAATTTTTAAGCTCAGTTTTCAATATAAGTTTATTTCCTGAAGAAATATATTTTTTAAGCAAAATGCCTTCTGAAATTAATCCAACATCAATTATTCTAATTTCAGTCTGCTCAATAATTATAACTATTTTAGTATCAATTTTTCCAGCATTTAAAGCAGCTAAGTTGGATCCAATTAAATCTTTAAAATATGAGTAAGTATTTAGAATTAAAAAGTATATCTAAAAGTTTTGAAACTGAGAAAAAAATCAAAGTTTTAAAAGGTTTGTCGCAAAATTTTGAAAAAGGTAAAATCTATTCGCTCATGGGCCCATCTGGTTCAGGAAAATCAACTTTATTAAATTTAATTTCTTTAATAGACAGACCTTCATCAGGTCAAATTATTTTTAATCAAAATCAAATTAATTTTAATGATACAGAAGAAAATGATATTTTTAGATCAAAAAAAATTGGTATTGTTTATCAACAAAATAATCTTCTTTCTGATTTTACTGCTTTAGAAAATATTTATTTAGCATCACTTGCTAATAATAATGATAAAGAATTAGCAAGTAAAAAGGCTAAAAAATTATTAAAAAAAATTCGTCTTTCAAATAGATCAAATCATTTTCCCTCACAACTTTCAGGCGGAGAAGCTCAAAGAGTTGCTATAGCAAGAGCTATAGTAAATGATCCTGAAATAATATTAGCAGATGAGCCAACAGGTAGTTTGGATATGAATACAGCAAAAGAAGTTTTTAAACTTTTATATAACCAAAAAAAATCAGATAGATTAATAATATTTGCAACTCACAATAGATTTTTTGCTAATAAGGCAGATTGCCTATTGGAGATGAGAGATGGTATTATAAAATCATCTAATGTCTGAGTCATTAAATCAAAACTTTAATCATCTAAAAGTCCATACACAATATTCTATATGTGAAGGTGCGGCTAAGATTGATGATTTACAAGAATATTGCAAATCAAACAAAATTAAATCTTTAGGAATAAGTGACACTTTTAATTTATGTGGAGCTTTAGAATTTGCAGAAAAAATTTCTAAATCAGGAACACAGCCAATTATTGGCACTCAAATTAATTTTAAACTAAATGATACAACTGGATTGTTACCTTTATTTGCCTTGAATGAAACAGGTTATAAAAACATTATTGAATTGTCCTCGAATTCATATTTAGAAAATGATGAATTAAGTGACCCTCATGTAAATTTTGATGAATTATTAAAAAGTTCTGATGGTGTTTCAGTTTTTTCAGGTACTATTTTAGGTCTTTTCGGAAAATTATTTGATAAAGGAAAATTTACAGAAATAAACGAAATTTATCTAAAAATTAAAGAAGTTTTTGGAGATAGGTTTTATTTAGAAATTCAACGACACAACGACAATAATGAAATTGGATTTGAAAAATTTAATCTAAAAAAGTCTGCAGAACTAGAAATTCCAATAATTGCTACTAATGAAGTTTTTTATTTATCAAAAGACATGCATGAAGCACATGATGCCTTGATTTGTATTGGTAACAAAACCTATATTAATGAAAAAAATAGATTAAAATTAAGCGATCAACATTATTTAAAAACTAACTCTGAAATGACGGAGTTATTTGCTGATATACCAGAGGCATTAGAAAACAATTACAACTTTCCTTTAAGATGTAATTTTAGACCATTATTCTCTAATCCTATATTGCCAAACATTAGTACCGATAAAGATGGTAATGCAGATGATCTTTTAACCAAATATTCTTTAGAAGGACTGCGAGATAAATTTTTAAAAGTTTTTAATGTTAAAGATAGCAAACTTGAAAATGATAAAAATTTTCTTCTTTATAAAGAAAGACTAGATCATGAACTTTCAATAATTATTAAAATGAAATATTCGAGTTATTTTTTAATTGTATCTGATTATATAAAATGGGCTAAAGAAAATGATATACCAGTTGGTCCTGGTAGAGGCTCAGGTGCTGGGTCATTGGTTGCTTGGTGTATATCAATTACTGATGTTGACCCAATTAAGTTTAATTTAATTTTTGAGAGATTTTTAAATCCAGACCGAATTTCTATGCCTGATTTTGATATAGATTTTTGTGAGGATAAAAGAGACCTTGTTTTTGAATACTTAACAAAAAAATACAAAGATAGTGTAGCTCACATAATTACATTTGGTAAACTTAAAGCACGTATGGTGATCAGAGACGTCGGTAGAGTTATGGGATTACCTTATGGGTTTATTGATAGTATATCAAAAATGATACCTTTTGATCCTTCTAGACCTCAAAATCTAACTCAATGTATAGCTGGAGAACCAAGATTACAAAAGTTAATTAATGAGGATACCAGAGTAAAAAAATTAACAGAGTTATCATTAAAATTAGAAGGTCTTAATAGAAACGTCGCTACTCATGCAGCAGGAGTTGTAATTGCAGATAAAAAATTAACAGAAGTAGTTCCCTTATATAAAGATACTTCAGCAGATTTACTTTTACCTTCAACACAATTTGACATGTATTCAGCTGAAAACGCTGGTTTAATTAAATTTGATTTTTTAGGGTTAAAGACACTAACAGTAATTAATAACACTCAAAAATTAGTTAGAAAAAAAGATAAAAAATTTAACATAGAAGAAATAAATTATGATGATCAAAAAGTCTTTGATCTTTTATCATCAGGTAAAACCGTAGGATTGTTTCAGATTGAAAGTGCTGGAATGAGAGAAGCTTTGCTTCATATGAAGCCAAATCATATTGAAGATATTATTGCACTAGTAGCATTATATAGACCAGGCCCAATGAGTAACATACCAACCTATAACGACTGTAAACATGGAAAGCAAAAACCTGATTACTTACACCCATTATTGGAAGATATTTTAAAACCCACATATGGGGTAATTATTTATCAAGAGCAAGTAATGCAGATTGCTCAAAAACTCTCAGGCTTTACAGCGGGTCAAGCCGATCTTTTAAGAAGAGCAATGGGTAAAAAGAAGAGAGCGGAACTAGAGAAACAAAAACAAGGTTTTATTGCTGGAGCAGTTAAAAACGGTATTGCTAAAGATGTTGCAGCTGGAATATTTTTAAAAATCGAACCTTTTGCAGAATATGGTTTTAACAAAAGTCATGCTGCAGCTTATGCAATAATTTCTTATCAAACTGCATATTTAAAAACTTATTATCCTAAAGAATTTATTGCTGCATCAATGACTATGGATATTTCTAATCAAAATAAATTAAGTGAGTTTTATGAAGAATTAAAAAGACTTAATGTTGAAACAATTAGACCTGATATTAATGAATGTTTTGCTGATTTTAGAACTATTGATGGAAAATTTTATTATGCCTTAGGTGGAATTAAAGCTGTAGGTTATGAGGCAATTTCTAATATTGTTGAAGAAAGAGAGTTAAATGGAAAATTTAAATCTATTAATGACTTTATAAATAGAGTTAATCCCAAAGATATAAATAAATTACAATTAGAGGGATTAGTAAAAGCAGGAGCATTTGATAATTTAAACTCAAATAGACAAGCAATCTTTAACTCAATACCTAATTTAATTTTAAAAAATAAAAATATTTCTGAAAATAAGCTAGCCAATCAAATAGATTTATTTTCTGATAACATTGAAATAGTGGAAGACATTATCGCTAAAATAGAAGATTGGAAATTTGAAGAGCGATTATCAAAAGAATTTGAAGCAGTAGGATTTTTTATATCTGATCACCCATTAAATCAATTTACGGAAATTTTTGAAGACTATAAAATTAATGATTATGCAAAATTTATATCAGATGATAATTCAGAAAATAATAACGTAGCTGCAACATTACTTAAAGTTCAAGAGAGAAAAACTGCTAAAGGAAATGCGTATGCTGTTTTAAAGTTAACAGATTTAAATAGTGTATTTGAAATATTTATTTTTTCAGATTTGTTAGAATTAAATAGAGAAATCCTAAAAGAAGGTAACTCATTAATTTTGACCTTAGTTAAGAATATTTCTAATGATGAAAACCGTTTTAAAAGAATTAATGTTCAAAAAATAGCTTCTTTGAAAGATTTATTTAATAGTCCAATTAATGAAATATCCTTTAATGTTAAATCTATTGAACAAATCCAAGAGATTTCAAAATTCTTAAATCAAGACGGTAAAACTCAAATAAAATTTAATTTCGCAACGGAAGATCAAATTTTAAATTTTCAATTAAAAAAACCAATGAATCTTGATAGAAAATCTTTAAATCTTTTAAGAAAACAGCAAATTCAAGCAGAAATTAGTTAAATAAAACTTGTCAATTTTAACAAATATTTGTAAATAAACATTAAATTAAATTAACACGCACACAGTTGTTGGTTTTATACCTCCGGTCCTTAATTGGAAATTACTGTGGTGGCTTAACCGGGAATAAATATGAAAATACCTAATGTTACAATTCAACAATTATTAGAAGCTGGTGTTCATCTTGGACACAAAACTTTGAGATGGAATCCAAAAATGAAGAAATACATTTTTGGAAAAAGAGACTCAATTCATATTATAGACTTAACTCAGACACTTGAATTAACTAAAGTAGCTTTAGAAAAAGTATATAATACAATAGCAAATAATGGAAAAATTTTATTTGTTTCAACTAAAAAACAAGCATCAGAAGCTATAGCTGAAGTTGCTAAAGATACAGATCAGTATTTTGTAAACTATAGATGGTTAGGTGGAATGCTAACTAATTGGGGAACAATATCTAATTCGATAAAAAAATTAAAAAAATTAGAAATTGATTTAGCTGCTGAAAATAGAGGTTTTACTAAAAAAGAACTTCTAAAGATGAGTGTTAAAAAAGACAAACTTCAAAGATCATTAGGTGGAATTGCAGAAATGAAAAAAGTTCCAGAACTAGTTTTTGTAATTGATACTAATTATGAGTCATTAGCTATAGCTGAGTCATCAAAATTAGGTATTCCTATAATTGCTATTCTAGATAGCAATTCTAACCCAGATAATATTGACTACCCAATTCCTGGTAATGATGATGCAAGAAGAGCAATAGATCTTTATTGTAATTTAATTAAAGAAACGATTAATAATGCAAAAAGTTCAATTCAATCATCTGAGCCTAATCAAGAAAAAGCAAAATCAGGTAATAATGATGATAAAAACAAAACTATTCAAGAAATTGATAGAGAAAAACTAGAAAAAAAATTCTCTAACGAAGATAAAGGAAAGTTAAATTAAAATGAGTGATATAGAAAAAGTAAAAAAATTAAGAGAAGCAACGGGTGCTGGATTTAAAGATTGTAATTTAGCAATCAAAGAGTCCGGTGGTGATTTAGATAAAGCAATTGAAATTCTTAGGGTTAAAGGAATATCAAAGGCCTCAAAAAAAATGTCTAGAGATGCCAAAGAAGGAGTTGTTGTAGTATCAGGTGATGAAAACAAAACTTCTGTAATAGAAGTAAATTGTGAAACAGACTTTGTTGCAAAAAATGATGACTTTATAAGCTTCGTTAAAGAATTAAGTGAGTTAAACAATCAACACAACTCTAATCATGATGAATTAAAAAAAGCTGTGATGAAAAATGGGCAAAGTGTAGATGATAATTTAGTAGCGCTAATTGCAAAAATTGGTGAAAAAATTACAATTGGAAAATCAAAAACTATTGAAAATACAAAAGGTATTAATAACTATTATTTACATACAGTTGTAAAAGATAATGTAGCAAAATTGGCTGTATTAGTATCCCTTGATACAAATGACAAATCAGATACAGTTAAATCGTTTGGTAAACAATTATCTATGCATATTGCAGCTTCAAATCCTTTAGCACTTGAATCAAATTTAATTGACCAAACAGTAATTGATAAAGAACAAGAACTCGTTGCAGAGGAATTAAAAAATTCAGGCAAACCTGATGAAATAGCTAAAAAAATAAGTTTAGGAAAAATGAACAAATTTAAAGAAGAAAATGCTCTTTTAACTCAAGCTTGGGTAATGGAACCCAAGAAAAAAGTTCAAGATATTGTAAAAGAACTTTCAATAGCTGATTTAAAAATTAAGGAATTTTTTAGAATAAAAATAGGAGAGTAGATGTTTGACGAGAAATCTTATGGTGTAAAAATGGATAAAGCCATAGATGTGTTTTCTAAAGAACTGGCATCTCTTAGAACGGGTAGAGCCAATGCAGCAATGCTTGATCTTGTTAAAGTTGATGTGTATGGCCAACAAATGCCAATCAATCAAATTGGGAGTATAACAACTCCAGAACCTAGAATGATAAATATTCAAGTGTGGGATGCAAACAATGTACCTCTTTTAGATGCAGCTATTAAGAAATCTGATTTAGGATTAAATCCTCAAATTGATGGTCAATTAATTAGGTTGCCCATACCAGAATTAAATGAGGAAAGAAGATCTGAGTTAAAAAAGTTAATTAAATCTATTGGCGAAAAATGCAAAGTATCAATAAGAAATATAAGAAGAGAAGCAAATGAAGATCTTAAAAAGTTATTAAAATCAAAAGAAATTAGTGAAGATGATGAAAAATCAAAAGAAAAAATAATACAAACCATCACTGATGATCATATAAAATCTGTTGATGATAAAGTATCTTCAAAAGAAAAAGAAATAATGACAATATGAACCCTTTGAATCATGTAGCCATTATCATGGACGGTAATGGAAGATGGGGTATAAAAAATAAAAATTCAAGAAACGAAGGTCATAAGGCAGGTCTTATTACAGTCGAAAAAATAATAAAAGAGTCAATAAAACAAAATATAAAACACATAACACTTTATACTTTTTCTACAGAAAATTGGAAACGACCAAAACAAGAAATAAAATATTTATTTAAATTACTAGAAAATTTTTTAAAAAAAAAAATTGATTACTTACATAAACAAGACATAAAATTAAATATTATTGGTAAAAAAAGCTTTTCAAATAAATTAAATTTTCTTTTAAGGTTCGCTGAAAAAAAAACTATTAAAAACAAAAAATTGCAAATCAATCTAGCATTAAATTATGGTTCTAAAAATGAGTTAATTTACGCTTTTAAAAAATTAAAAAATAAAAATTTAACTATGAATGAAAAAAACTTAAGTAAATTTTTATATACAAAAAATATACCTGATCCAGATATTTTAATTAGAACAGGAAACACAATGCGTTTAAGTAATTTTTTGTTGTGGCAAATTGCTTATTCTGAAATTTTTTTTGAAAAAAAATTGTGGCCAGATTTTAATGAAAAAGATTTCATTAAAATAATCAATAAATTCAAAAAAATTAAAAGAAATTATGGAAGTATTTAATGAAAAATGAACTACTCAAAAGAATTATAAGTTCAATTATATTAATCCCACTAGCATTTTTTTTTATTATCAAGGGAAATCTGTATTTTACCTTTTTTTTATTAATTTGTTTTTCAATATCTATGTACGAGTGGTACAAAATTTCTAAAAATCAAAAATATTTCATATTTGGAATACTTTTTTTATTCTTTTCATTTTTCTCCATATTTCAGATAAGAACATTTGAAGATAATGATCCCACTTATTTATTTATAGTATTAGTTATATGTATTTTAACTGATATAGGGGGGTATTTATTTGGCAAAATTTTAAAGGGTCCTAAATTAACTAAACTAAGTCCAAACAAAACTTTTTCTGGAATGTTTGGCGGTTATTTTTTTTCAATATTCAGTTTAATTTTTATAAATAATTATATTAATTTCTTAATTTCAGATTCAATTGTTTTTAATATAATTTTTATATTTATAATTTCCTCAATTAGTCAAATAGGAGATGTCTTAATTTCTTATTTTAAAAGATTATCTAATATAAAAGATACAGGAAATATAATTCCTGGGCACGGAGGTATCCTTGATAGAATTGATGGAATGATTTTTGCATTTCCAATGTCATATTTAATTTACTTATTATTTCTAAAATGAAAAAAAAAATTGCTATTTTTGGATCAACTGGATCAATTGGTAAGAATTTGATCGAACTTATTAAAAAGAACAAAAATGATTTTGAAGTTATTTTGTTAGCAGCTCAAAATAATACCAAACTTCTTGTTCAACAGGCAAAACTTCTAAAGGCTAAAAATATAATAATTACCAACTCAACAAAATTTGAGAAAGTAAAATCGAAAAAATTTGATTTTAAAATTTATTCAAATTTTAACCAATTAAATAAAATTTTTACAAAAAAAATGGATTATATAATGTGCTCTATAACTGGACTTGATGGTCTCGAGCCAACCTTGAAATCCATAAAATACACAAAAAAAATTGCTATAGCTAACAAAGAATCGTTAATTTGTGGATGGAATTTAATTGAAAAAGAGTTGAAAAAAAACAAAACTTTATTTGTGCCTGTAGACTCTGAACATTTTTCTATTTGGTCTTGCATAAATGCAAATAAAATTTCAAATATAAACGACATTTTCATAACTGCATCTGGCGGACCTTTTTTTGATTTGCCAATATCTAAATTTAAATCAATCAAAGTAGAAGATGCAATTAAACATCCTAACTGGAACATGGGAAATAAAATCTCAATTGACTCTTCAAATTTAATGAACAAAGTTTTTGAAGTAATCGAGGCAAAAAATATATTTAATTTATCAATGAAACAAATAAAAATATTAATTAATAGAGACTCTTATCTTCACGCAATTGTTAATTTTAAAAGTGGATATTCAAAAATGATTATTCATGAAACAGATATGAAAATACCAATATTTAATACATTATATGATGATAAGAAAATTTCTGAATTAAAGAATTTGAATATAAAAAAGTTAAATCAATTAAATTTGAGTTATCCTGATAATAATAAATTTCCAATGCTTAATATCCTTAAGATAGTACCAGATAAATTCACTTTATTTAACACGGTTATTGTTTCTCTGAATGATATTTTGGTAGACCTTTTCCTAAAAAGATTTATTAAATTCCAGCATATATCAGAAATTTTGTTTAAAATTCTGGATAGTAAAAAATTTAGTAAATTTAAGTCAGTGAAACCCAATAATATTAATGACATAATTAAAACCAAGAAAATTGTACAAATGGAAGTAAAATCAAATTATAATCATTATTACGAATGATAGAGAAATACCGAAAATACCTAATATTTTTTTTAATAATATTTTTTTTTAAAAATTATTCTTTAGCAAAAGAAATCTCAAATATTGAAATCATTGGAAATAACAGAATTTCAAATGAAACTATAATAGTCTTTTCTGATTATAAAAATAATATTGAAATTAATGAAAGAAATATAAATAATATTCTAAAAAACTTATACGATACTAATTTTTTTAAAGATGTTTCTTTAAAAATAGATAATGATAAATTAATTATAACCGTTGTAGAGGAAGCATTAATTCAAACTCTTTCGATAGAAGGTCTTGCTTCAAATACCTTAGAAGATCTAATAAAAAAAAATTTAAATTTAAAAAATAGATCTTCATTTAATGATTATCTTTTTAATGAAGATCTGAGAACAATCAAAAATATTTTGAAAGCACAAGGTTATTTTTTCTCTAAAGTATTCGCAACTGTTGAAGATTTAGATGATAACAAGATTAATATTGTTTACAATATTACACTTGGAAATAAATCAAAAATTAAAAAAATTACATTCACTGGGAACAAAATATTTAAAGATAGAAAACTTAGAAGTGTAATCGTCAGTGAAGAATATAAATTTTGGAAATTTATTTCAGGAAAAAAATATCTTAATGAAGAAATGATTAAATTTGATGAAAATTTATTAAATAATTTTTTTAAAAATGAAGGATATTACAATGTAAAAATTAATTCTTCATTTGCTAAATTAATAAAAAATAATGAATTCGAATTGATTTACAATATTGACGCAGGAAAAAAATATTTTTTTGGTGATCTTAAATTAGAAATGTCGTTAGATTATAATCAAGAAAATTTTATTTCAATAAATAAATTTTTGAAAAAACTTCAAGGTGAACATTATTCAATTAACTCAATTGATAGAATAGTTAAAAAGATTGACGAAGTTATTATTCAAGAACAATTCGAGTCTGTGAAAGCAGTAGTAACAGAAAAAATTATAGACGATAAAATTAATATGATTTTTTTAGTTGATGAAAGTGAAAGATTTTTAGTTGAGAGGATTAATATATTCGGTAATAATATTACTGAAGAAAGGGTTTTAAGAAACCAGTTACAGGTTGATGAAGGTGATATTTATAATGAAATCTTAGTTTCTAAATCAATAAATAATATAAAAGCACTTAATTTCTTTAAAAATGTTAACAGTGAAATTGTATCTAATAAAAATAATACAAATAAAATAATAAACATATCTGTTGAAGAAAAAGCCACAGGTGAAATTATGGCTGGTGCAGGGGTAGGTACATCTGGTAGCACTGTATTATTTGGCATTAAAGAGAATAATTATTTAGGAAAAGGAATAGGATTAAATTCTCAATTACAACTTTCAGAGGAGGATATAAAGGGAACTTTTTCAGTTAATAATCCAAACTTTAAGAATTCTGATAAATCGCTATTTTTTTCTCTTGAATCAAGTGAAACGGATAGACTTAAGACTTCAGGGTATAAAAATAATAAAACTGGATTTACAGTTGGTACTCGTTTCGAGTATTTTGATGATTTAGATTTGTTTGTTGGTACCTCTAATTACTATGAGAAGATTTCAACTAATTCTACAGCATCAGCTAAACAACAGAAGCAAAAGGGAAACTACTGGGATAGTATTTTAAATCTTAACTTCACTCAAGATAAAAGGAATGCAAGATTTCAAACTTCTAGTGGTTATATAAGTCGATATAGTTTAGATGTTCCTGTTATTAGTGATACAAATACTTTTAAAAATACATATAGCTATAAAATATATGATGAACTTTATGATAATAACGTAACATCAGTTGGTTTTTCTATTGGATCTGCATTTTCAATTGACGATAGTGATATAAAACTTTCTGAAAGATTGTTTATTCCTTCAAAAAATCTTAGAGGTTTTGAGAGTGGTAAAGTTGGCCCTAAAGATGGAAAAGATTTTATTGGTGGTAATTATATGACAACATTAAATTTTTCATCAACATTACCTCAAATTCTACCAAATTCTGAAAACCTTGATGCAGTTTTATTTATTGATGCGGCTAACTTATGGGGTGTTGATTACGACTCTTCCTTAGATGATGGTGGGGAGTTGAGAAGTTCAATTGGTATTGCATTGGATATGTTTACAGTAGTTGGACCAATGAGTTTAAGTTTGGCACAACCATTATCCAAAGGATCAAATGATAAAACGGAGAGCTTTAGATTTAATATTGGCACAACATTTTAATTATGAAAAAAATTTTATTTTTTATAATTATATTAAGTAATTTTTTTTTTATTAGTTTATCAAAAGCAAGTATAGGTTATATTGATATAAACTTTATATTACAAAATTCCGTAAAAGGTAAAAAAATAATTGATGAACTAAATTCTTTAAAAAAGAATAACGAAAAATTATTCAATTCAAAAAAAAAGGAATTAGATCTTAAAAGAGTTAATCTGAATAAAATTAAAAACATTACACCAGAAAACGAATATCAAGAAAAAATTTCTGAATTAAAAAAAAACATTGATGAATTTAACTCTTTTCAAAATGATAAAATATTATTATTTGAGAAGTTAAAAAAAGAAAAATTAGACAATTTTTTTGTTTATCTGGATGAAATTCTAAGTAATTATATAGCTTCAAATAAACTAAAAATTGTTATAGATAAGAAAGATATAATTATTGCAGATGATTCTTTAGATATTACAAAAGATATTTTAATTTTGACGAATAAACAGTAATTTATGAATGTACTTAATAAAGATCAGATAAGAAATTTATTACCACATAGAGAACCTATGTTATTAATTGATGAACTATATGATATTGAAAAATTGCATTCTGCTACAGCTGTAGTTCATGTTAAAAATGACAGTTTTTTTGTACAGGGCCACTTCCCCGATCAACCAGTAATGCCAGGAGTTTTAATTGTTGAGTCATTTGGCCAAGCTGCTGCTGCTCTAACAGCTCATGGTTTGGATAAATCTACTTATGAAAATAAATTGGTATTTTTGATGGGTGTTGAAAAAGCTCGTTTTAGAAATCCAGTAATACCTGATTGTAAATTAATATTAAAAATTGAAGCTATAAGATCTCATGGTAGAGTATGGAAGTATAAAGGTGAAGCTTTTGTAAATGAAATAAAAATGGCAGATGCTATTTGGTCTGCAACAATTGTTGATAAGAAATAAATAGCAATAAATTTTGATAAGCTCATTAATTTTGCTCTGTTAAAAGCAGATATGTCAAATCCTTTTTTTAAAAATAATGGTCCAATTTTACTTTCAGATATTTTAAGCAATCTACATATTACCAACTATGATGTTAAAGAGAATATAAAAATTGACGACATAAAAGATTTACATAATTCAAATAAGCTAGATATTACTTTTTTTCACTCAAATAAATACAAAGAAGTTGCAAAAAATACAAAAGCATCTTTCTGTCTCACAACTGAGTCTTTGAAAAATGAACTTCCGAATTCTTGTACTCCGATATTGGTTAAAAATGTATTAGTATCTGTATCAAAAATAACATCAATTTTTTATCCTGATGCTATAAATGATTATTTTGATGATAGCTCAATTGATATTAATGAAACAGATTTTAAGGATAAAGTACTTTATGGCAAAAATGTTTTAATTGGAAAAAATGTATCGATAGGCGCAAATTGTAAGATAGGTCACAATACAATAATTGAAAAAAATGTTTCTATTGGAGATAATTGTTCAATAGGCTCAAATACAATAATAAGAAATTCACTAATAAGTAATAATGTTAAAATTTTAGATAACTGCGTTGTTGGAAAACATGGTTTTGGATTCTTCCCAAATAAAAATAAAAATTTAAGATATCCGCATATTGGCATTGTAATTATTGAGGAAAATTGTGAAATCGGATGTGGTTCTACTATCGATAGAGGTTCAATGTCAAATACTGTTATTGGCAAAAATACATATTTAGATAATCAAATACATATAGCCCACAATGTTAAAATAGGAGAAAACTCTATCATAGCTGGTCAGGTAGGAATTGCTGGTAGTGCAATTATTGGTTCTAATGTAAAAATAGGTGGCCAAGCTGGAATTTCAGGACATATTAAAATTGGCAATAATGTAGAAATTGGAGGCGGCTCTGGTGTAATAAGAAATATACCAGATAATACGAAGGTGATGGGTTATCCGGCAAAAAATATAAGAGAATTTTTAAGAAATAATTAATGATACACAAAACTGCAATTATTGATTCAAATGCTAAAATCTCTAAAAATGTAAAAATAGGACCGTATTCTATAATTGGTCCTAATGTAGAAATTGGAGAAGGTACAGATGTGCAATCTCATGTAAACATAACAGGCAATACTATTATAGGCAGAAATAATAAAATATATCCGTTTGCGTCTATAGGAAATGATCCGCAAGATTTAAAATTTAAAGGTGAAAAAACATCATTAGAGATAGGTGATAACAATAAAATAAGAGAGTACGTAACCATTAATCCAGGCACTGAAGGTGGCGGTGGTAAAACTAAAGTTGGTAACAATTGTCTGTTTATGGTTTCTTCACACATTGCCCATGATTGCATAGTTGGTGATAACGTTATTTTGGCAAATAATGTTCCGTTAGGGGGTCATGCTCATGTGGATGATAATGCCATAATAGGGGGAAATTCAGCTGTACAACAATTTACTAGAGTTGGTAAGTTTGCAATGATAGGTGGTATGTGTGGTGTAGTAAGAGATGTGATACCATATGGTATAGCCCATGGAAATAGAAGTATATTGCAAGGTTTAAATCTTATTGGTTTGAGAAGAAAAAATATTCCAAATAAAGAAATATTATCCCTTAGTGAAGCCTATAAAATAATATTTAAGAATGAGAATTTAACAGAGAGTTTAAGTAATTTATCAAATGATTTAAGAAAAAATAAATTAGTTTCTGAAGTGATTAATTTTATAGAAAAAGATAAAAAAAGACCAATTTGTACTCCTTTTTCAAAATAAAATGATTGGTTTATTTTTAGGTGATACTGATTTTCCTGAAATAGTTTTAAATAAAATAAAAAAATTAAAAAAAAAATATTTCATTATAGATTTTTCTAAAAATAATAAATTTAAAATAGATAAAAATTCTTACAGGATTAGTATTGGAAAATTTGGAAAAATAATCAATTTAATTAAAGAAAAAAAATCTAAAAAAGTTTTGTTTGCAGGCAAAATAGTAAAACCTAATTTTACATCTCTTAGATTAGATTTAAAAGGTATATACTATATGCCAAGTGTTATTAGAGCTTCTAAAATTGGTGACGCTGCAATTATCAAATCAATAATCAATATTCTTGCAAATGAGGGTATAAAAGTAATTAGTTCTATATACTTTAACCCAGAACTATCTCTTAAAAAAGGAAACTATACAAAAACTAAGCCTAATAGGAGTGACAATAACTCAATTAAAAATGCTAAAAATTATTTCAATAGAATTAATAGTTTGGATCATATACAGGCTTTAGTTATCAAAGATGAAAAAATAATTGCAAAAGAAGGAAGACAAGGGACAAAAAAAATGCTTTCAAAAGTAAAGAAAAATTCAAAAGGGATATTAATAAAACTACCAAAAAATAAACAAGATTTAAGAATGGATTTACCAACTGTTGGTTTGCAAACTTTAAAAGATATTAAAAAACACGGATTAAAGGGTCTCGTTTTAAAATCTAAAAAGAATATTTTTCTAGACAGGAAACAGGTAATAAATTTTGCAAATAAAAACAAAATTTTTATAAAAGTTATATGAAAAAAATCTTTGTATTAACAGGCGAACCATCAGGAGATAAACTTGCATCAACTTTAATTTCAAGATTAAAACTAGAAAGCCCTGAAATTGAATATTTGTGTGTTGGTGGTATTCACTTAAAGAAACTAGGAATTAAATCTATTTATGATTTGAAGGAAATTACATATTTAGGTTTTACAAGTGTATTGCTTAATATTTTTACAATTAAATCAAAAATAAATAAAACTGTAGAAGAAATAGTAAAATTTAACCCTGATATATTACTAAGTGTAGACAGCCCTGATTTTACTTTGCGCGTAGCAGAAAAGGTTAAAAAAATAAATACTAACATCAAAACAATTCATTATGTTGCACCTCAAGTATGGATATGGCGAAAGAACAGAGTTAAAAAAATTAAAAAATTTATTGATCACATTCTTTTGTTGTTTAAATTTGAAAAAGAATACTTTGATGAAGAAAATATTAACAATACTTTTGTTGGCCATCCTCTAATAGAAAGAAATCTAAATAACAAAACTATTATTGACAATATTTTACCTAAAAATAAAAAAATAATATCTATATTTCCTGGTAGCAGAAATTCTGAAATTTATGTTTTGCTACCTATATTATTGGATTTTATTAAATTAATGAACAAAAAACATAATGAATATTTTTTTTATATTCATGCAACTGAAGAAAATAAAAGTTTAATTTTAGAATATTTAAAAAAATATAACTTTGATAATTTAGATATTGTATCTGAGGAAAATATTAAATCTGAAATTTTGTCTAAATCTATTTTCGCTGTTTCAAAATCTGGTACTGTTTCACTGCAAATTTGTAATTTTAATGTTCCATCTATTATTATTTATAAACTTAGTTTTATTAATTTTATGATTTTTAAAATGTTAGTTAATGTAAAATTTGCAAATATTATAAATATAATTAATAATCGTGAGGTAATTCCTGAATTACTTCAAAAAGAATGTAATGCAGATGAAATATACAGGTCTGTTATTTATTTTCTTAAAAACCCTGAATTAATGAAAAAACAAGTAAATGAATGCTCCAAAACTCTAGAGGGCATCAGGTCTAAAACTTCATCTTCCGGAGAGGCAAGTTCAATTTTAATTAAGTATCTTTCTTAATCTTTTCTCAACATCTGTTTTACCCAAAGATATAACAATATCATATAGGCCTGGTCCAAACTTAGATCCTGTTAGGGCTACTCTTAACGGTTGACCTACACCTTTGAAATTTGTTTCATGTTTTTTTATCAAGTTGTTAACTATTGGTTCTAAATTATTTCTAGTTAAACTTTCTAAGTTTTTAATTTCATTTTGAAATTCATTAATTATTTTTTTGGATTTATCGTCAATTAGTTTTAAATCATTTTCATTAAAATTAACTTCATCATTAATAATATATTTTGCATTATTAAATATTTCTTCCAGTGTTTTTGCTTTGTTTTTTAAAAACACTAAAGATGATTTTATTTTTGTTGCTTTTTCTGTATCAATTTTATCTTTGTATTGTTCACAATATCTTAAAAGATTATCGTACAGATCATTTTCATCAATATTTTTGATATAGTGCTCATTCATTGACAAAATACGGCTCATATCTAATTTTGATGGTGATTTTCCAATACCTTCTAAGTTAAAAAATTTTATACTTTCCTCTAAAGTAAATATTTCTTTGTCTTGATATGACCATCCTAGTCTTAGTAAATAATTTCTTAAAGCGTCAGGCATAATCCCAATTTCTGCGTAGTCATCTAATGTTGAAGCATTATCTCTCTTAGATAATTTTTTACCTTCTATGGTGTGAATTAAAGGTATGTGGGCAAACAGTGGTACATCCCATTTCATTGCTTCATAAATTTGAATTTGTTTGAAGGTATTTATTTTGTGGTCATCTCCCCTAATTATATGCGTCATCCCCATTTCATGATCATCTACAGTTGCTGACAAATTATAAGTTGGAGTTCCATCATTTCTTAATATTACAAAATCTTCTATTGTGCTGTTTTCTATTTCAACATCCCCCTGAACTAGATCTTTAAGAATTGAACTTCCTTCAATTTTACTTTTAAATCTAATTACAGGTTTAATTTCTTTAGGAGCATCTTTTTCTTCTGCATCCCTCCATTTTCTGTTGTAAATATAAGGTATTTTCTTTTGTCTAGCTCTTTTTTTTTGCTCTTCTATCTCTTCAGGTGAACAGTAACATTTATAGGCATAACCATTTTTTAATAATTCATGTGCAATTTTTACATGATCATCAATTTTTGTTGACTGAATATATTCTTCGCCATCATGTTTTATCCCTAACCAATTTAAGGATTTAATTATTTGTATTTTGTGTTCTTCTTTCGATCTTTCTTTATCAGTATCTTCAATTCTTAAATAAAAAGTGCCTTTTTGATTTTTTGAATATAACCAATTAAACAAGGCAGTTCTAACACCACCAATATGAAGAGCCCCAGTAGGAGAGGGAGCAAAACGAGTTGCTACTTTTGACATCAGAGATGTTTAGACTATTTTTTTAGAAGTTTCTATATAAAGATACCAAAACACCCTGAACTTTAACTCTGTCAGGGCCAAATATTTTGGTTTCATAGTTTCTATTTGCACTTTCTAATGCAACTACTTTACCTTTTTTACGAATTCTTTTTAACATCGCCTCGTGTTCATCAATTAATGCGACTACAATTTTTCCATTATCTGCTGTATCTGTTCTTTTAATGATAACTGTATCTCCTTCGTGGATTCCAGCTTCAATCATTGAGTCACCTTGAACTTTTAATCCAAAATAATCTCCATTTTTTTCTAAATTATTTGGTAATGGTATTCTTGAAACTTCATTTTGTATTGCTTCTACAGGAGTACCTGCCGCAATTTTTCCTAATACTGGCACTTCCATTTCATCTGAATTGTTAATTTCTTCATCCAAACCACCTTTGATAACGCTTGGTGAAAAACTATTATAAATATCATTTGCTGAAGCCGTTTCAGGTAATTTTACCACCTCTAAAGCTCTTGCTTTATGAGCCAATCTTTTAATAAAACCTCTTTCTTCTAAGGCGCTAATCAATCTATGAATTCCTGACTTTGATTTTAAGTTTAAAGATTGTTTCATCTCTTCGTAAGAAGGAGACACGCCTGAACTTCTCAACTTCTTGTTGATAAATAAAAGCAGGTTTTTTTGTTTTTTTGTTAACATAAGAACAAATATCGTACAAATAATGTTCTATAAAAGTTCTTTTGATTTAACAATACTAAAAATAGTGAGAAAAATAGGGCTTAAATTGACTACAAAACTGAAAAAATTGAATTTTCATCCAATTTTTTCAAAAGTGATTCACCAATTAAAAAAGTATTAATTGAAGTCTTGCTGTTTAGTTCTAATAATTCTTCTTTAGATTTAATACCACTCTCAGAGATTAGAGGTCCTTTATGGTTTTTTACAACATTATAAATATCATAGGTTGTATTTATATCTGTTTTAAGTGTTTTTAAGTTTCTGTTGTTAATACCAATAAGTGCATCTTTAAAATTTAGAGCTTTATGAGCCTCTTCAACTGTATGCACTTCTACTATTACTGACATACCTAGTTTCAATGCCTCTTGATACAAATTGTTTGCAAGATCATCTGAGACACCAGCTAAAATAATTAGAATTGCATCTGCACCGTAACTTTTGGCAAGTGGTACTTGAAATGTATCAATAAAAAAATCTTTACATAATATTGGTAAATTAACTTTATCTTTTATTTTACTTATATGAATTAAATTTCCTAAAAAATAATCTTCTTCAGTTAAAACTGATAAACAAGTAGCATTATTTTTTAGATAAATATTAGCAATATCCACTGGATTGTAGTCTTCAATTATAACACCTGCAGAAGGACTTGCTTTTTTTATTTCAGCAATAATTGAAGTTTTATTTTCTTTTAAATTGTTTTCAATTTTATCTTTAAAACTTATGTATGAATTATTTTTTTGTATTAATTCATCTAATTTTTTAAGATCAATTGATTTTTTTAGATTATCAATTTTTTCGATTTTTTTTTTAATTATATTTTCTAGAACATTTTCAGACATTTTGTATTCGTTCCAAATGTGAAAAAGTTTTACCAGAAAGAATGAATTGTCTTGCATGATTATAGGCTTCTTTAAAATCAAGAAACTTTTCTGCAACGATTAACCCAGCTGCAGCGTTTAAACAAACTGCTTTTGAAAAATCATTATCTTTACCTTTAAATATTTCAATCATTTTATCTGCATTAAATTTTGCATCATTACCAATTAAATTCTCAAATTTTTCTGCATTTACACCAATTGAATTAGGATCAATTAAGATTTCAGATATTTCCCCATTCTTCAATTGTATTATATTTGTTTTTGCATAAGGAGATATTTCATCCAATCCATCTTCGCTGTTTACTATCCACGCAAATTTTATATTTAAATTTTTTAATCCCTCTGCAAAAATTGTTAATAATTTTTTATCAAATACTCCAACAACCTGTCTTTCTACTAGAGCGGGATTACTTAAAGGACCAATCATATTGAAAATAGTTCTTTTACCAATTTTCTTTCTCACAGGGCCTACAAATCTCATAGCACTATGATAATTTGGAGCAAACATAAAACCAAAATTGTTATTGCTTATTTCTCGTTCTATTTCTCTCGGCTCTAAATCAATTTTAATATTAAGAGCTTCCAAAACATCTCCAGAGCCACATTTTGAGGACACAGCTTTATTGCCATGTTTTGCAACTTTTATGCCCATGCCAGCTAAAAGTAAGGCTGATGCAGTTGATATATTAACAGTGTTCATACCGTCACCACCTGTACCGCATGTATCTATGCAATCTTTAACGTTTACTCTTTTAGATTTTTCTCTAAGCACATAAACACCTCCAGCAATTTCATCTGCAACTTCTCCTTTTTCAGACAGAAGTGTTAAAAAATTGTAGATTTGATCCTCATCAGCTTTACCAGTCATTAAAATTTCAAATGCTGACTTACTTTCTTCAAAGTTTAAATTTTCTTTATTTTTAAGTTTTTCTAAAATCTTTTCCATAAAATTAATAATTTATAAAATTTTTTAAAATTTTCATTCCCATCTTAGTTTTAATACTTTCTGGATGAAATTGCACACCATGAATATTAAATTGCTTATGCTGGATAGCCATGATCACTCCATCATCAGTTTCAGCGGTAATCTCTAAATCTTTCGAAAGCGTTTTTTTATTGATTATTAAGCTGTGATATCTTGTAGCTTCAAAGGAACGAGGCAGATTTTTTAAAATCCCAATTTTTTTTGATTTAATTTTGCTAGTTTTCCCATGCATTAATTTTTTTGCTTGAATAATTTTAGATCCAAAAACTTGACCTATAATTTGATGTCCAAGACAAACACCTAAGAAAGGTAATTTTTTATATAATGATTTTAAAATACTTATACAATTTCCAGATTGATTTGGATTTCCAGGTCCAGGTGAAATTACAATTTTATCATATTTTTTTCTTATTATTTCTTTTGAGGTAATTTTATCATTCCTTATGACATCAACTTTTACACCTAATGAAGAAATGTAATGATAAAGATTAAATGTAAAACTATCATAATTATCTATTAATAATATTTTCATTATCTTAAAGCATTTATCAAAGCTTTCGCTTTGTTTACTGTTTCATCAAATTCATTTATAGGTTTGCTATCAGCCACGATACCTGCTCCAGCTTGTACATAGAATTTTTTATTTTTTGCTACAGCTGTTCTTAATGCAATACAAGTATCAAATTCACCATTAGCAGAAAAGTATCCAATTCCACCAGCGTAAACTTTCCTTTTTGACGTTTCTAATTCATCAATAATTTCCATTGCTCTTATTTTAGGAGCACCAGATACTGTACCAGCAGGAAATCCTGCTAACAGTGATTTAAATTTTGAAAACTTTTTATTATACTCTCCAACTACATTGGAAACTATATGCATTACATGAGAATACCTCTCAATTATGAAACTCTCAGTTACCTTTACAGTATTTATTTTTGATACTTTACCAGCATCATTTCTTCCTAGATCTAAAAGCATTAAATGTTCAGAAAGTTCTTTTTTATCTTTAAGAAGGTCTTTTTCATAAAAATGATCTTCTTTTTTATTTTTTCCTCTTGGTCTAGTACCTGCTATTGGTCTAACTGTAATTTTGTTATCTCTTAGTCTTACTAAAATTTCTGGACTTGCCCCAATAATTTGAAAGTCATTAAAGTTGAAGTAAAACATAAAAGGAGAGGGGTTAGTTACTCTAAGTTTTTTATAAATTTCTAGGGGTTTTTTTGTTAATTTTGCTTCAAATCTTTGACTTAAAACAACTTGAAAAATATCACCAAGTTTAATGTATTTCTTAGCTTTATTAACCATTGCAAGAAATTTATTTTTAGATGTATTTGATTTAACTTTAAT
Source organism: Candidatus Pelagibacter sp. HIMB1746 (assembly GCF_052047555.1). Classification (NCBI taxonomy): domain Bacteria; kingdom Pseudomonadati; phylum Pseudomonadota; class Alphaproteobacteria; order Candidatus Pelagibacterales; family Candidatus Pelagibacteraceae; genus Candidatus Pelagibacter; species Candidatus Pelagibacter sp. HIMB1746. Next base: position 70,678 of record NZ_JBNAJZ010000003.1, on the reverse strand, counting down.
TTTTTTTTCTTTTAATACCCTTTTTGTATCAATATTTTTGATCGATGATTGAATTAATAGTTTAAATAGATCAGTCTTTATAGAGTCATACTTTTTTTGATAATTTTTAATTTTTTCATCATTAAAAACATTACTTATAAAAAATATTTCTTTTTTTAAATTATCATGAATAACCAAGGTTCTTGGTCTCATCAATCTTACATCAGGTAAATTAAGGTCATTTTTACATGAGTTAGGAATTTTTTCTATGTACCTAATAGAATCGTATGAAAAATAACCTGAAATTAGCGAACAAATCTTAGGTAAATTCTTAGGTGTATCAAATTTAAAATTTTCAATAATTTTTTCTATTAACTCTTCTGGTTTATCTTTAAGAATGATTTTTTTATTTTCAGTGATTAAATATGACTTTTGGTTGTTGAACTCCCATATCTTATCAGGATCTTTACCAAAAATTGTGTATCTACCTTTAATTTTTCCTTTTTCAACAGACTCAAATATAAAACTATTTTTTTCCTCTAAAAAATTATCAATTAAATTTATTACTTCATCATCAGAATTTACTTTTTTAGAAGTGTATATAATCTGATTTTTTTTGCTTCTATGTCGAAACTTAAAATCTTTGAAGCTTCGATTAATTATCATTTGAAATAGTTTTTAATTCTATCAATAGTTTTTTGATTCAATTGAACCTGATATTTATTATTCAACAGGGTATCGTAAGATTGTAAAATACTTTTTCTGTTGTTTGTATATTGTGAATTTACAAATCCTTTATATTCCTCACCTTGTTTATTTATCGTATTTTTATTTATATCTTTTATTTTGACTAAAAATATTTGATTATTAGTGTTGTTTACTAAAGCAAAAGAATTTTGAGGTAATGAGTAGAGCATTTTAATTGAATTTACTTCAAATAGCCCATCATCGTTAATCGAATTAATTGATCCAGTTTGGATTTTACCTGAACTTAACTCTATAAATTTACTTTCATTAAATCCATCATTCTGTATTTCTTCAATTATTTTTCTATTGTAATCAAATTTACCTTTTTGATAAATGAGCTCGACAATTTCACTTTTTACTATCTCATCATTTAGATCTGGTGAACGATCATATTCATTCTCTATATTATAAAGAATATAATTATCGCCACTTTCAAATATATCTAATTTGCTTGATTTCTTAGAGTAAATTAACTTTTCGTTTGTGCTAGTGTTTTCATCTGGAGCAAATTCATTAATATTATTCACATCCACATTTATGTTTTCGATTATTGAACTAAAACTTTCATTTTGAGAAATTTTATTTTCTATTGCATCAATTTCGTTAAAAAAATCTTGATTAAATTCATCAATTCCAATTAGATTTTTTGGATTTAAAACCACATATTTAAAGTCAATATATTGTCTTTTTAATTGATCTTTATTTTCTTCAATAAATGCTTTGATTTCATCTGATGTATAATCATCCTTAATCTTATATAAATTTTCCATATCAAAGTATTCAATAATTAATGATTTATTGTTTTCTTCAAATTTACTTTCTATTAGAAATTCAGGGGTAACAGTACCTGCACCGATAAAATCAAATAAATGTTTCTGTAAACCTTGATTTTTTAATTTCAACTCAAACAAAGGAGCAGACATATTATTTGAAAGTAAAAATTTTTCGTATTTAATTCTTTCAAAAGCACCATTCTCGTCTTTAAAATTTTTATTGTCTTTTAAATATTTTAAAATTGTCTTTTCGTTTATAGAAAGTTTAAAATCTTCAATCTCTAGATCAATTAAAGTTGTTGAAATAAGTCCTGATAGTAATTCTTCTATAATATTGTTGTCTAAATTATTTCTTATTGCTTCTTGTGAAATTCCACTTTGATTAACATAGTCCATGAAATCTTGAGTGGTAACGTTAGTTTTATTTATTTTAGCAATGTTATTTTGATTGTTAGTGCTAAAGCCACCGCCAAATCCGCCAAAGCCAAAAGCTATTATGATGATTACTATTAGAACCAATCCACCAAATTGTTTCCAACCTAAATTTTTTAATTTTTCAACCATAACGTTATAAATTTATTGATCTGTAAAAAACAAATCTATAGATTAAAAAGTCAATTATGACAAATAAATATATGTATTTTATAGCTAATTGGAAAATGTTTGGAGATTTAAAAACTATAAATTCATTAGATAAAGTTATTAAATTCTCAAAAAGTCATAAAAAAAATAAGTTCAAACTAATTTATTGTCCTCCAAATACTCTAATACGTCCAATTTCAAAAAGACTTAGTAAAACAAATATTGAAGTTGGTGCACAAAATTCTCATCAAAATTTAGATTATGGAGCCTTTACAGGTCAGGTTAATGCAAGAATGCTTAAAAGTGTTGGAGCAAAATATGTGATCTTGGGTCATTCTGAAAACAGAATGGCTGGAGAAAATGACAATCTAATTAATCTTAAAATAAAAAATTCAATTAAATCTGGTTTAAAAATTATTTTTTGTATTGGTGAAACTCTAAGACAAAAAAGAGATAAAAAGACTAATCAAGTTTTAAATAGTCAATTAAAGAAAGGATTAAAATCTATCAAAAAAATTAATGATATAATTATTGCATACGAACCAGTATGGTCAATTGGAACTGGTTTAATTCCTTCATCAGAGGAACTGTCTAAATCAATTAAATTTATAAAAAGTAAATTTGGAAAAAAATCTCCAAAAGTTTTATATGGAGGTTCTGTTAACATCAAAAATATTGATCAATTAAAAATAATTCCTGACATAGATGGTTTTTTAATAGGTGGAGCATCACAAAATCCAAAGAAATTTATTGATATAATTAAAAAAACCATTAATTAGACCACCATGGAAACATTATTACTTGTAATTAACATCATACTTGCATTTATTTTAGTTGTGCTTGTGCTACTTCAAAAATCAGAGGGTGGCGCTTTAGGTATTGGTGTTTCTCAAGAAAATTTCATGCTATCAAGATCTGCTGGTAGTTTTATTACCAAAGCAACTGCGATAGTTGCAACTTTATTTATCATTTGTAGCTTAGCGCTTACAATAATTTCTAGAGCAGAATTAACACCTACAGGATCAGTTTTAGACACAGTTGAAGAAAAAACTGAAGATACTCCATCAATTCCTGAAAATAATTAATTAATACTTTCTATTTCTTTTTTTATTAGCTATAAGATAATTCCATGGCGCGATATATATTTGTCACTGGCGGCGTGGTTTCATCCCTTGGAAAAGGTCTATCATCAGCATCATTAGCTTATCTATTACAGTCACGTGGGTATAAAGTTAGGCTTAGAAAATTAGATCCTTACTTAAATGTAGATCCTGGAACAATGAGTCCATTCCAGCATGGAGAGGTTTTTGTAACAGATGATGGCGCTGAAACAGATTTAGATTTAGGTCATTATGAAAGATTTTCAGGAGTTACTGCAAAGAAAACAGATAATATTACTACAGGAAAAATTTATAGCGATGTTCTGAGAAAAGAAAGAAAAGGAGAATATCTTGGAAAGACAGTACAAGTTATTCCACATATAACCGATAGAATTAAAGAATTTATTAAATACGATACGTCAAAAGAAGATTTTGTAATTTGCGAAATAGGTGGAATTGTAGGTGATATTGAAAGCTTACCATTTGTTGAGGCTATAAGACAATTTTCAAATGATATTGGGAAAAAAAATGCTTTATTTATTCATTTAACTTTAGTTCCATATTTAAAAGCATCAGATGAAATAAAAACTAAACCAACACAACACTCCGTAAAAGAATTGAGAAGTATTGGTATTCAACCTGATATAATTATTTGTAGATCAGAAAGACCAATACCTTTAGAGCATAGAAAAAAAATATCTCTATTTTGCAATGTTGATATTAAAAATGTAATTGAAACGGTTGATGTAAAAACAATTTATGAAGCACCAATTAGTTTTGCTAAAGAAAAGTTAGATGTTCAAGTTTTAGATTACTTTAAAATAAAATCTAAAAAATCAAATAACCTAAATCCTTGGAAGAAAATTACTAAAATTACACTTAATACAAAAAAACAAGTTAATATTGCAATAATAGGTAAGTATGTAGAATTAAAAGATGCATATAAATCATTAGATGAAGCCTTAACGCATGGAGGAATTACAAACAACCTGAAGGTAAATTTAGTTAGAATTGACTCAGAAAAATTAAAAGTTTCTGAAATTAAAAGCAAACTTAAAAATGTTTCAGGTATTCTAATACCAGGAGGATTTGGAAAAAGAGGAACTGAGGGAAAAATCGAAGCAATTAAATATTCAAGAATTAACAAAATACCATTTCTAGGTATTTGTTACGGTATGCAAATGGCAATATTAGAATTTGCTAGAAATAAATTAAAAATTAAAAAAGCAACTTCTTCTGAGTTTGATAAAGGTGGTGTTCATATAATTGGTTTAATGAATGAGTGGGAAAAAAGTGGAAAAAAAGTTAAAGGTACCGATAAAAATTTAGGTGGAACAATGAGACTTGGTTCTTATGATGCAATTTTAAAAGATAAGTCTAAAATTAGAGATATCTACAAATCAAGATTAATCAAAGAAAGACACAGACATAGATATGAAGTGGATATTTCATTTAAGGAAAAATTTGAGAAAAATGGACTAATATTTTCTGGTTTATCACCAGATAATAAACTTCCTGAGATAATTGAACTTAAAAATCATCCTTGGTTTATTGGAGTTCAGTTCCATCCTGAATTTAAATCTAGACCTTTATCTCCTCATCCTTTATTCTCTTCATTTATCAAAGCAGCAAAAAATCATAAATGAGTAGTATTACAGTCAATTGTGGGAACATAGAAATCTCAAACGATAAAAAAATTTGTATCATTGCTGGCCCGTGTCAGCTTGAAACAGAACAGCATGCAATGGACATGGCTGGAAAAATAAAAGAAATAACTTCCAAATATGGTCTAGGTTTTATTTATAAAACTTCTTTTGATAAAGCTAACCGAACAAGTTTGAAAGGTAAGAGAGGTGCTGGTTTGGAAGCTTCATTACCTGTGTTTGACAAAATTAAAAAAGAATTAAATATTCCAATTTTGACTGACATTCATAATTCAGAGCAATGTTCAGTAGTTGCTAATCATGTTGATGTTTTACAAATTCCAGCTTTTCTATGTAGACAAACTGATCTTTTAATTGCTGCTGCAAAAACAAATAAAATTATAAATGTTAAAAAGGGTCAATTTTTAGCTCCTTGGGACATGGTAAATGTTACAAAAAAAATATCAGACTCAGGAAACTCAAATATTCTTGTTACTGAAAGAGGCGCAAGTTTTGGATACAACACTTTGGTTTCTGACATGAGATCTCTGCCTATTATGGCTAAGAATGGTTATCCAGTTATTTTTGATGCAACACATTCAGTTCAGCAACCTGGAGGACAAGGAGAGTCTTCTGGTGGTCAAAGAGAATTTGTTGAATATCTTGCAAGAGCAGCTGTTGCTGTTGGGGTTGCTGGTGTATTTATAGAAACTCATCAAGATCCTGACAATGCACCATCTGATGGGCCTAACATGGTTCCTCTAGATAAACTAGAAAATTTACTAAAACAATTAACCGAAATTGATAAACTTATTAAGTGAGCAAAATAACAAAAGTTAGAGCACGACAAGTTTTTGATAGTCGGGGAAATCCAACTGTAGAAGCTGAGGTTTATACAAATAATTTAAGTGCATCTGCCATATGTCCATCAGGCGCATCAACTGGAACTTATGAAGCTTTTGAAAAACGAGATAAAAATAACAAGAAGTATTTAGGTAAAAGTGTTTTAAAAGCTGTTGGATTAGTAAATTCAAAAATTTCAAAAGAATTAAAAGGTCAAAGTGTTCATAATCAAGAGAGAATTGATGCTTTATTAATTAATTTAGATGGTACAAGACAAAAAACCAATTTAGGTGCAAATGCTATGCTTGCAGTATCAATGGCTGTAAAAAAACTTTCTGCAAAAGTAAAAAAACTACCTTTGTATAAAACATTTTTTTTAAAAAATAATTTTCAATTACCTTATCCATTAATGAATATTATTAATGGTGGAGCTCATGCCAACAATAGTCTTAGAATACAAGAATTTATGATACGACCAGATAGAGCAAAAAGTTTCTCAGAAGCAATGAGGATTTGTTTTGTTGTAATTAAAAACCTAAGTAATTTAATAAAAAACAAAGGTTATTCTACTTCAGTTGGTGATGAAGGTGGTTTTGCACCTATGATTAGTAGCAATAACCAGGCTTTAGATTTAATTGTTTCAGCAATTAAGAAATCTGGATTTATTAATGGTAAAGATGTTTCAATTTGTTTGGATGTTGCTGCAAATGAACTATTAAAAAAAAACAAATATTCAATCCATTCAAAAAGTTTTGTAAGCGTTGAAAAATCAATAAAAGAATACCAAAAAATTATCAAGAAATATAAAATTAAATCTATAGAAGATCCTTTTGCAGAAAATGATTGGTTAGCTTGGAATAAATTAATGCGTTCGGTAAAAAAAGTTCAGATAGTGGGAGATGATCTTTATGTTACAAATCTTGAGAGATTAAAAAAAGGATTTTTAAATATTTCATCCAATTCAATATTAATTAAACTTAATCAGATAGGTACTGTTTCTGAAACGCTAGATGTTATTAAATTTGCTCAAACTATTGGCTATAAAACAATAATTTCTCATAGATCTGGAGATAGCGAAGATACATTCATTGCTGATTTGGCAGTTGGAACAAATTCTAATCAAATCAAAACAGGATCTTTAGCACGTTCAGAAAGAGTTGCTAAATACAATCAATTAATTCGGATTGAAGAAGAACTTGGAAATAAGGCAAGAATGAATAAAATCAACTAATGTTGAGATTAATAAAAAGAAATTATTTTTTATTAACATCAATTTTTTTAATATTTTATTTTATATTTAATTTAGTTTCTGGAGAAAGAGGGCTTTTTTCATATTTTGATAAAAAAGAACTTTTGTCTGACTTGAAAAAAGAGGAGGCATTATTAATTAATAAAATAGAAGATATAGATCATAAGAATTCTCTATTAAGTACAAATCTAGATTTAGATTATGTAGAGATATTAATTAGAGAAAGATTTTTATTAGGTAAAAAAGGTGAAACAATTTATTTAATTAAAAAAGATGAAAAGTAGACATCCTGAAAAAGAAAATAAGCCGATAAATCCAATTAAAAAAAAACCAGATTGGATTAGATCAAAGCTTACAAATAGCAAAGAATTTTTTTTAACAAAAACAATAGTTAATAATAATAACCTAGTAACTGTTTGTCAGGAAGCAAACTGTCCAAATATTACTGAGTGCTGGAGTAAAAGACACGCAACTTTTATGATAATGGGTGATACTTGTACAAGAGCATGTGCTTTCTGTGATGTTAAAACTGGCGTTCCAGGAAATTTAGATTTATTAGAACCAGTCAAAATTGCAGAAGCTGTAAAAAAGTTAAATTTAAAACATGTCGTAATAACTTCAGTTGACAGAGATGATTTAGACGACGGAGGTTCTGAACATTTTTATAATGTGATTAATCAAACAAGAAAATCAAATCCAAATACAACTATAGAAGTATTAACACCAGATTTTTTAAGAAAAGGGGAAGCTTATAAAAAAGTTATTGAAGCTAAACCAGATGTTTTTAATCATAATATTGAGACTGTACCCAGTCTTTATTTAAAAGTAAGACCAGGATCTAGATATTTTGCATCCTTAGAACTTTTAAAAAATGCAAAGAAAATTGATAAAAATATTTTTACTAAATCTGGAATTATGGTTGGGTTAGGAGAAACAAGAGATGAAATATTGCAAGTTATGGATGATTTAAGAGCAGCTGATGTAGATTTTATAACTATCGGCCAGTACTTGCAGCCATCAACAAAACATTTTCCATTAGATAGATATTATACCCCAAAAGAATTTTATGATTTAGGAACTATAGCAAAAGCTAAGGGATTTTTATTAGTTTCCTCATCACCTTTAACAAGATCTTCTTATCATGCTGATGAGGATTTTGCTAAGTTACAACAAAACAGAATAAAAAGTAATTAATGCCTAAAGCATCAGTTACACGTCAAATCGCACGTGATAAACAAACATTAATTGATTTTGTTTTAGATATTGAAAAGTATCCTGAATTTATCCCATTTTGCATAGACTCAAAAATTTATGAAACAAATGACGAGGGGGATGTAAAAAAAATAATTGCTGATCTTACCATTGGCAAAAGACCCTTTATTGATACTTATAAAAGCGATGTAAGATATGATAAAAAAAACGACTCTATTTATGTAACCAATATTGATGGTCCATTAAAACATCTTGAAAATAATTGGAAATTTGTAGAAAAAGATAATTTAACAGAAGTGCAATTTGATGTTGATTTTGAAATTAAAAATAAGTTTTTGAATTTAATAATGGAAAAATCATTTCAATTTGGTTTAAACAAAATAGCTGATGCTTTTCAAAAAAGAGCTGAAAATCTTTAAGAAATAATTTTTGTAATTTTATTTAATACTTCTCTTACTGTATTTTTTTGAATACTTGATCTGTTCCTAGATCCAAATTTATTCTCTAAAATTAATAAATATTTTCCTGTTTTAATCCCAATATAGACAAGACCAACCGGTTTTAATTCTGATCCTCCTCCTGGTCCAGCTATACCAGTAATTGATACATTAATTTTGCTTTTAGAAATTTTAGATAAGTTTTTTACCATTTCTTCACAGCATTCTTTGCTTACAGCGCCATATTTATTAATGATATTTCTATCTACTTTTAAGATTTTAGTTTTTGCCTCATTAGAGTAAGTAATTAAACCCATTTGAAAGTACTTGGATGAATTTGCTAATTTAGTAAGATTGCTAGCAAGTAAACCTCCTGTACAAGATTCAGCTACAGAAATTGTTAATTTTTTATCTATCAGTTTTTTATGTAGTTTTTTTAAATACATTAAAATATGAAACTAACTAAATAGACTACAACCATTGAGTAAATACCAGCCATTATATCATCCATAATTATACCAAAATAATTTTTATGATTTTTATCGAAATAGTTTACTGGAAATGGCTTTAAAATATCAAAAAATCTAAACGATAATAAAGAAATAATATAATAAAATTCAATAGCAATATTGATTTGATTGGTTTGATTTAAATAAAGCAGAAGTATCAAAGGCATCGATTGACCCAAAACTTCATCGATTACAATTTGTCTAGGATCTTTATTTTTAAATTCACTCTCTGCGTCTTTGACTGCATAAAAAGAGTAAAAAAACAAAATAATAAAAAACACTATTGAGAATTTTAAACTTGTATAGTCCAGCATTTCATAAGCTATATAAATAAAGATTGTTGTGACAACCGATGTAACAGTGCCAGGCATTTTTGTTAAGTACCCGTAACCAAAGAAAGTTGAGATTAAAACGTTAATTTTTTTCATTTTGATATTGAGCAAATTACTTCACAGGCAATTGCTTTTTCTTTTCCTATTAATCCAAGTTTTTCTGTAGTTTTGCCTTTTAAATTAATTAAATCTTTATTTAAATCTAAAAGATTTGAAAGTGAATTAATTATTTTATCTCTGTATTTTGATATTTTTGGTTTTTCACATATCAGATTAATGTCTAAATTATTGATATAGTAATTATTTGAATTTAATAAGTTTATTATTGGTTTTAGCATTTTTGGAGATCTAATATTTTTAAACTTGTTACTGTTATCTGGAAAAAAAGTACCAATATCTTTTTTTCTCATTGCTCCTAATATCGAGTCAATTATTGAATGAATAATTACATCACCATCTGAGTGTCCTTTTAATCCTGAGTGATAAGGTATTTTAATACCTCCTAAATAAAGTGTTTTACCTTTGATTAATCTATGGATATCAAATCCAATACCAAAGTAAGTTAATTTTTCTTTAATATCTTCTTTAAAAGTAATTTTAGAATTTAAATTTTCACCTTTAATAAATTTTACACTTATGTTTTTTTCAATAAATAAAGTTGCCTCATCTGTAATTACTTTTTTTTGTTCTATTGCTAGATGATATAAATCTTGAAATTTAAAAGCTTGAGGGGTTTGTGTCAGAATAGAATTATCTCTGCTTAAATTGAATATTTGATTTTTAATTTTATACTTGATTGAGTCTTTAGATTTGATCGCAGGTATTACAGCTTTGTATTTTTTTAGTGAGTTTATTAATTTTTTTAATAAATTAATTGTAAAATTTGGTCTTGCGGCATCATGTATTAGCACATTAGTTGGTTTGTACTTTTTAATAAACTTTAAAGCAATCAATGAAGAATCAGACCTTTCTTTACCACCGACGATAATTGAAACATTTTTTGGAAATTTTTCTTTAATTTCCTTTTTTTTGTTCACAACAATTATTATTTTTTTAAAAAGTTTTGACTTTAAAGCCTTATCAAGAGAGTGTTTGAATAAAGGTTTGCCTTCATAAATATTGTATTGTTTAGGTTTTTTTGAATTAAATCTTTTGCTTTGTCCTGAAGCTAGTATTATAAAATAGTTACTCATAATTATAGAAATTTTATACCTAAATGACAGATTTTATTAAGAAAAATATTTATTTGATAATATTATTTATTATCACATTATCGATAGGTTTTTTAACATTTTTAACATTCATTGATAAAGGATTTATAAAACTAACCGAGGAAAATTTACAATATCTTTTAATATTAAATATAATACTTCTAACTTCGCTTTTTGTATTTATTTTTTTTGAAATAAGAAGAGCAATCAAAACAGACATTGATAATGATGGATTAAAATCTAACAAAAAATATATTACTGTATTTGCTCTGTTCACTTTAATACCTTCAGTTTTAATATCTATTTTCTCTTTGTTCCTTTTTTCATTTGCCTTAGAAAAATATTTTGACAAGAAAGTTACAACTGTGGTTAATAATTCCTACGAGTTAGCTAAAAACTATGTGGAGGAAATTAGAAACAAAATTCAATCAGATATTGTTTTAATTGCTTTTGATACCAATAAAAGTAAAAATTTTTTAAATGATAATTCTAAGGAGTACAAAAGATTTCTAGATACTCAAAAATTGATTAGAGGTGTCGATGAAATACATATAATCGACGTTAATAAAAAATTATTGTTTACTTCTCTTCAAGACAACCAACCATATATACCTCCAGTTGATAGAGCATTAGCACTAGTTATTGATGATGATAGACCATTAAAAATTATTAATGCTCCAGAAAATATGTCTGCAGCGATTATGAGATTACAAAATTTTGATAACAGATTTTTATACGTAATTAAATATCTTGATAAAGATATTTCAAAATATCTTACTGAGTCAAAAGAAGCTATAAATTTTTATTATACTGTTGAAGAGAAAAGTACTGGCATAAAAATATCTTTTGCAATTATTTATGTTATTGTTGTAAGTGTATTGTTGTTTGTATCTATATCAATTGCCATACGATTTTCTTCAAGATTTTTTAGATCTATTAATAATTTAATTAATGCTTCGGTCTCAATCGGTGAGGGAAAATTTGATACTAAAGTTCCCGAGGTAAAGACTGATAAAGATTTAGAAATTTTGAATAAGAATTTTAATTTGATGATTGATAGACTTAAAAGTCAACAAGAAAAATTAATAATTAACGAAAGACACGAAGCCTGGAGTAATTTAGCAAGAAAACTTGCACATGAAATTAAAAATCCTCTAACTCCAATTCAATTAACAATAGATAGAATGAAAACAAAATATTCTAATCAGGTTAATGAAAACGAAAAAGAAAATTTTGATGAAAATTTAAAGATAATAAATAACCAAATTAAACAAATAGGAAATTTGGTTAATGAGTTTTCCGATTTCGCACGTATGCCAAAACCAATTTTAAAAGAAAATAATTTAATTCAAATTATTCAGGATAATATCAAATTATTAAATGAATTAGATAATACGATTAATATTTCTATTAATTGCAATCAAAAAGAAATTTTATTAAATAGTGACAAAGAACAAATTGCTAGAGTTTTTTTTAATTTAATTAAAAATTCTATCGAAAGTATCCAACAAAGAGCAGAAAATGACAGTAATTTAGAGAAAATAATCACTATTGAAGTTAATGAAGAAAATAACCACATAACGATTTATTTGATCGATAATGGTATTGGTTTTGGAATATTTGCGGCAAATATTAAAGATATTTTAAATCCATACTTTACTACTAAAAAAAATGGAACTGGATTGGGTCTTTCAATAGTAAGTAAAATTATAAATGACCATAACGGCAAAATTGAATTTATAGCTTTAGATGAAGGTGCAAAGATTAAAATAGATTTTATTAAATAGAATGAGTTCTGAAATTTTAATTGTAGATGACAATGCTGATATAAGGAATATCATTAATGATTTAATTTTGGATGCTGGTTATAAAACAAGACTTGCCGCTAATTATAATCAAGCGTTATCTGAAATAGATAAAAAACTTCCAGATGTTGCAATACTTGATGTTAAATTAGATAAGGGTGATAACGATGGGATAGAGCTGTTATCACACATTAAATCGAAAGATAAAGATGTTCCTGTTATAATAATTTCAGGTCACGCTAACATTGAAATGGCTGTAAAATCTCTTCACGAAGGAGCCTTTGAATTTATTGAAAAACCCTTTGATCAAGATAGACTCCTTAATTTTGTTAGGAGAGCAGTCGAGAATTATAATCTTAAAAAGCAAAATAAAGAATATGAAACAAAGTTATTTTCATCCTATGAATTAATTGGCAATAGTAAAAATATTTTAAATATAAACGATCAAATTAAAAAAATTTCAGTTACAGAAAGTAGGGTATTTATTAATGGTCCTTCGGGATCTGGAAAAGAATTAATAGCAAGAAAAATTCATAAATTATCAAAAAGAAATAAAAATCCTTTTGTAGTTTTAAATGGAGCTTTGCTAGACTCAAATAAATATGAATTGGAATTATTTGGAGAAGAAAAAGATAACGGCTCTATATCTTACGGAGCATTAGAAAAAGCTAACAAAGGAACTTTATTGATAGATCAAGTTTCTGAAATACCTTTGGATATACAATCAAAAATTTTAAGAGTTTTAACTGATCAAAAGTTTAAAAGAGTTAATGGTTCAAATGACGTAAGTGTAAATGTTAGATTAATATGCTCCTCAAGTAAGGATTTGAAGAAAGAAATTGAAATAGGAAATTTTAGAGAAGATTTATTTCATAGACTTAATGTTTTTGAAATAAATGTTGAACCATTGAGTCAACGTATTTCAGATATTCCACTTTTGATTAAATATTTTTCAAAAAAAATATCTGAAAACTACAATATTAACGAATTAGAAATAGATGAAGATGACACTTATATTTTAAATCATGATTGGCATGGCAATGTAAGAGAATTAAGAAATCTAATTGAACGAATTGCAATTTTACAACCAGACACTAAGGAAAAAATATCAAATATAATAAAAGAATCCTTAAAAAACATTAATTTCAACGAACAATTAGCCGAAAACAGTCTTTCTGTGCCATTAAAAGAAGCTAGAGAAAAATTTGAAAAAGAGTATTTAACTATTCAATTAAAAAAATTTAATGGAAATATTTCAAAAACAGCTAATTTTGTTGGAATGGAAAGAAGTGCCTTACATCGAAAGTTAAAAGGCTTAGGAATTAAAGAATTTAATTAAATGAACATAATCATTTGTGGCGCAGGTAGAGTAGGCTTTACTATTGCTAAACAGCTTAGTGATCAAGGTCATTCTATTACCGTAATAGATCCATCAAGCGAAGATATTCAAAAAATTGATGACGCACTTGATGTTAAAGCTATTGTTGGAAAAGGAAGTTATCCATCAATTCTTGAAAAGGCTAATGCGCAAGAGGCTGATATGATTATAGCAGTAACTCGAAATGATGAAATTAATATGGTTATATGCCAAATTGCGTTTTCTATTTTTAAAATACCAAAGAAGATTGCCAGAATAAGATCTCAGGATTATTTAAATCCAAAGTTTACAACAGTTTATAATAAAGAAAACTTACCAATAGATGTTATTATTTCACCAGAAATTGAAATTGCTAAATCAATTCAAAGAAAACTCGAAGCACCAGGTGCCCTAGATAGTGTACCTTTTGCAGAAAATAAAATTAGGTTACTTGAAATATTGATTAATGAAAATTGTAGTTTAATCAATATTAAATTAAGTGATCTTACAAAAAAATACCCTAATCTTAAAGCAAATGTGATTGGCGTCATAAGAGAGGATAGGTTTTTTATTCCAAAAAAAACTGATGAAATAAAAACCAATGATAAAATTTATGTTATTATAAATTCAACTCAAATGTCTGAAACACTGGAAGCATTTGGACACACAGAAAAAGTTTCTAAAAAAATTCTTATAGTTGGTGGAGGTAATATTGGTTTTAATTTAGCTAAAAATATTGAAGAAAATTTAGACGCTGCAAGAGTAAAAATTATTGAAAAAAATAAAGATAGAGCTGAATTTCTTGCAAGTGAACTAAACAATACAATAGTAATTAATGGAGATGCGTTAGATGAAGAAGTTTTAGCTGAGGCAAATCTAGAGGAAGCAGAGACTGTTTTAGCTCTTACAAACGATGATGAGGATAACTTAATGGTAAGTGTTTTGGTTGAAAAATTTGCAAAGGATGAAAAAGAAATTGATGACAAACGAACGATGGCTTTAATCAATAAACCAAACTATTCTTTATTGCAGAATTCATTAAAAATTGATGACTTGATTGACCCTAGAATGAATACTGTTTCGAGTATTTTAAAACATATACATAAAGGAACAATTGAAACAGCTTATACAATTATGAATGGCGAATATGAGGTGATAGAGGCTGAGATAATTGAGACATCTGAATTAATTAATAAAGAGTTAAAAAATTCTAATCTTCCTGAAGAAATTCGAATTGGCGCTATTCTTAGAGACGATAAAGTAATTATACCTAGATCAGACTTTGTATTTCAAAAAGATGATAAAGTTGTTTTTTTAGCAAAAAAAGACTCAATCTCAGTTGTTGAAAATATTTTTAGAATTAGCTCAATTTAATTAAATGCCAATACTTCGGGTAAAATATTTAAGTTTTTTCTTTCTATTGATTTCAGTTTTTTCATTTTTAAATATTATTTACTCTTATTATTTCAATTTATACTTAAACTTAAATACATATTACTTTAGTTTAGTAATCTCTGGTTTAATTAGTTTTTTGTTCTACAAAATAGACACTTCAGAAAAAAAACCCACAATATTTGAAAAAATATTAACAGTGCTTTTGGGATATTTTATTATGCCAATGGTATTATCTATTCCATTTTATTTTAGTATTTATAATTTAACTTTTTTAAACGCTTTATTTGAAGCAGTGTCTGGCTTTACATCAACCGGTTTTACAATATTTGAAAATATAAAGCATATTGATCAGGGTTTAATAATATGGAGATCATCTATTCAATGGATAGGTGGATTATACTTTTTATTTTCTATAATTTTTTTGATTGATATTTATGATGAAAACTTAAAAAAATCTCTTACAAATTTTTTATCATTTAATACAACCGAAATTTTAAAACAAACAATTAAAATATTTATTTTATATTCAAGCTTAACATTATCTATTTTTATAATTTTTAATTTATTTGGAATTAGATCTTTTAATTCATTAAATTTATCAATGACTATTATTTCATCAGGTGGTTTTTTACCAGTAAATGATCTCTCAACAATACTAACTCAAAATTCACAGATAATAATTTTTTCATTATTAATGCTAGTTTCTTTCTTCAGTATTTTCTTTATATATAATTTAATCTTTTTAAGAAAAAATATTAATTTTTTTCATGAGGATATTCATCTATTTTTATACTTTGTAATAACAGTTGGGATTTTTTTTATATTTTTTAGTTACGATAACACCTTTTCTTATAGTTTTTTATCTTTAGTAAGTAGTATTTCAAATATAGGAATTTCATTGAATGTTGAACAAACTAATCTTCAATTTTTGTATTTACTTTTGGTTATAATTGGAGGTTCATTTATTTCTACAAGTTCAGGATTAAGATTTTTAAAAATTTACTCATTAACAAAATATTCTTTAAATCAAATACTTTCTTTTAGTAGACCAAAAAATGTATTTATGAATAAGCTAGTATTTTCTAAAATTAACTTTGCAACTCAAGATATAAACAAATATTTTCTTACAATTGTTATTTTTATAATCTCACTTTTTTCATTAACAATTTTTTTATCTTTGAGTGAAATCAATTTTGAATATTCATTTAAACTGGCAGTATTAACATTAATGAATACTGTTAATTCTTCAGCTTATGGAATGGGTGATTTTGATTTTCAAAATTTACATTTTATTACTAAATATATTCTTATTTTCTTTATGATTATCGGCCGTATTGAATTATTATCTTTATTATTGATAGCTAAAAAATTTCTGTTTAAATATTAAATTTGTAATATATATGTATTTCAAATATTGCGCCCTTAGCTCAGCTGGATAGAGCATCGGTTTTCTAAACCGAGGGTCGTAGGTTCGAATCCTTCAGGGCGCGCCATTTCTTGGTCTTTTGACCATAATTTCTTCTTGAAGTAGTTTTTCTAAAATGTTTTAATCCTGCGAATTCAAAACTTAGTTTTGAATTATTTGTTAACAAATAATAATAACTAAAAGGAAGAATAATGTTTAAATACTTAAAACAATTAACTTCTTTAGTAGCAATGGTTGCAGTGTTGTTTACTTTTACAACAGAAACTATGGCTGCTAAAAAATCTAAAACACTTAAAAACACTCAGAAGAAGGGTTTTGTAAGATGTGGAGTATCTCAAGGTCTTCCAGGATTTTCTAATGCTGATGCAGCAGGAAATTGGACTGGTATTGACGTTGATGTATGTAGAGCGGTAGCTGCTGCAGTACTAGGTGATGCAAACAAAGTTAAGTTTACACCATTAAGTGCGAAAGAAAGATTTACAGCTTTAACTTCTGGTGAGATTGATATCTTATCAAGAAACACAACTTGGACTCTTTCTAGAGATGCTGATATCGGACTAACTTTCGTTGGAGTAAACTTCTACGATGGTCAAGGTTTCATGGTTAGAAAAAGTTCTGGTATTACTTCAACAAGCCAATTCAAAAATGGTATCTCAGCTTGTACAAACATTGGTACAACAACTGAGTTAAATATGAGAGACTTCTTTAACTCTAAAGGAATTTCTTATGAGCCAGTTGCTTTTGAAAAAGCTGACGAAGTTGTAGCTGCTTATGATGCTGGTAGATGTGATACTTACACTACTGATAAATCAGGTCTTGCTGCACAAAGAACTAAAATGACTAACCCAGATGATCACATTGTATTACCTGAAACTGTTTCTAAAGAGCCTTTAGGACCAGTTGTTAGACAAGGTGACTCAGTATGGGAAGATATCGTTAGATGGTCTTTAAATGCTATGATCGAAGCTGAGGAGTATGGAATTACTTCAGCTAATGCAGATTCTATGAAAACTTCAGACAACCCAGCTGTAAAAAGATTAGTTGGTGCTGAAGGTGAATTAGGTGCTGCTTTTGGTTTAGACAATGAGTGGAGCTTAAGAATTATCAAGCAAGTTGGTAACTATGGTGAAAGCTACAAAAGAAATATAGCTGACACTGGAATTTTACCAGACAGAGGTCCAAATGAATTATGGACTAAAGGTGGAATTCTTTACGTACCACCTGCAAGATAATTGCATATTTAACTAATTAAAAAGGGCTAGATTTTTCTAGCCCTTTTTTTTATAAGCTCTTAAATGAACTTCAAATTACAAAAAATAGTTCCCCAGTTAGTTACAGTTTTAGCAGTCATACTAGTTTTTGGTTTCTTTAGTTATAACGCTCAAGTCAATATGGAAAATAGAGGTATTGATTTTGGATATGGTTTTTTATCTCAAGAGTCTTCATTTGATGTTCAATTTTCTTTAATTGAATATGACGGATCACATTCTTATTTTAGAGCTTACTTAGTTGGATTATTAAATACTATTTTAGTTTCTGTAATTGGGATTATATTTGCAACAATACTTGGAGTAATTGTTGGTGTTGCTAGACTTTCTCCAAACTACCTTATTAATAAATTTGCAGCTTTTTATGTAGAATTTTTTAGAAATATTCCATTACTTTTACAAATATTTTTTTGGTATTTTGCAGCTTTAAGAGCATTGCCACTACCTCAAGATGCTGATGCAATGTTTGGTGTTTTCTTTTTAACTATTAAAGGCCTGTATGTTCCTGCTTTTGTTTGGGAAAACTTTAATGTTTTCTTTTACTCAATAGTTGCAGCTATAATTGCTATTGTAGTTATAAGAATTCATGCAAGAAAAGTTCAAGAAACTCAAGGTAAACAGTTACCAGTTTTATGGATATCTATAGGATTAATTTTTATATTACCTTTATTAAGTTTTGTTATTGGTGGGGTAAGTCTATCGTTTGAAATTCCAAAATTAAAACAACTTGCAACCACATCATTTATTTATGAAGGAGGTGTAAGCTTACCTCCTGAATTAATAGCATTAACTCTATCTTTAGCACTATACACAGCAACTTTTATTGCAGAGTGTGTAAGAGCTGGAATTCAAGGTGTTGGAAAAGGACAAAAAGAAGCTGCTGCATCTATAGGTTTAAATCCAAATCAAGTTTTAAAATTAGTAGTGATGCCTCAAGCTTTAAGAATTATTATCCCACCAACTACTAACCAATATTTAAATTTAACTAAAAATTCATCATTAGCAGCTGCAATTGCTTACCCTGATTTAGTTTTAGTATTTGCAGGTACTGCATTAATGCAAACTGGTAAGGCAATTGAGATCGTTTCTATTACAATGCTTACTTACTTAAGTTTGAGTATATCAATTTCTATATTGATGAATTGGTATAATAAAAAAATTGCTATTAAGGAAAAATAAATGTCAAAAATTAATTTTTTAAGACCTGATAAAGAAAATTTAAATACATTTTTGTATTTAGGTTCTTTGTTGTTTTTTATTAGTGTTTTAGATGTATTTTTGAATTCTTTTTTTAATGTTAACATCACGGGTTTCCTACCAACCTTGTTAAGTTTTGTGATCCCTTTAGTGATTGGATTTATAGGTCTTCATTTTATTAGGATTGAACATAGCGGTTATAAATTTTTAGATAGTTTAAACAAACATATTAATACCAATAGTTTTAATTCTGTTCTTTCATTATTAATTATTTTTGTAATCATTAAAGCAACACCGCCAATTCTAAGTTGGTTCTTTGTTGATGCTAGCTTTGCAGGAGATAGTAAAGATGTTTGTACTGGAACCGGTGCATGTTGGACATATATCAAAGTTTGGTTTAATAGATTTATGTATGGAATGTATCCAAATGCTGAACAATGGAGAATAAATTTATCTTTTATTTCCTTAGCGTTACTTGGATCAGTTGGATATTTTGCTAAAGAGAAATTTAAAAAGTATTTAACTTTGTACTATGTAGTTATTTATCCTTTTATCGCATTCTTATTTATTTTCTTTTTTATATCAGGTGGTCCAGTATTTTTTGATTTCTCTTACGGTATAATTGCTGCAGTTATTTCAATTATTCTTGGATTTTTAATTCCAAGTAGATTTAAATTCTATTATTTTTTAATTGTACCATTAACAATCTATATAGTTCTTAAGTACTTTGTTTTTTATGAAGAGATAATCGAGCTTGGTAAACTTGATGGTTTAAACTGGGTTGAAACTGGAGCTTGGGGCGGATTGTCTCTAACATTCATTATTTCTTTCTTCTGTTTGATTTTCTGCTTTCCTATAGGGATGGCTTTCGCTCTTGGTAGAAGATCTGATTTACCTTTGATTAGATATATATCTGTAGGATTTATTGAGTTCTGGAGAGGGGTACCATTAATTACAGTTCTATTTATGTCAGCTGTAATGTTTCCAATGTTTTTACCGGAAGATTTTTTCATAGATAAATTAGTTAGAGCAATTATTGCAATTTCATTATTTGAAGCTGCATATGTTGCAGAAGTAATAAGAGGGGGCTTGCAAGCGTTACCACGAGGTCAATACGAAGCTGCAAAATCATTAGGTATGGGGTATTGGAAGATGCATATATTTGTAATTTTACCTCAAGCACTTAAATTAGTAATCCCAGGTATTGCTAATACTTTCTTAGCGTTAGTTAAAGATACACCTTTGATATTTGTAGTTGGTTTATTAGAAATAGTTGGAATGTTAAATTTAGCAAAAACTAATCCAGAATGGTTAGGATTTGCAATGGAAGGCTATGTATTTGCAGCAATAATTTTCTGGATTATTTGTTATGCAATGAGTAAGTATAGCTATAATTTAGAACAAAAATATAAAACAGAACGATAATTATGTCTGACAGTATTATTCAAATTAAAAATGTAAATAAATGGTTTGGAGATTTTCAAGTATTAAAAGACATAAATTTAGAAGTTAAACCAAAAGAAAAAATTGTAGTTTGTGGTCCATCTGGATCTGGTAAATCTACATTAATTAGATGCATAAACAGATTAGAAGAGCACCAGCAAGGAGATATCATTGTTGATGGCAATACTTTAACAGAGGATACAAAAAATATTGAACAAATTAGAGCTGAAGTTGGAATGGTTTTCCAACAATTTAATTTATTTCCACATTTATCAATTGTAGATAACTGCACACTTGCTCCTATTTGGGTAAAGAAAATGCCAAAAAAAGAAGCTGAAGAATTGGCACTAAAACATTTAGAAAGAGTTCAAATTCTTGATCAAGCTCAAAAATTTCCAGGTCAGTTATCTGGTGGACAGCAACAACGGGTCGCAATTGCGAGAGCTTTATGTATGGAACCAAAGATTATGTTGTTTGATGAACCAACATCAGCCCTTGACCCTGAGATGATTAAGGAAGTTCTTGATGTAATGGTTGATTTAGCTAACCAAGGTATGACGATGATCGTTGTTACACATGAGATGGGCTTTGCTAAGGAAGTTGCAGATAAAATGATCTTTATGGATGAAGGTATGATAGTAGAAAAAGCAGACACAAAAGAGTTTTTTGCTAATCCAAAGAGTGATCGTACTAAGCTTTTCTTAAGCCAAATCTTGTAAAATTTATATACATTCTAATCTTAACAATTGCTTGACAGGTTTTTAGTTTTTAAGGTTTTTTTAAAAAAATAAATAAATTTTTCTATTGCAGTAGTTGAAATAAATTTGTTCAATAGGTTTTTAAAATTTAATTAAGAGGGGTCTTAATGGAAGATAATTTCAACAAACACTTAGGGAACAAACTTAAGTTAAGAAGATTGGCTTTAGGGTTAACTCAAACAAAAGTAGCAAAAGCAATTAACGTAACATTTCAACAAATTCAAAAATACGAAAAAGGAACTAATGGAGTAAGTTCAATTAGATTACTTCAACTTTCAAATTATTTAAAAGTGCCGATAAATTATTTCTTTGAAGATTTTTCAGAATATTTAGTTAATTTAGAAAAATCTCAAGAAGGACATATGAATGTTAATTATAATTTTTTAGCAAAAGTTTATTCAGAACTTAATGCTGATCAAAAATTAAAATTTAACAAAACACTTCTAATTTCAGGATCAAATATTTCTAAAGCAGTTTAGTAATAACCAAAATGAGACCCCTTTGGTTATTTGTGTATTATTAAATATTTCTAGATTGTTTTTTTTGGCTCCTCGGGCAGGACTCGAACCTGCGACCAATTGATTAACAGTCAACTGCTCTACCAACTGAGCTACCGAGGAATGTAAAAATCACAACTTACTTTTTTTTAAAACTAAAACAAGATTTTTTTTGGAGGCAACGCCCGGAA
This sequence comes from Candidatus Pelagibacter sp. HIMB1746, assembly GCF_052047555.1. NCBI lineage: Bacteria > Pseudomonadati > Pseudomonadota > Alphaproteobacteria > Candidatus Pelagibacterales > Candidatus Pelagibacteraceae > Candidatus Pelagibacter > Candidatus Pelagibacter sp. HIMB1746. Next base: position 48,724 of record NZ_JBNAJZ010000003.1, on the reverse strand, counting down.
TCGAACCGGGATACAAGGATTTGCAATCCTCTGCGTAACCATTCCGCCACGTTGCCTTCTTGTTTTAGACGAATAGCATCAGGCCTTTTTATATTAAATTTTTTATATTAGTCTATTAAATAACGATCCAAATTGATTATTGTTAAATAAGATTATTAAATTATAAACTTTAAAATCAATGAGTAACGATAAATATATCCATTCTGAAGTTGAAAATAAGATTTATTCATATTGGGAAAAAAACGAATTATTTAAACCAAAAGAAAATTCTAAAAAATTTTCAATAGTAATTCCTCCACCAAATGTAACTGGAAGTCTTCATATGGGACATGCTTTAAATAATTCTATTCAGGATTTATTAGTTCGTTATCACCGAATGAATAATTATGAAACTTTATGGCAACCAGGAACTGACCATGCTGGTATTGCAACACAAGCTTTAGTAGAGAAAAAACTCACTTCTGAAAAGATAGATAAGAATGATATAGGTAGAGATAAGTTTATTGAAAAGGTTTGGGAATGGAAAGAGCAATATGGTGACATAATAATTAATCAATTAAAAAAACTTGGTTGTTCTTGTGACTGGTCAAGAAATGCATTCACAATGGATGAAAACTTATCTAAATCAGTTATTAAGGTTTTTGTAGAACTTTATAATAAAGGTTTAATTTACAAGGATAAGAAATTAGTAAACTGGGACACTGTTCTTAAGACAGCTATTTCAGATTTAGAGGTAGATCAAAGAGAAGTAAATTCAAAAATTTACTACATTAAATATCCTATAGATGGAACCAGTGAATTTATAACTATAGCAACCACAAGACCTGAAACAATGCTAGGTGACACTGCTATAGCTGTTAATCCAAGAGATGAGAAGTTTAAATCATTCGTTGGTAAAACAGTAACTATTCCAATTGTTCTTAGAAAAATAAAAATTATAGAAGATGATTATGCTGATCCTGAACAGGGTACAGGTGCATTAAAAATAACTCCTGCACATGACTTTAATGATTATGATGTTGGCCAAAGAAATAATCTTGAAATCATAAATATTTTTACTGAAGAAGGTAAGATAAATGAAAATGCTCCTGAGAGTTATATAGGTCTTGATAGATTTGAAGCTAGAAAAAGAATTTTAAAAGAACTTAAAGAAAAAGAATTTTTTGTAAAAGAGGAAAATATTAAAAATAAAGTTCCATATGGAGATAGATCTAATTCTATAATTGAACCTTTTCTTACAGAGCAATGGTTTGCTGATGCTGGCAAATTATCTGTAAAAGCAAAAGAAGTTGTGAATTCAAAAAAAACAAATTTCTTTCCTGAAAATTGGTCAAAAACATATTTTCAATGGATGAATAATATTGAGCCTTGGTGTATTTCTAGACAGTTATGGTGGGGACACCAAATACCAGCATGGTACGGACCCGATAATAAAATTTTTGTTGCTATAAATGAGGAAGAAGCAAAATCACAAGCAAAAGAATTTTATAAAAAAGAAGTAGAACTAAATAGAGATCCTGATGTGCTGGATACTTGGTTTTCTTCTGGTTTATGGCCTTTTGCAACTTTAGGGTGGCCAGAAGATGATGATTATTTAAAGAAATTTTATCCAACTTCAGTATTAGTAACTGGTTTTGATATTATCTTTTTCTGGGTTGCTAGAATGATAATGTTTGGAACAGAGTTTTTAGATAAAGAACCGTTTAAAGATATATATGTTCACGCACTTGTAAGGGATGAAAAAGGACAGAAAATGTCTAAATCAAAAGGAAACGTAATTGACCCTTTAGATTTAATAGAAAAATACAGTGCTGATGCATTGAGATTTACCTTACTTTCAATGGCTTCACCAGGAACAGATGTAAAATTGTCAGAAGATAGAGTTAAAGGTTATAGAAATTTTCTAAATAAATTGTGGAATGCTAATAACTTTTTAATAACAAACGAATGTGATTTTAAAGATATTGATGATTTACCTAATTTAAACGTAAATATTAATAAGTGGATATATTCAGAGCTAATAGAGGCAAAGAATAAAATTCAAAAAAATCTTGAGGATTATAGATTTGATGAAGCTGCAAAAAACGCTTATCAGTTTGCTTGGCACTCATATTGTGATTGGTATCTGGAGTTATCCAAAACTATTCTGTTTTCAGATGATAATGATGCAAAAGCAGAGGTTAAAAAAGTATCATCTTATGTATTCAAACAAATATTAATCTTACTTCATCCATTTATTCCGTTTGTAACAGAGGAAATATGGCTCAAAGACCAATTTGATAAAAATGGTAGCGATTATTTAATGCATAAAAATTGGATAACAGGAGAAGTTAATAAAGATAATAGCACTGAGCAGGTAGAAAACATCATCAATATAATTTCAGAGCTTAGATCCTTTAAAAATGAGCTAAATGTTAGCCCAGGTTCATTTATTGATGTTTCAGTTAAAGGTATTAATGACAATCAAAAAGAATTTATTAATAAGAATGAAGTTATCTTAAAAAAACTTGGAAGAATAAACAGTATACTTGATGATGATTTAGAAAAACCTGCTGCAACAATGGTTGTTTCAGGTGACTTATTCAAAATTTATTTTGATAAAGATGTAGATTTAAAATTAATCAAAGAAAACTTAACAAATAAACAAAGTAGATTAGAACAAGAAATGAATAAAATATCTCAAAGATTAGAGAATAAAAGTTTTGTAGACCGTGCTCCAAAAGAGATTGTTGAACAAGAAAAAACTAATTATAATAATTTAAAGAATGATATTGAAAAAATATCAGTAACAATAAAGGGTATATAATGGCAAAATTTAATAAAAAGAAACTTCCAAGTAGACATACATCATTAGGGCCAGATAGAGCACCGCATAGATCTTTTTACTATGCAATGGGTGAAACTGAAAAAGATGTAGCAAAGCCCTTTGTTGGAGTAGTTTCAACTTGGAATGAAGCAGCACCTTGCAACATTGCTTTAATGAGACAAGCACAATCTGTAAAAAAAGGTGTTAGAGCAAATGGTGGAACACCAAGAGAATTTTGTACAATCACTGTTACAGATGGAATTGCTATGGGTCATGAAGGAATGAAATCTTCCTTAATTTCAAGAGAAGTTATCGCAGACTCTGCTGAACTTACTGTTAGAGGACATTGTTATGATGCATTAGTTGGTATTGCTGGTTGTGATAAATCTTTACCAGGTTTAATGATGTCAATGGTTAGACTTAATGTGCCAAGTGTATTTATTTATGGTGGATCTATTCTTCCAGGAACTTACAAAGGAAAAGATGTAACAGTAGTAGATGTATTTGAAGCAGTTGGAAAACACTCATCAGGTCAAATGTCTGCAGCAGAACTTAGAAAATTAGAATTAGTTGCTTGTCCAAGTGCAGGTGCTTGTGGTGGTCAGTTTACCGCTAACACAATGGCATGTGTATCAGAAGCAATTGGTTTAGCATTACCTTATTCAGCAGGAACGCCTGCTCCTTATGAGGAAAGAGATAAATATGCAAAAGAAAGTGGTAAAATGGTTATGAACCTTTTACAGAAAAAAATTAAACCAAGAGATATTGTGACAAGAAAAGCCTTAGAAAATGCTGCAACAATTGTTGCTGCAACTGGTGGATCTACAAATGCAGGTCTTCATTTACCAGCTATCGCTAATGAAGCAGGAATTAAATTTGATTTAATGGATGTTGCTAAAATATTTAAAAGAACACCTTATCTTGCTGATTTAAAACCTGGGGGGAAATACGTTGCAAAAGATATGTGGTTAGCAGGTGGTGTACCAATGTTACTAAAAACATTATACGAAGGTGGATATATTCATGGAGACTGTATGACTGTTACAGGCAAAACCATGAAAGAAAATTTAAAAAATATTAAATTCAATCCTAAACAAAAAGTAATGAGATCTTACAAAGATCCATTATCACCAACAGGTGGTGTAGTTGGCTTAAAAGGAAACTTAGCTCCAGAAGGAGCAATTGTTAAAGTTGCAGGACTTAAAAAATTACAATTTACAGGAAAAGCAAGATGCTTTGATAATGAAGAAAGCGCTATGAAAGCCGTTCAAAGCAGAAAGTATAATGATGGGGATGTAATTATTATTAGATACGAAGGACCAGTTGGAGGTCCAGGTATGAGAGAAATGTTATCTACAACTGGTGCAATTTACGGTCAGGGAAAAGGGGAGAAAGTAGCCCTTATTACTGATGGAAGGTTCTCTGGTGCTACAAGAGGCTTTTGTGTTGGTCACGTGGGCCCTGAGGCCGCTCTAGGGGGTCCTATAGGACTATTAAAGAACGGAGATATCATTGATATTGATGCCAAAAAAGGAACTATCAATGTAAGACTTTCTAAAAAAGAATTAGCCTCAAGAAGAAGAAAATGGAAAGCTAAAAAATCTGACTTTGGATCGGGAACTTTATGGAAATATGCTCAAACAGTTGGACCAGCATACTTAGGTGCTCCAACTCATCCAGGTAAGAAAAAGGAAGTTAAAGACTACTCAGAGATTTAATGAAAATAAGACCAGTTATTTTATGTGGTGGTGCTGGTACTCGTCTTTGGCCAAATTCTAAAAATCATCAAGCAAAACAATTTATTGATTTTGGTGATTGGACTTTACTTGGAAAAACCTTAGAGAGAACAAAAGCATCCATTTATGATGCACCAATTATAAGTACAAACAAAAAATATCTAAGTAAAGTTAAACAACATTTAAGAAAAAATAAAATCAATAAATACAAAATTGTTGTTGAGCCAGCTAAAAGAAATACGGCTCCAGCTATCTTAAGCACAGCTTTAATAAAAGATATTCCTGATAATCAGCCATTAATGTTTTTTACAGCTGATCATTTGATTGAGAAAATGAATATATTTAATAAGGCCATCAATAAAAATAAATCTAATCTTAATGAAAATAATATTTTTGTATTTGGTATTAAACCAAAATCTCCAACAAGTGATTATGGTTATTTCTTAACTAAAAAAATTAAAGGTAACATTAATAAAGTAACTAGATTTATTGAAAAACCTAAAGAAGCAAAAGCAAAAGAAATCATTCGAAAAAGTGGATATTGGAACTCAGGAATGTTTTATCTTAGAAAAGATTCAATCATCAATAACTTTAAAAAATATAACCCAACTATATATAGAAATTGTGTAACAGCAGTTAATAAGGCAAAATATAAATCAAATACTTATCATTTATTTAAAGCCTCATTTATAAAAGCAACCGCTAAATCTTTTGATTATGCAATCCTTGAAAAAACAAAGCAAATTAATGCAATTAAATTAGATATACCTTGGTCAGATCTTGGAAGTTGGAAAGAGATTTTAAAAATGTATGACAAAAATAAAAACAAATATATTAAGAAGAAAAATGTTTATTACAGACCATGGGGTAGATACACAAACCTATTCGAAGGCAAAGAATTTTTAATTAAAGAACTTTATGTAAAACCAAAAGGCATTTTAAGTTTACAAAAACATCATCATAGAGCTGAACATTGGTTAGTAACACAAGGAAATGCTAAAATAACTTTAAATAAAGAGACAATTATTAAAAAACCTGGTGAACATATATTTATACCTTTAGAGGCTATTCACAGAGTTCAAAACTCTGGGAAAAAACCAGTTAAAATTATGGAAGCCCAAGTAGGATCAATATTAAAAGAAACTGATATTGTTAGATATCAAGATGTTTATGGCAGAGTAAAGTAGTGGACTTGTTAACAATAATTTTATTAATAATAATTGGATTATTAACTTTCTTTCTCTTAAAAAAAGAAAGAGTGTTTGGAATTAATACTGAAGAAAACTCTGAAAAAGAAACAGTTAAAATTGTTGAAAGCAAAGATTACAGAAATAATTTGTATGATTTACTAAATTATATTCCAGAAGCAGTAATCATATTAGATAAAAGTAAAAAAATTATTTTTAGCAACAATTCCTCAAATAAACTTTTTCAAATAAAGCTAAATGAAAATATTAGTGGCTTTTTACGTAATCCAGATCTTCTAAATTCTATTGATAAAGCTTTTCAAGGCACAAATGTTACAGATTTAGAAATTGAAATCAGAAATCAAGCAACTCAAAGATTAAATATAACTGCTTATTTAGATCACAATAACATTTTTTTTGATGAACAATCATGCGTGCTGCTAATGAGAGATTTAACTGAGTTTCACAAATTTCAACAATTGAAATCTGATTTTGTTGCTAATGTTTCTCATGAACTTAGAACACCATTACAGTCAATTAAAATGGGCCTTGAGACCTTTGATGACAATTCAGAATTAAAAAAAAATTCAGAAATAAATAATTTGCTACCAGTAATGATATCTCAATCAGAAAGAATGGAAAATTTGATTAGAGATTTATTGTCATTATCAAAAATTGAACTGCAAGAGCACATAAGGCCAACTCATGAGATAGATTTAATAGAATTGTTAGATTATGTAATTAAAACATACGAAAAAATAATTAGTAAAAATAATATTAAAATTAAATTTAATAAAATTGAAAATTTTAAAATAATTGGTGACAGAGATAAATTAATTGAAATTTTTACAAACCTTATTGATAACTCAATTAAATATAGTGACAAAAATAAAGAAATTACAATTTCAGCAAAAAAAGATGGTGAACTTAATATTGTTTCAATAGCAGATCAGGGAATAGGTATACCAAAAGAATCTTTGCATAGAATCACAGAGAGATTTTTTACAGTTGATCCTAGCAAAAGTCGTAGTGTTGGAGGAACTGGGCTTGGTTTAGCTATTGTTAAACATTTAGTTTCACAACATAGAGCTGAAATGGATATTAATAGTGTAGAAAATCAAGGAACAACAATAGATATCAAATTCAAATCACTATAATACAACTAAAAAGTTAGTGGTTGTAACAAAAGTTTAACCTTCCTTTAATAAATTATTTAAGAATCAAATCTATTTAGTTCTCATTATGAATCTAAAAAGGAGAATTATGAAAAAAGTAATAAGTGTAATATTTGGATTTCTTTTAGTACTTAGTTTTACAACAACTAGTTACTCAAGAGATCAAATCAAAATTGTAGGATCTTCGACTGTATATCCTTACGCAACAGTGGTTGCAGAAAAATTCGGTAAAAGTGGGAAGTTTAAAACCCCTGTAATCGAAAGTACAGGTACTGGTGGTGGAATGAAATTGTTCTGTGCTGGTGTAGGTGTTAACCACCCAGATGTAACAAATGCATCAAGAGCAATTAAACCAAAAGAAAAAGCATTATGTGAAAAAAATGGTGTATCTGAAATTATTGAAATTGTAGTAGGTAATGATGGTATTTCTTTCGCTCATGCAGTAAGTGCACCAGATGCTAATTTTTCAAAAGAACAATTATGGAGAGCATTAGCAGCTAAAGTTGATGTTGATGGTAAACTTGTTGAAAATCCTTATAAAAAATGGAGTGATATTGATGCAAGTCTTCCTAACAAAAAAATTGAAATTTTAATTGCACCCCCAACTTCAGGAACGAGAGATGCTTGGAATTCATTAGTGATGGGTAAAGGTTGCTCTAAAACAGCAAAATCTTTATTTGGTGATAAAGCTAAAAAAGAATGTGCAAAAATGAGAGAAGATGGTTATGCAGTTGAGGCTGGTGAAAATGACACTCTTATTGTACAAAAATTAACATCAAACCCTGATGCTTATGGTTTCTTTGGTTACAGTTACCTTGTGGCAAATAAAGATAAGGTAAAAGCAGCTTCTATTGAAGGTGTACAACCATCTCTGGAAGGTATTCAAGATTACTCATACCCAATTGCAAGACCATTATTCTTTTACGTTAAAAAAGCACATATTGGTGTTGTTCCTGGTATTGAGGAATACTTAAAAGAGTTTACTTCTAAAAAAGCTATGGGTAACAGAGGATACTTGGGAAAAATTGGATTAGTTCCTTTAGCATCTGACAAGTACAAAGTTACTCGAACTGCAGCATTAGATTTAAACACAATAAGTATTAATTAATTAAAATCTTATTTTCAAAAAAAGGCCAGTTTATCTGGCCTTTTTTTTATTCAATCTAGAATTTAATTTGTAACAAAACTGTAACATTTAGAAGATAAACATCATTTCGAATGAACTTCGTCTTAATATTCTTAATATTAATATTTTCATTATCTTTATTTTTTTACGGTAAATCAAAAACTAAAAGTATCTCAATAAACAAAAATATTAAATTAAACGCACTTCCAAAATTTTATGGATACTACCTGGTATTATGGTGTTCGATACCTTCTTTAGTGTTCTTGGTTATCTGGACATTATTCGAACCAGTAATTATTAAATCAATAATTATTGAAACTGCTGCAAATAAGGGAGCTATTTTTAATGATAAGAATGAAGCAAATTTAGTTTATGAAAAAATTAAAGCTATTTATGCTGGTACTTTTTTTGGAGATATAGATATTATTTTAAAAGAAAGTGCAATTTCATATGCAAAATTTATTAATATTTTTACTAATTCAAAAATAGTATTAATTTTTACTATTGTCATTGCTTCAGTAATTTATTCGTTAAAAAAAATTAAAAATAACAATAAAGCAAGAGATGATGTTGAAAAAATTTTAAAAGGATTATTATTTGCTTCATCTCTAATTGCAATTTTAACCACTTTAGGAATAATTTTTTCACTTTTATTTGAAAGTATAAAGTTTTTCTCAGTGATAAACATTTTCGATTATTTATTTGGGACTAATTGGAGTCCTCAGAGAGCTTTTGTTAGTGATGCCTCTGCAATCACAGCAGCTGAATACGAAGAGCTTAAAGATGCATTTGGATTTATTCCATTGATTGCAGGAACCTCATTTATTGCTTTAATTGCCATGTTAGTTGCAGTTCCAATTGGGTTATTTTCTGGAATTTATATGGCAGAATACGCTTCACTAAAAATAAGGAGAATATCAAAACCTATAATTGAAATCTTAGCTGGTATTCCAACAGTTGTTTATGGATTTTTTGCAGCCCTAACAGTTGGTCCTTTTTTTAGACAAATTGGTGAAAATTTAGGATTAACCGTATCATCTGAAAGTGCTCTCGCAGCGGGATTAATAATGGGTATTATGATTATTCCTTACGTTTCATCGTTGTCTGATGATGTTATTAATTCGGTGCCACAATCTTTAAGAGATGGTTCTTATGCAATAGGTGCAACAAAGTCAGAAACGATAAAAAAAGTTGTTATACCCGCTGCATTGCCAGGTATCATTGGCTCAGTTTTACTTGCAGTATCAAGAGCAATTGGTGAAACAATGATTGTTGTTATGGCAGCTGGTCTTGCAGCAAATCTAACTATTAATCCATTAGAATCCACAACAACTATAACCACTCAGATTGTAATGATTTTAGTTGGTGACCAAGAGTTTGATAGTCCAAAAACTCAATCTGCTTTTGCTTTAGGATTAACTTTGTTCATAGCAACCCTTGTTCTTAATTATATAGCACAAAGAGCTGTTAAAAAATATCGAGAGAAATATGACTAAAGAACAAAGATTAAAAAAAAGACATAATGCTGAAAAAAGATTTAGATTTTATGGTCTAGCATCAATTTTTGTAGCATTGTTGTTTGTTATTATTTTGGTTCACAATATTTTTTCAAAAGGAAGTTCTGCATTCATGAAAACTGCAATAAATGTTGAAGTTTTTTTTGATCAAGAACTTTTAGAAATTCAAAATGGAGCTACAGAGAATGAGATTTTAGATGCTGATTTTTATGATGTTACTATTGAGAGTTTGTTAAAAGTTTATCCTGCTAAGGATTTAGATCAAGAAAATCAATTGATTGACTTATTCACAACAGATGCTGAGATTGAAATTAAAAGAGCTTTTTTAGAAAATAATAATTTAATTGGAAAAACATTCAATGTAGAGATTACAGCATCAGATGATATTGATCAGTTACATAAAGGAAATTATCCAAGAGATTTACCAGAAGACAGAAGAAGAATATCTGATTTCCAATTAGTTATTTATGATACGTTAGTTGAAAATAAAAAAATTATTAAGAATTTTAATAATTATTTTTTTAAAAATGGAGATTCTCGTGATCCTGAACTTGCTGGTATTGGTGGTGCTTTAGTTGGATCTTTTTACAGTATAATTATCTGTTTATTATTAGCTTTTCCTGTTGCAGTGTTAGCTTCAATTTATTTAGAGGAATTTGCTCCCAAAAATAAGATTACTGATTTTATAGAAATTAATATCAATAATTTAGCTGCTGTTCCCTCAATAGTTTATGGTTTATTAGCTTTACAAATATTATTAGCCACAATCCAATTGCCAAGATCCACACCATTAGTTGCTGGAATAACTTTAGCTTTAATGACATTGCCTAGAATTATTATTCCATGCAGAGCATCCTTAAAAGCTGTTCCACCATCTATTAGAGAAGGAGCTTTAGCCGTAGGTGCTTCTAAATTTCAATCCGTATTTCATCATGTTGTTCCTTTAGCGTTGCCAGGAACTTTGTCAGGAACAATTATAGGATTAGCACAAGCTTTAGGAGAAACAGCTCCATTAATTTTAATTGGTATGGTTGCATTTGTAGTTGATATCCCCTCTACACCAATAGATCCTTCAGCCTCTCTGCCTGTCCAAGTTTATTTGTGGTCTGAGTCTGCTGAAAGGGGATTTGTAGAGAAAACATCTGCTACTATCATGATGTTATTAAGTTTTTTAATTGTAATGAATTTCTTAGCGGTATATTTAAGACAGAAATTCGAGAAAAGATGGAATTAATGAACGAAGTAAAAATTAAATCAACTAACTTAAATGTTTATTACGGTGAGAAGCAAGCGTTGTTTGATGTTAATTTAGATTTAAATGAAAAAGAGGTTACAGCTTTAATTGGTCCATCTGGTTGTGGAAAATCTACTTTTATTCGATGTCTGAATAGAATGAACGATGTAATTGATATCTGTAAAGTTACTGGAAATATTGAAATTGATGGTATTGAAATTAATGACAAAAATTTAGATGTAGTATCTTTAAGGGAGAGAGTAGGAATGGTCTTTCAAAAACCAAATCCATTTCCTAAAAGTATTTATGACAACATTTCATATGGTCCAAAAATTCATGGCAAGGGTGAAACCAAAAGTGAGTTAGATGAAATTGTTGAGAGTAGCTTAAAAAAAGCTGCTTTGTGGGAAGAAGTAAAGGATAGACTTGACGAACCAGGTACAGGACTTTCTGGGGGTCAACAACAACGACTTTGTATAGCAAGAGCAATCTCTGTAAATCCTGAAGTTATATTAATGGACGAACCTTGTTCAGCATTAGATCCTATAGCAACAGCAAAAATTGAAGAATTAATCGATGAACTTAAAAAAACATATACAATTGTGATTGTAACACACTCAATGGCCCAAGCAGTTAGAGTTTCACAAAAAACAGGCTTTTTCCATCTAGGTAAGTTAATTGAGGTAGGTAAAACAGAGAAAATTTTTAAAAATCCTGACAATAAAATGACACAAGACTATATTACAGGTAGATTTGGATAAATTATGAGTAATGAGCACACAGTAAAATCATACGAAGAAGAATTAAGATACTTAATTGATTCAGTAATTAAAATGGGAAGTTTAACCGAGTCTCAAATGGTTGACTCTATGGATGCTGTAATCAAAGTTGATAAAGACTCAATTGATAAAATTATTAAAAGTGATGAAGAAATAAATAAATTCAGATCCAAAATAGATACTCAGATTATGACATTACTAGTCAAAAGAGCACCTATGGCTATTGATTTAAGAGAAACAATCAGTTCTTTAAAAATATCTCAAGACTTGGAAAGAATAGGTGATCTATCTAAAAGTAACGCAAAAAAAGTCAAACCATTACCATTAGATTTACCTGAGGAGTTATTGGGAAATTTAAAGAGATTAGGAGATTTAGTAATTAAACAATTAAATGATGTACTAGATAGTTATGTAAATAAAAATTATGACAAAGCTAAAGAGGTATGGGAAAAAGATGAACAAGTTGATGATTTGACCTATATAGCAATGGAAAGTGTTATTGATTTTCTCTCAAAAGATAAAAAGAATTTAGATTTTTCAACTCATTTGATTTTTGCAACAAAAAATCTTGAAAGAGCTGGAGATCATATAACTAATATAGCAGAAACAATTTGTTTTTTAATTAAAGGTGAATACTTAAAAGGTAGCAGACCTAAAGGAAAAGTTATTCAACAATAAAAATGAATGGTAAGATATTTATTATTGAAGACGAACCTTCAATAATTCAATTAGTTCAACATAATCTAGAAAAAAACGGTTTTATTGTATCATCATCATTAAATGGCAATGATGGTTTAAAAGAATTAAAAAAATTTCAACCTGATCTACTATTATTAGATTGGATGTTACCTGATCTTTCAGGGGTAGAAATCTGTAAAAGTATAAGAAAAGATAATATTTTTAAAAGTTTACCAGTGATTATGCTAACCGCTAAAGGTGAAGAGGAAGACAAAATAAAAGGTCTAGATAGTGGTGTAGACGACTATTTAACCAAACCATTCAGCTTTAATGAATTAATGGCAAGAATGAAGGCTGTGTTAAGACGATCTAATCCAAATATAGTATCTGACAGTTTAGAGTATGAAGATCTAACCTTAGATAGAATTGAAAAAAGAGTGTTTAGAGATCAACAAGAAATTAAGCTTGGACCAACAGAATTTAGATTGTTGGAATTTTTTTTAACTAATCCTAAGAGAGTTTATTCAAGAGATCAAATTTTAGAAAATGTTTGGCCAAATAATGTGAATGTTGAAAGCAGAACTATTGATGTCCATATCAGAAGATTAAGACAATCTGTTAATTTAAAAAATAAAAAAGAATTAATTAGAACTGTAAGATCTTCTGGTTATTCACTTATTTAAAAAAACTTTTTTTACTAGATAAACAGCTATTATCATTCCAATCAATTCAGCCATTATATAAAATGGTGTATTTAAATAATTTATACCGGTAAATGATTCTGTAAAAGTTCTAGCTATTGCAACTGCAGGATTTGCAAATGATGTTGATGAAGTAAACCAGTAACCAGCTGTAATATATAAACCAACTGAAGCAGCTACAGAAATTTTACCTGATTTCATTGAACCAAAAATTATCATTATAAGACCTAAAGTAGCTACTATTTCTGATACAAATATATAAACGCCATCTCTTGATTTTGTCGATAGCTCAAATATTTGATGTTCAAAAAAGAAGTTAGCTAAAGCAACCCCCAACATACACCCTAAGATTTGAGCAGAAATATAAAAGGGAAGTAATCTTTTTTTTAATTTTCCAGTAAATGTCATTGCAATACTAACAAATGGATTAAAATGAGCACCAGATACATCAGCAAATACTGTAATTAATACAAATAAACCGGCACCTGTTGCTATAGTATTGGCTATTAGCATTACAGCTATATCGTTAGTCAGATTTTCTGCCATTAAGCCTGATCCAACTATGATCATTACTAGAAAACAACTTCCAATAAATTCTGAAAGAAAATATCTATTTTTATTTTCCATTTACCCAATCTTTAATTTTACTACTAATAATATTAAATGTGCTTCTAATAATTATTTGTTTTTCTTCATTATTTGCATTTTGAAGTTTAGATACAGGATCTTCTATATCCCAATGTGTTATTTGTTCCTTTTGAGGCCAGATAGGGCACATCTCATTATTTGCGTTATTGCATACGGTAAATACGTGGTCCATTTTTATTTCATTATTTATAAATTCTTCAAAGTTTTTAGAACTATAATTGCTTAGATCGTAATTTTTGTTTTTCTCTAAAAAATTTTTTACATCTTCATTGATTTTTCCAGAAGGATTACTTCCAGCACTAAAAGCTTTAAATTTGTTTGAGTATTCGTAATTTACAATACTCTCAGCTATAATACTTCTTGCAGAATTACCAGTGCATACAAATAATATATTTTTCATTAAAAAATAATTTTATAAATACCAATTACAAATAGTGGAATTTGTAATCCAAAATTAGTTAAGATAGCCTTATCCTTTAATAAAAACCCTGAAATTGTCCATCCAACAACACCAATTCCATGAAAATATATATTCAGTGGATAAATATTAAGATTTGTAAGTAAAATACCAGTTAATACTAAAAATGTACTTATCCATTTAAGATATTTTTTTAAAAATAACATTCAAAATTTATATGAATGTTATGTTAAAGATTTATTACAAAGAACTTTAATGTAATTTAATTTTTTTGGAGTTCATAGATTGAAACGTAGTGTTTCTTTTTAGGTAGTGGGATTATTGTTGGAACTTTAGTTAATCTTGGTTTTATTGATTTATTCCCTACAATAATATTTTTATCATAATTTTCTAAATTGACTTCAGGATGAGGGTTTCCATCATTGATTAATGGCCAAGCATCACAAGCTCTATAACCAAATAAAATTAAGGGTCTTGAGTTATTCATAAGATTATGTCCAGACCCATGAACTGATCTACAATGAAAAAAAACAACTGTTCCAGCAGCTCCAGTTATAGAAACACTATCTTTAGTTCCTATTTTATTTTTTTTAGTATCTATTTTTCCAACAAAATAATTATCTTTGCTGTGGTGGCTGTATAATTTCTTTTTGTGTGAATTTTTTATTATTTTAAGAGGCCCATTTTTCTCATAGCAATCATCTAAATATATACCAACTGTGATTAAATCATCGTTAGTATGAGGGTAAAAAGCCCAATCTTGGTGCCATCCAATTTCACTTCCTTTTTTCTTATTTGGAAGTTTAAAGTTTAATTTACCAAGATGAAATCTAACTGTTCCACCTAACAATTTTTTAGCTATGGATATAATCTTTTTATCTCTAGATAATTCATAGAAGATTTTATGCCTATTCTGAGGGTTATTTAGTCTTAATATTTCTTTATTCCTTGATGAGTCTGAATTGTAAACAAAATGGTAATTATTATAGGATTGAGTTCCATTTGCACCATTACCATTTTTTTTCTTTTTCTCTTTTGAAATTACTTCATTAACAATTTTATTTATTTTGTTTATCTTTGTTTGAGAAATTAAATTTTCTTTAACAAGAAAGCCATTTTTTTTAAATAAATTTAAATCCTTCATAAAATCAAATTATAAAGAAAATAAATCCTCTTAGAAAAAATTACAATGCTTATTGTATTATAAAAATATCAGTGAATGTTATATTTTAATCCGAGAATTTAAAAAAATTCCCAGATTAAACCTAATTTTTAATTAACAACCTTTGAAAGATGCAGACATATTTCTAATTAAATTGAAATATAGATCTTTACCTGGATCTAATGTTGCACCTAGAGGATCCAGAACACCAGTTTTAATCTTCATATCTTTTGCAACTGCATTGATAATATCAGGATTAAATTGAGGCTCTGAGAACACACAAGCTACTTTATCATGCTCGATAATTTCTCTAATTTCAGCTAATTGTTCTGCTCCAGGCATTACATCTGTATTAACAGTAAATGCACCTAATACTTTAATGTTAAATCTTTCCTCAAAATATTGATAAGCATCATGAAATACAATTGAAGAAACACTGTTACTTAAGTCTGTCATTACGTCAATTGTAAGTTTATCGATTTCTTGTAAAGCTTTAGCTAAATTACTTTTGTATTTAGCTTCATTTTTTGAATCATTTTCAATTAAATGTTCTGCCATTTCATTTAACATAGCTTTTGCATTAATTGGATCCAACCAAATGTGTGGATCAAATTCACCATGAGCATGTCCATCATGATCATTATGTCCGTGGTCTTCATGATCGTCTTCCTTTTTACCATGATCGTCGTGATCGTGGTCATGATCATCTTCTTTTTTACCGTGGTCATCATCATGTCCGTGATCGTCATGATCGTCTTCCTTTTTACCATGATCGTCGTGATCGTGGTCATGATCATCTTCTTTTTTACCGTGGTCATCATCATGTCCGTGATTGTCATGATCATGTTCGTCAAAAATATTTCTTTCTCTAAATTTTAATACTTGCAAACCTTTAGCTTCCATTAATTCAATTTTTTCTGCTTTCTTTGCAATTGAACTCAATGGTTTTTCTAAAAAACTCTCTAAATCTTCACCTACCCAGAATATTAGGTCAGCATTTTGAAGCATTTTTGCATGTGAAGGTTTCATTGCAAATCCGTGTGGAGATGCATATCCATCAACTATTAAATCAGGTTTAGCAATACCATCCATTAAGTAACTGGCTAATGAATGAATTGGTTTAATAGAAGCAACTACTTTTATTTCAGCGTTTGCTGGTGTAAAGAATGTTAGAATTGATAATATTGAGAATATTAGTGGTATTTTTTTAATATTTTTCATAATAAGTAATTTAATTGGTTGTTATAATATAACGTTATGTAATAATATAACATATACAAGTCAAGCAATATATGAGCTCAGAAAATAGTACATTAGTAAAATTAAATAATGCTGGTTTTAAACAAAATGATAAATGGTTAGTGGAAGGTGTTTCATTAACTGTTGAAAAAGGTAAAATCGTTACCCTCATTGGTCCTAATGGCTCAGGAAAAAGTACTACCGCAAAAATTGCATTAGGAATTTACAAAAATATAGAAGGAAGTGTTGAGAAATATACAAATAAAGTCGGATATGTTCCTCAAAAAATATCTATTGATTGGACTTTACCGTTAAGAGTTTACGATTTTATGCTTCTAACAGAAAATATTAAAGAGGAGGCAATTGATGAGGCGCTTACGTTAACAGGTGTTATTCATCTTAAGAATAAAAATTTAGGAAATTTGTCTGGTGGTGAATTTCAAAGAGTTTTAATCGCAAGAGCTATTTCAAAAAAACCAGAACTATTGGTTCTTGATGAACCAGTCCAAGGAGTTGATTACACTGGTGAGATTGCTTTGTATGAATTAATAAAAAGAATTTCTGATTCTCTAAACTGTGGAATTTTATTAATTTCTCACGATTTACATACAGTCATGACTGCAACTGATCATGTAGTTTGTTTAAATGGTCACGTTTGTTGTTCAGGTACACCAATGGATGTTGCTAAAAACAATGAATATAAAACCTTATTTGGTGAACAAGCGTCACAAATTCTTTCTGTATATGAACATAAACATGATCATGTTCATTCAGATAAAGGTGAAATAAAGAAAAACTAATATGTTTGATGATTTTTTTATAAGAGCTTTAATTGCAGGTCTAGGTATAGCTTTAGTAACTGGACCTCTTGGTTGTTTTGTTGTTTGGAGAAGATTGTCATATTTCGGTGATACATTAGCTCACTCAGCTCTATTAGGTGTAACTTTAGCTTATTCATTTGAATTAAACATTGCTCTTTCAGTATTTATTATATCATCTTTAATTGCATTGATTTTAATTCAGTTACAAAAGAAAACTAATTTACCAGGTGATGCTTTGCTTGGTCTATTAGCTCACTCATCGTTAGCAGTAGGACTAGTAGTAATTGGTTTTTTAACCTTTATCCGTTTTGATATTATGGGACTTTTATTTGGCGATATATTAGCAGTAACAACTGATGATTTGTTAATTATATGGACTGGTGGAGCAGTTATTTTATTAGTTCTTAAACTGATTTGGAAACCGTTGTTTGCATCTACAGTAAATTATGAGTTAGCAGAAGCAGAGGGGCTAAACCCTGATAGAGCAAAAGCTATTTTTACAATCCTTATGGCTGCTGTAATAGCTATATCAATTAAGATGGTAGGGTTATTACTAATTACAGGGATGTTGATTATACCAGCTGCTATGGCAAGAAATATTTCTGATAGTCCTCAGAAGATGGTGTTTTTTTCAATAATTGGAGGATTGTTGTCGGTATTGTTAGGCCTATTTTCATCGCTAGAATTTAATACGTCTTCTGGGCCATCAATAATCATGGCCGCTTTAGTATTATTTATATTGTCTTTACTTAATATTAAACAATCGATTAAATTGAAAAACTAAAAACTTATTGATAAGAATTTGAAGATGCAAAAAGAACATAATCTTTCAAAAAATCAAAAAATTATTTTTGACTTAATTGATAAATCAGGTGAGCCCATGAAAGCTTATTCAATTCTTTTTAACGTTCAAAAAAAAGGAATTAAAGCACCACTACAAGTTTATAGAGCTTTAGATAAACTAGTTGAAATTGGAAAAATTCATAAGATCGAAAGCAGAAATGCTTTTATAGCCTGTCAAAATTCTAGCTGTCAGATCTCCAAAGCGACAGCTTTTTCAATTTGTGAAAGTTGTGAAAATGTATCTGAAATAAGTAATTCAAAACTTTCAAAATATTTATCTAATTTTTCAGATGAGTCCGGTATGAAATATAGTAAATATAATTTAGAATTTTTTGGTTTGTGCAAAAAATGTAAATCAAAATAATGAGCACTGTTCCATTAACATTAGATGAAATATTTGAATTAGCCAAAAAAACGCTTTTGGCAAATGGTTGTGATGATGAGACAGCTTCAATTTTATCAGATTTAATCAGAAATGCTGAAAGAGATGGTTCTGTATCACACGGCCTATTTAGATTACCAGCATACGTCACCGGTCTTAAAAGTGGAAAGATAAATGGCAAAGGGAAACCTCAAGTAAAAAAAATATCTCCATCAGTAATTAAAGTTGAAGGAAATAATTGTTTAGCACCAGTTGTTTTAAACAAAGGTTTACCTGAATTAGCTAAAGCTGCAAAAGAAAATGGTGTTGCCGTATTAGCAATAAACAATTCACATCATATGGCTGCTATGTGGCCTGAAACAGAAAAGTTAGCTGAAGATGGTTTAGTTGCTTTTGCATGTACGTCTTACAAGCCTGCTGTTGCACCAGCAGGAGCAATAAAACCATTATTTGGAACGAACCCAATTTCATTTGCTTGGCCAAGAACTGGAAAAACTCCAGTTGTTTATGATATGGCAACTGCATCGATGGCAATGGGGGAAGTTCAAGTTGCTAAAAGAGAAGGGCATAAAGTTCCACTTGGAACTGGTTTGACTAAAGATGGAAAAGAAACAACTGATCCAGGTGAAATTGCTGATGGTGGAGTATTATTACCGTTCGGTGGTTACAAAGGTTCTGCAATTGCAATGATGGTTGAATTATTAGCGGGTGCTTTAGTTGGTGATAATTTTAGTTATGAAACAGCTGCTAAAGATAATAATGATGGTGGTCCTCCAAGTGGTGGTGAATTTATATTAGCAATAAGTCCAAATAAAACTTCAGGAACTAACTGGCAAAAACATGCAGAAGAATTTTTTGAGAAGATGAAATCAATGGGCGAAGTAAGATTACCTGGTGAAAGACGTCATAAAAATAGATTGGACACTGGTCCAAGAAATATAAACGAAGAGTTAGTCAATAAAATTAAATCTTTAAGCTAAAGTAATTTCAATAGGAGTGTGGTCAGAAGGTTTTTCTCTCCCACGAGGATCTTTGTTGATGTTTATATCCTTAATTTGATCAATTAATGAATTTGAAACTAAAAAATGATCAATTCTCATGCCATTATTTTTTTGCCAGGCACCTCTCATATAATCCCAAAACGTATATCCTTCTTTTTCTTCATAAAAATATCTATAAACATCGTTAAAACCTAGATTTATCATCTCTCTAAATTTTTTTCTGACTTCCAACCTGTATAAAGCGTCATCCTCAAAACTTTTTACATTATAAACATCTTCTGCTGATGGAATTATATTAAAATCACCAGCTAAAATTAAATTTGAATTTTTTTTAGATAAAGTTTTTAGTTGTTTGATTAATTGATCAAGCCAATTTTTTTTGTAGTCATATTTTTCGGTATCAACAGGATTTCCATTTGGAGTGTATATATTAATTAATTGAATAGTTTTTTTCTTATGTTCAAATTCAGCAGAAATTATTCTTGATTGTTTTAATTTATCTTTAATTAAATCAGTTTTAATATTTTTTAATTTATTTTTAGAAATAATTGCTACACCATTGTAACTTTTTTGACCAAATACGTGGCTTTCATAATCCATTGAAGAAAAATCATCGTAAGGAAAATTGATATCCTCAGTTTTGATTTCCTGCATCATTAAAATATCTGGTTTATATTTAAATAAATAACTTTTAATATTTTCAATTCGTGCTCTTACAGAATTGACATTCCAGGATGAAATCAGCATTAAAGTGAGAAAGAAACACCACAACCACAAGAGGATTTTGTTTGTGGATTAGATATTTTAAATTGTTCACCTATTAACTCAGAAACATAATCAACCTCAGATCCTTTAAGTAAATCTGCAGAAGTTTTATCAATTAAAATATTTTGATAATTTAAATCGTCGTCTTGTTTTGATTTATCAAAAGTGAATTCGTATTGAAATCCTGAACAACCACCACCTTTAATAGCGATTCTAAAAAATGAACCTTTGTCTTTTTTTGCTAACAAAGTTTCTATTTGTTTTAACGCATTATCTGTAAATTTAATTTCTTTAATCATGTCTCAACACTGATATTACTAATATAATACTTAATTATTTTAATTAAAGGATGAAAAAAGACGCTTTGTTAGGGGTATACAAAAGTAAAGGCAGACTAATTAAGGAAGCTAACTCAAAATATCGATCTCCTTTTCAAAGAGATAGAGATCGTATTATTCATAGTGCATCATTTAGAAGGTTAAAACATAAAACCCAAGTATTTGTTAATACTGAGGGAGATCATTTTAGAACAAGGATTACTCACTCAATAGAAGTTGCTCAAATTGCAAGATCAATAGCTAAATATTTAAAATTAAATGAGGATT
Organism: Candidatus Pelagibacter sp. HIMB1746; assembly: GCF_052047555.1. Classification (NCBI taxonomy): domain Bacteria; kingdom Pseudomonadati; phylum Pseudomonadota; class Alphaproteobacteria; order Candidatus Pelagibacterales; family Candidatus Pelagibacteraceae; genus Candidatus Pelagibacter; species Candidatus Pelagibacter sp. HIMB1746. The sequence goes on along the minus strand of NZ_JBNAJZ010000003.1, from coordinate 27,901 downwards.
TAGCCGAAACTTTAAGTTTAGCACATGATTTAGGCCACACGCCGTTCGGTCATGCTGGAGAAGATGCCTTACATGAATGCATGGAGAATTATGGTGGTTTTGATCACAACCTTCAAACTTTAAGAATAGTTATGTTTTTAGAAAATAAGTATTTTAAATTTAAGGGATTAAATTTAACTATAGAAACGTTAGAAGGTCTTCTTAAACATAACGGACCAGTTGAGGATATTGGTTTAGTTAACAAGCTAATAGGGCTGAAAAACTTTAAAGGTAAAATTAAATATAATTCATTTCCCTCTCTTGAAGCTCAAATTTCAGCAATTTCAGATGATATCGCATATAACAATCACGATATTCAAGACGGAATAAAAGCTAATCTTTTTAAAATGGAGGAATTGATCGAAATAGATTTTTTTAAAAATATTCATAAAAAATATAAAAATAAAATTACTAATAAAAATTATAAAATTGCAATTTATCAAATTATAAGAGACTCAATTGATCTCATGGTTAGAGATTTATTGAGCAATACCCAAAAAAATATTCAAAAACTTAAGATAAAATCCTCAAGAGATGTAACTAAATCTAATGAGTTAATCGTTTGTTTTTCTAACCAAATTAAGAATGCAGAAAAAGAAATTAAATCTTTCTTAAGAGACAAAATGTACGACAACAAGTCAGTATTGAAAAAAAATCATAAAGGTAAATTAATAATTAAGAAATTGTTTAAAATAATTAAATCAAATCCAAGAAAATTTTTGTCCAAAGATCAATTGACTAAAGACAAATATAGAGCTATTTCAGATTTTATATCTGGTATGACTGATAGATATGCTATTAACCTTTATAACGATAATAAATGAATATTTTTGAATTATATTTAGATAAAATTAAATCTGTTATCGTTGATTTGAATAAAAATAATAAACTAGAAATTCCAGAGAATTTTAATGGTATTAATGCAGAAATACCTCCACCAAAATTTGATTGTGATATTTCAACAAATGTTGCGATGGTTTTATCAAAAATCAATAAAACTTCACCATTACAGCTCGCAGAAAAACTTGCTCCCGAGATTAAAAATAATGACAGCGAAATTGAATCAATATCTGTAGCCAAACCAGGATTTATTAATATTAAATTTAAACCATCTTATTGGTCAAATTTTATTAAAAATATTACAGATAATGCAGATAGTTTTGGAATAAATGACAAAGAGAAAAAAAATAATTATTTAGTAGAGTTTGTTTCAGCAAACCCGACAGGGCCTTTACATGTAGGACATTGTAGAGGTGCTATTCTAGGTGATGTTATCTCTAATGTTTTAATTTTTAATAAACACAAAGTTACAAAAGAATATTATGTGAATGATTATGGTAACCAAATTATAAATTTTACTAAATCAGTATATTTTAGAATTAGAGAAGTTCATTTTAAAGAAATATTTCCTGAGGATAATCCTGATTTGTATCCTGGGGATTATCTAATTGATTTTGCAAAAAATATAATTTCAAATAATTCAGATCTTAAATTTGATAATTTTGATGAAATTAGAGATAAATTAACAGTCTTATCAATAGAGCAAGCACTTCTGCTTATCAAAAACAATCTTAAAAGCTTGGGTATTAAACATGATAATTTTGTTAGTGAAAAAAATATCGTATTAAACAATGAAGTTGAAAGTGTAATAGATTTTTTAGAAAAAAATAACTTTATTTATAAAGGAAAAATCAAAGCCCCAGCTGGTGAAGATAACAAAGATTGGGTTGAAAGAGAGCAATTATTATTTAAATCAACAGAATTTGGTGACGATAAAGATCGTGCACTTCAAAAATCTGATGGCACATGGACTTATTTTGCAAGTGACGTTGCTTACCATAAAAATAAAGTTGATCGAAATTTTGATTACTTAATCAATATTCTTGGAGCAGATCATGCAGGTTATATAAAACGGATTACCTCCTCAGTTGAAGCGCTCTCAGGAAAAAAAGATACATTAATTTGTAAAATTAGTCAGTTGGTAAAATTAATTAAAGATAACAAGCCTTTCAAAATGTCTAAAAGAAAAGGGGATTACATTACGGTTGATGACTTGATTGAAGAAGTTGGAAAAGATGCAACAAGATTTATCATGCTTAACAGAAGTAGTGATGTTGAATTAGATTTTGATTTCGATGCAGTCAAAGAAAAATCTAAAGACAATCCATTATATTATGTTCAATATTGTTATGCTAGAATTTCATCTGTATTTAGACATATAGATAAAGACTTAAATTCAAAAATTGAATTAAATGATTTCAATTTTGAATATTCTAATGATGAAATTAAAATTTTAAAAAAATTATCTGAGTGGCCAAAATGTATAGATTCTGCAAGCACAAAATTAGAACCACATAGAATACCTGTTTACTTATACGATCTTGCATCGGAATTTCACTCGTATTGGAATTTAGGAAAACAATTTCCAGAAAAAAGGTTCATTAATGATCAAAAAACAGTCTCACCAGATAAATTGATATTTTTGAAAGCTATTTCTAATGTCATTAAAACAGGTATGGATATTGTTGGTGTTGATACACCCAATCAAATGTAATGCTTAAAGAAATAAAGTACTTAATATTTGTTTTAGTAATACTTTTATTTATTTTTTTTACAGGCAAATATTATTTTTCTGATGAACACAAAAAAAAATCATATAGATCTTATCAAAATATTGATGAGAAAATAAAATTATACTCAAAAAATTTACCAGTTTTAGAGAATGATACTCAAAATGTAATTGAGTATGTTAAGCAAACAAACAAAAAGAAAAAGAAAAAATTTAATTTTTGGAAATTATTAGATAATGATAAGTAAAAGAAAATCTTTTATAGTTGGTTTAAAATCAACAAAGTTATCTAAAAATGAAATTTTATTTCTAAAAAAATATAAACCTTGGGGAATTATCCTATTTACCAGAAATATTACATCTTTTGATCAAGTTAAAAAATTAACCTCTAGCATTAGAAAAATTTTTAAGGATAAGAAATATCCAATTATGATTGATCAAGAAGGAGGAAGAGTAAACAGACTAAAAAATTTAATTTCCTTTGATAATATGACATCTGAATATTTTGGAGATTTGTTTAGTAAAGATAAAAAAAAATTTGAAATCGTTTATAAGTTATTTGTAGATAAGACCTCTTATTTATTGAATTTAATTGGTGTGAATATCAATACTGTTCCAGTTTTAGACCTTAGAGTTAATGGTGCAAGCAAAGTAATTGGTGATCGATCTTATTCAAAAAATAAAAAAATTGTCTCTAAATTAGGTGATATTTGTATTGAATTATTTCAAAATAACTCAATAGGAACTGTAATTAAGCATATACCTGGTCATGGTTTAGCAAAAGTCGACAGTCATTATTCAACACCGATTATTAATAAAAAATATGGATATCTTCTTAAAAACGATTTTTGGACATTCAAAAAGAAGAAATGTTTGTTTGCAATGACAGGTCATGTTGTTTATTCAAAAATTGATAAAAATAACACTGCTACTCATTCTAAAAAAATAATTAATATTATTAGAAAAAATATAGGATTTAAGAATATTTTAATTTCAGATGATTTATCAATGAAAAGTTTAAGTGATGATTTAAAACTTAATACTACTAATTTATTCAGCGCAGGTTGCAATATAGCACTTCATTGTAATGGAAATATGAAAGAAATGAAGATAGTTGCCGAAAATTCACCTCAAGTGAATAGTTTTATTGTTAAAAAAACATCTCAATTTTATAAAATTTTAAGTTAATATCTTTTCATGTCTGCCACTGATTCTGAATTATTTAATGTAAATATAAATAATTATAATGGACCATTAGATGTACTTTTAGATTTAGCAAAAGCTCAAAAAGTTGATCTAGAAGAAATATCTATAACTAAGTTAGCAGATCAATTTCATGAGTATATTACTAATGAAAAAAACTTAAATTTAGAAATTGCTTCTGAATATCTTTTAATGGCTACGTGGTTAGCTTATTTAAAATCAAAATTACTTTTACCTGGTACTCCTGAAGAAGAATTTAAAGTACAAGAAGTTGCAGAAAAGTTAAAATTACAACTAAAAAAATTAGAATTAATTAGATTATTATCCGAACAAATGCTTAAGAGAAAAAGATTAGGCAGAGAAATAAGAACAAGAGGTATGAAAGGAAATATTAGATCAATTTATAGCACGGAATATAACTTAAGTTTATTTGAACTAATGAAAGCTTACTCAACAATAATAATGACTAAAGATTTTCAAAAAATGAACATTCCAAAACTACCTGTGTTCACAACAGAAGATGGCATCAAAACAATTAGAGAATTTTTTGGCAAACTATTTGAGTGGAAAAAATTGGATGAATTAATTCCAAGTAATTTTAAAAGTGGTTCAAAATACAAAAAAACTGGCAAAGCTGGAATATTTGCTGGATCATTAGAATTAGTTAAAGAAGGAAATTTATCAATCAAACAAGATAAATTGTTTGATGAAATATATATAAAGGAAATAAATGATTAAAAAAGCAAAAGCTTCAAAAGATAATGTTTTAAAGTTTCCATCAAAATTATCTGATTTAGATAAAGAAATAGAAGCAATTATTTTTGCTGCAGCTGAGCCTTTAGATGTAGATACAATAGAAAGTAAAGTTTCTAAAAAAGGTAATGTTCCAGAGTCTTTAGAAAAATTAAAACAAGAATATTCAAACAGGGGAATTAATTTAATTTGCATAAAAGATAAGTGGTCTTTTAGAACATCACCAAATTTATCAAGTTTGATGTCCCAAGAAAAAACTGTTGAAAAGAAACTATCTAGAGCTGCAGTAGAAACATTAGCTATAATTGTTTATCATCAACCAGTTACGAGAGCTGAGATAGAGGAGATAAGAGGAGTTGCTTTTGGTACCAATACTTTAGAGATATTAATGGAATTAAATTGGGTAAAACCAGGTGGTCGAAAAGATGTTCCAGGTAGACCAATTCAGTACATAACCACTGATGATTTTTTAAGTCATTTTAACATACAAAAATTATCTGATCTTCCAACAATTGATGAATTAGGAGCTGCTGGTTTAATTGATAGTTCAAGTGTTGATAATGCTATTTTTGGAACTGGAAAATTTTACAAAGAAAAGCAAGAAGAGAAAAAAGAGGATATTTATTCCAATATAGATGAAATGTTAAACAGCACTCTAGAACCCGAAGAGAAAGATTAATAAAAAAGTAACTTTCAAAATAACCTTAAAAAGGTTATAAGTTTTTTATGAGTATAGGAATTTGGCAAATAGCTATTGTAGTTATATTAGTTGTTTTATTGTTTGGAAGAGGAAAAATTTCAAGCTTAATGGGTGATGTAGCTAAAGGTATTAAAAGTTTCAAAAAAGGAATGGCGTCAGACGTAACTGACGATACAGAGCCAAAAAATATATCTGACGATAACAAAGACTCGGATAACAAAAATTAATTTAAATGCCTACTATCGGTTGGTTTGAAATTTTAATTGTTGTTGCTATTGCAATAATAGTTCTTGGACCAAAGGATTTTCCAGTGATGTTAAAGAAAGCAGGCTCCTGGATTGGATCAGCAAAAAGGTACGTTAATAATATTCAAAATGAAGTTTCAAATCTAGAGATAGACGAAGAAAAAATTGATAACGAAATAAAAAAAGAAATTAAAAAAGATGAGTAATGAAGATCAGGAAGGTGGATTTGTAAGTCACCTAACAGAATTAAGAAAAAGGTTAATAAATAGCTTTATCTTTTTATTTATCTTTTTTGTAATTTGTTACTTATTCGCAGAACATATCTATGGTTTTCTTGTTGATCCATTTGCAAGAGCTGTAAAAGAAGACGGCTCTGATAGAAGATTGATATTTACAGCTTTGCAAGAGACCTTTTTAACATATCTTAAAGTATCATTCTTCACTGCTTTTTTTGTTACATGTCCATTTATCTTGATGCAAATTTGGAAATTTATTGCACCTGGATTGTACAAACATGAAAAAATAGCAATTCTGCCTTACCTTATATTAACACCAATATTATTTTTTTTAGGAGGTATGCTGGTTTATTATTTGATAATGCCACTTGCGATTAAATTTTTTCTTTCATTTGAAAGCACAGGTCTTTCTACAAATTTACCAATCCAATTAGAGGCTAAAGTTAATGAATATTTGTCACTAGTTATGAAATTAATTTTTGCTTTTGGTATCAGTTTTCAGTTACCAGTTGTTTTAAGTTTATTGGCAAGAATCGGAATAGTTGATAGTCAATTTTTAAAAGAGAGAAGAAAATATGTAGTTGTTATTATATTTGCAGCAGCTGCATTGTTAACACCACCAGATCCAATAACTCAAATAGGTTTAGCAATACCATTATTAATTCTGTATGAATTATCAATATTTTCAGTAAAATTTATAGAAAATAAAAATTTACAAAAAGAAGATGCATAACATTAAAGAAATACGAAAAGATTTTTCCAAATTTCAAAAATCTCTTGAAAAAAGAAACTTAGAAGTAGATTTTGAAAAAATTCAAAAATTAGATGAACAAAATAGACATTTAATTCAAAAAAAAGAAAGTTTAGAAAAAGAAAAAAAAGATATTTCTAAATCAAAAGATGAGAGCTTATTTAAGAAATCTAAAGAAATTAGCAAGGAACTAGAAAAAATTGTAGAGGATCAAAAACAAATTAAGTTTGATTTAGATAGTATACTGTCTAGCATACCCAATATACCACATGAAGATGTTCCAAATGGTAAAGACGAAAATGATAACAAAGAAATATTAAAATCAGGAGAGATACCCAATTTAGAATTTAAACCTAAAACACATTACGAATTAGGTGAAAAACTAAATATGCTTGATTTTGATTTAGCTACAAAAACTACTGGTTCAAGATTTGTATTTGTAAAAGATAAATTGGCTCTTTTAGAAAGGGCAATATCAAATTTTATGCTTGATACGCATATTCATCAAAATGGTTATCAGGAAATATCACCTCCATTAATGGCATCAGAAAGCACTATGTACGGCACTGGACAGTTGCCAAAGTTTGAAAATGATCAGTTTGAAATTAAATTTGACGAAGGTTCAGATAGAAAATTTTTGATACCAACAGCAGAGGTGATTTTAACCAATATTGTTAAAGATAAAATGATTGATCTTAATAATTTACCAATGAGATTTGTTGCTTCAACACCTTGTTTTAGAAAAGAAGCTGGAAGTTATGGAAAGGATACAAGGGGCATGATTAGGCAGCATCAATTTTACAAAGTTGAAATGGTAAGCATTGTAGAGAATGAAAAATGTTTAGAAGAATTAGAGAGAATGACAAATTGTGCTACCGACATACTAGATAAATTAGAGTTACCATATCGAAAAGTAATTTTATGTTCAGGTGATATGGGTTTTAGCGCAGAGAAGACCTATGATATTGAGGTATGGTTGCCATCAGAAAATAAATATAGAGAAATATCATCATGTTCGTCTTGTTCAACGTTTCAAGCACAGCGTATGAAGGCAAGATATAAAAACAATAATAAGGAAAATGTTTTTGCAGGTACGTTGAATGGAAGTGGTTTAGCTGTTGGAAGAACTCTGATTGCAATTATGGAAAACTATCAACAAAAAGATGGTTCTATTATAATTCCTAAAGTTCTAAGACCTTATATGAACAATATGGAATTGATTTCTAACAATTAAAGTTGTTTTAATGAGTTAGATGGTATAAGAATGCCATAATTTAAAGGAGATTTATGGAAGGTTCAGGAATAGGTCAATTTATACCACTAATTTTAATTTTTGTTATTTTTTATTTTTTCTTAATCAGACCACAGCAAAAAAAAGTTAAAGAGCATAAAGCAATGGTTGAAGGTTTAAAGAGAGGAGATAAAGTAGTCACTTCAGGTGGTATAACAGGAAGAGTAGAAAGATTAATCGATAACGACAAAGTAGAAGTTGAAATAGCTGAAAATGTTAAAGTAGAAATTGTTAAAGCTACAGGTATTCAAAGTCTCTTAAACAATACTCCAGAAGTTAAAAAATAATCAATTAAGATAAGTGCTTTATTTTTCTAAACTAAGAATCTTATTTGTAACTTTATTTTCTTTATTATTTATTTTAATTGCGTCATCAAATTTATTTAAGTTCGATGATAGTTTTTTTAATAAGAAAATAAACCTTGGTTTAGATTTACAAGGTGGTTCTTACCTTTTACTTGAAATTGATAATGAGCCAGTAATTGAACAAAAATTACAAAATTTAACAACCACTATTAGAAATTATTTCAAAGAGAAAAACATCAAAATTAATAATATTAAAATTGATAATCAAAATATTTTTTTCAATGTTGCTGATTTAGACAAACAAGCAGTACTAGATGTTTTTCAAGATGAAAATAGTGATCTAAATCCTTATTACCCAAGATTTAAATCACACCAACTTGACATAGAAGATAATGGTATCAATTTAAAAGTAAGTTTTTCAAGACAAGGCATAATCAATCTTAAAACTTCATCGCAAGATCAAGCTATAGAAATTGTAAGAAGAAGGGTAGATGAAGTCGGTACTAATGAACCAAATATTTTAAAAAGAGGTAATGATAGAATCCTTGTTGAACTTCCTGGGTTAGATGATCCTCAAAGAATTAAATCACTATTAGGAAAAACAGCAAATCTTACATTTAGATTTGTAACCAATGATGAAAGTGACAGATTTGGCGTTGAGAAGTTAAAATTTGAAGATGGCTTAGAAGAGGCAACAGTAAGCAAAAGAATAATCATCAGTGGTGAAAATCTATTAGATGCACAACCAAAAATGGACACTCAAAACAATCAAACTATTGTGTCATTTACATTAGATAGAGTAGGAGCCAAAAGATTTGGTAAAGCAACATCTACTGGTATTGGAAAACAATTAGCGATTGTTTTAGATGGAAAAATAATTAGCGCACCTGTTGTGAGAGATACAATAGCAAGTGGATCTGGACAGATCAGTGGGGGATTTACTTTCCAAAGTGCCACAGATTTAGCTTTATTATTAAGATCTGGAGCTTTACCAGCTCCTTTAGAGATTATAGAGGAAAGAACTGTAGGACCTGATCTTGGACAAGACTCGATTAATGCAGGAATGATTGCTTTAGCTATAGGCTTTTTATTAGTTATTATTTTTATGTTTGTTAAATACAAAGTTTTTGGACTAATCACTAACGTAACATTAATAATTAATTTATTTTTATTACTTGGTATTTTAACTTTATTTGAAGCAACATTAACTCTTCCAGGTATAGCAGGGATAATTTTAACCGTTGGTATGGCTGTTGATGCAAATGTATTAATTTTTGAAAGAATTAAAGAAGAACTTAAAGATGAAAGTAATAATATTTTAGCTTTTGATGGAGGTTACACAAAATCAAGAACAGCAATTATTGATGCAAATATTACTACTTTATTAGCAGCTATAATTTTATTTTTTATGGGTTCTGGTCCAGTAAAAGGATTTGCTGTTACTCTAGGTGTTGGAATTTTTACAACACTATTTTCAGTTTATTTTATAGCAAGATTGTTCACTAGTCTTTATGTGACAAGAAATAAAAATAAGGAAAAACTAATCTAATGATAGCATTTAACAAATACTATAATCACTTTAACATACTATCTATATTCTTAATTACAGCATCACTTTTATTACTAATTTTTAAAGGTTTAAATTACGGTATAGACTTTAAAGGTGGAACATTGATTGAACTAAGGTCATCAGATAGCAAAATTAGCGTTAGTTCATTGAGAGATAAATTTAATCAAATGGATTTAGGAGATGTTTCTGTTAAAAAATTTGGAAATGACACTGATTTTCTAATTAAATTTGAAAATAAAGATAATAAAAAAAATATTATAGAAGAAATTAAAAAAGATTTAGACAGTTCTTTTGGAAATAACTATGATTTTAGAAGAGTTGAAAATGTAGGTCCTAAAGTTAGCGCTGAATTGCTTAAAGCTGGTGTCATTGCTATTTCTTTATCTCTGGCTGTAATGCTTATTTATATTTGGATACGTTTTGAATGGCAATTTAGTTTGGGTGCTATTTTGGCTTTATTTCATGATGTAATAGTAACATTGGGAATTTTTTCATTATTTAGTCTTGAGATTAATTTATCAATTATTGCAGCTGTTCTAACAATTGTTGGTTATTCTATGAATGATACTGTTGTAATTTTTGATCGTGTTAGAGAAAATTTGAGAAAATATTCAGACATTAAAATTTTTGAATTAACAAACATTTCAATCAACGAAACTTTATCCAGAACAATAATAACATCAGCTACAACATTGTTAGCTTTATTAGCGATATTCTTTTTTGGTGGTGAAATTTTAAAAGGTTTTTCTTTAGCAATGATACTTGGTGTTGTATTTGGAACTTATTCTTCGATTTATATTGCGAATACAGTTTTAGTTAGATTGAGAGTTTCACAAAAAACAGTCTTAAGAGAAGACGATAATAAAACAGTTTAATATAAGTTTTGAGCAGCTACCATTGAAAGTAACATTGGTAGAGATAAAAGTGTATTTGTTCTTGAAAACAACATTGCAGTTTTAGCTGACTTAGCTTTTGTTTCTGGATCAGCTTCAACTATTCCTAAAGCTCTTTTTTGGTTTGGCCAAATCACAAACCAAACATTAAAAGCCATTACAATTCCTAACCACATACCAATTCCTATTGCTGTATGTTTTGGAACACCAGATCCAATGCTAAAAGTCATAGCATCATGTAAATATCCATTTAACAGAGCTAAAATTAATCCTGAAAGAACAGTAAACGCAGCCGCCCATCTAAAATAAAATAATGCAGCAGGAGCAATTACTTTCCCAATAGCAGGTTTTTGTTCATCAGGTATTTTTCCCATATTTGGAATTTGAACAAAATTAAAATACCACAATAATCCTATCCACATTATTGCAACAACAACATGAATGTATCTAAATAACCAGCTCCAAAAAAGAGTATCGAATGCAATACCATCATTTAAATAGGAAAGACCTAAAAACAATATAATTGCTAATGCAAGCGATGCATGAATTGTTTTAGATAGTGATGATAATAAACTGCTCATGATTCTTAATTAATATACACTAAATTTAGATTTTTTATAAGTTTTTATATTTAATACAAAAGAGGTTTTAAAAACTGGCCTGTGTAGCTTTCTTTTACTTTGCAAACTTCCTCGGGTTTACCTTCTGCAACAATTTTACCACCTTTAACACCACCCTCAGGACCCATATCGACAATGTGATCAGCTGTTTTTATAACATCTAAGTTATGCTCTATTACAACTACGGTGTTTCCTAATTTCACGAAGGTATGAAGAATTTCTAGTAATTTTTTAATATCGTGCTGATGCAGTCCAGTTGTTGGTTCGTCTAATATGTACATGGTTCTACCAGTTGATCTTTTGGATAATTCCTTGGCTAGTTTAATCCTTTGTGCTTCACCACCTGATAGTGTAGTAGCCTGTTGTCCAATTTTTATGTAACCAAGTCCAACTTTTTTTAAGGTTAATAATTTAGATTTAATATTTGAAATGTTTTCAAAATATTCACACCCTTCATCAACAGACATATCCAAAACATCGGCTATACTTTTTCCTTTAAACTTAATCTCTAAAGTTTCTCTGTTGTATCTCGTTCCTTTACATTCATCACACTGAATATAAACATCTGGTAAAAAGTGCATTTCATATGTAATAACACCATCACCTTCACAGGCTTCACATCTACCACCCTTAACATTAAACGAAAATCTTCCTGGTTTATACCCTCTAGTTTTAGACTCTGGTAAGCTAGTAAACCAATCTCTTATAGGACCAAAAGCTCCAGTATAAGTAGCTGGATTAGATCTTGGAGTTCTACCAATAGGGGATTGGTCGATATCAATAATTTTATCAATTAATTCGACACCTTTGTAACCTTTAAAAGCTTTAGGAGTTTTTCTAGCTTTATTATTAAGTGTTAAGTTTAATGCATGAAATAATGTTTGTAATACCAATGTAGATTTACCACTTCCTGAAACTCCAGTTACACAAGTGAATGTGCCTGTAGGAATTTTAAGATTAACATTATTTAAATTATTCCCACTAGCACCATTTATTTCTACAAATCTACCATTTTTTGCTAATCGTCTAGTTTTAGGAATTTCAATTTTCTGTTTATTCGCAAGATACTGTCCCGTTATACTCTTCTTATCCTTTTTAAGCTCTTCGTAAGTTCCTTGAGCTGTTATTTGACCACCATTCGTTCCAGCTTCTGGTCCAAGGTCAATAATGTGATCTGCATTTTCCATTGTCTCAGTATCATGTTCAACAACAATTACTGTATTCCCAAGATCTCTTAGTCTTTTTAATGCATTTATTAATTTAACATTATCTTTTTGATGCAAACCAATTGATGGTTCATCTAAAACATATAATACTCCTGTTAAACCAGATCCAATTTGTGATGCTAATCTAATTCTTTGAGCTTCTCCTCCTGATAAAGTTCCAGACTCTCTTGAGAGTGTTAAGTAATCTAAACCAACATTAAGTAAGAAATTTAATCTTTCATTTATTTCTTTTAGGACATGTTCTGCAATTTTAAATTGCCTTTTATCTAAATTGTTTTCTAAGCTTTTAAACCATTCAGCGGCATCATGAATTGATTTTTTAGTAACCTCACTAATATTTAAATCATTAATCTTAACACATAATGCTTCTTCTTTAAGTCTATCACCATTACAAGCTTCACATGCTGTATCAGATTGATATTCGGCTATTGCTTCTCTTTTCCACTCACTATCAGATTCCAAGAAACGTCTTTCAAGATTATTAATCACTCCTTCAAAGGTTTTTTTATATGAATATTTTTCATATCCATCATCATAATTAAATTTAATTTCGTCCTCATCTGAACCATATAAAATTATATCTTTTATTTTTTTTGGAAGCTTTTTCCATTTTTCATCAAGAGAAAATTCATAATGCTTTGCAAGAGAAGCTAATGTTTGGGCATAATATAAAGTTGTTGATTTGGCCCATGGTTCAATTGCTCCATCCGCTAAACTTTTACGATCATCTGGAACTACTAAATTTGGATCTACATTTAATTTCATACCTATACCTTCACATTCTTCACAAGCACCATAGGGACTATTAAATGAAAACAATCTTGGTTCTATTTCCTCGATGGTAAAACCACTTTCTGGACAAGCAAACTTTGTGGAGTAAATTAATTTTTCAATTTTTCTAAATTTTTGAGGAAGAGTTTCATCTTCGTATTCAACAAAAACCAATCCATTAGCTAAATTTACGGCTGTTTCTACGCTTTCAGCTAATCTGTTTCCAAGTTTTGAATTAAGTACAATTCTATCAACTAGAATTGAAATGTCGTGCTTTAATTTTTTATCAAGGTTAGGAGATTTTTCTATGTCGTATAATACGTTATCAATTTTTATTTTTCTAAATCCACGTCTCTTGTAGCTTAAAATATCTTTTTTATATTCACCCTTACGACCTCTAACTACTGGAGCATAAATATATATTGTAGATTTTTTTGGCAATTTTTTAATTAAATCAACAATTTGAGTAATTGTTTGAGAGGTTATTGGCTTACCTGTAAAAGGAGAATAAGGTATGCCTGCTCTTGCATAAAGTACCCTCATATAATCATAAATTTCTGTAACAGTTGCAACAGTTGATCTGGGATTTTTTGAAGTATTTTTTTGCTCGATTGCTATGGCTGGACTTAAGCCTTCAATTAAATCAACATTAGGCTTTTTCATTTTATCTAAAAATTGACGAGCATAAGCAGATAAACTCTCGACATATCTTCTTTGACCTTCTGCATAGATGGTATCAAAAGCTAATGAAGATTTTCCTGACCCAGACAAACCTGTTATCACTACAAATTTATCTTTTGGAATTTCTACAGTCACATTCTTCAAATTGTGTTCTTTAGCGCCCTTAATAACTATCTTTTTCATCATATTTTTAGTTGCTTTGAGTCAATAAAATTAATATTCAGAAGAATTGTGATATAAATCTTATTAATTAATTTAACAAATATTAAAATATTATGGCTGGAAGTTTAAATAAAGTATTATTAATTGGTCGTTTGGGCGCAGACCCTGAAATTAAACAAATGGTAAACGGAAAGAGTGTAGCTAGACTAAGTCTTGCAACCAGTCAAACATGGAAAGATAAAAATACTGGTGAAAGAAAAGAAAAAACTGAATGGCACCGTATAGTTGTATTCAATGAAGGGTTGGTAAATGTTGTTCAACAATATTTAAAAAAGGGCGCACAAGTTTATGTAGAGGGACAACTGACAACACGTAAATGGAAAGATGAACAATCTGGCCAAGATAAGTATTCAACTGAAATTGTTATACAAGGTTACAATTCTTCACTTACAATGTTAGGTGGAGGAAATACAGGTGGTGGGATTCAGAATGACACAATTCAACAAAACAATATTGAGGATTCTTCTCAAGTGTCAAATGATATGGATGACGAAATACCATTTTAATTTCTATGCAAAAAACTGAAGAACCAAAAGATAAGAATATTAATCTAATCTCTATGCATGACGAGATGAGCTCGTCTTATTTGTCTTATGCTATGAGTGTTATTGTAAGTCGTGCATTACCTGATGTAAGAGATGGATTAAAACCAGTTCATAGAAGAATTCTTTATGCAATGTACAAAGGTGGTTATGATTGGTCTAAACAATTCAGAAAATCAGCAAGAATAGTAGGGGATGTAATTGGTAAATATCATCCTCATGGTGATCAATCAGTATATGATGCTTTAGTTAGGATGGTGCAAGATTTTTCAATGAGCTTACCTTTAGTTCAAGGACAAGGTAATTTTGGATCCATAGATGGTGATCCAGCTGCTGCTATGAGGTATACCGAAACAAGATTATCAAAAGTTTCACAATATTTGATTGATGATATCGAAAAAAATACGATTAGTTTTAAAAGTAATTATGATGAAACTGAGAAAGAACCTAGCGTATTACCTGCGCAATTTCCAAATTTGTTAGTTAATGGGGCTGGAGGTATAGCTGTTGGAATGGCAACTAGTATTCCTCCTCATAATCTAGGTGAGATAATTGATGGCACTTTAGCTTTAATAGACAATAAAGATATTAAAATAAAAGAGCTAATGAAACATATTCCAGGACCAGATTTTCCGACTGGAGGAGTAATAATCGGCAAAGATATAATTAAACAAGGTTACAACAATGGTAGAGGCTCATTTAAAATTAGAGGTGAAGTATCAGTTGAAAGCTTAAAGAATGGTAGAGATAGATTAGTAATTACTTCAATTCCATACCAAGTAAATAAAGCTGTACTAAATGAAAGAATTGCACAATTAGTTAGAGAAAAGAAAATTGAAGGTATTAAAGACATAAGAGATGAGTCTAACAGAGAAGGTATTAGAGTTGCTATTGATTTAAGAAACGGTGTTGAGCCAGAAACAATTAAAAGACAACTTTATAAAAATACTCAAATAGAGAGCTCTTTTGGTTTTAACACTTTAGCAATAGTAGAAGGGAAACCAAAAACATGTACATTAAAAGAATTTCTTTCTAATTTTTTATCTTTTAGAGAAGATGTAGTAATCAAAAAAACAAAATTTGATCTTCAAAAAGCAGAGGAAAGAGCTCATATCTTAATTGGTCTATCTGTTGCAGTAGAAAACTTAGATAAAATTATAAAAATCATTAGATCTTCCAAAACACCTGAGGATGCAAAAAATGCTATTCTTAAAACTAAATGGAAAATAAACAAATCACAAAAGCTAATTTCTTTAGTAGAGGGAAAAAAAGGTAAAAATATTTATTCTTTATCTGAACCACAAGTTTTAGCTATCTTAGAATTAAGATTACAGAAGCTAACAGCTCTTGGTATAAACGAAATTGAAGTTGAGATTAAAAAATTAGCTGAATTGATTGCAAAATATAAAAAAATTATATCCTCTAAAAAAGAGCTTTTGAGAGTAATAAGCGAAGAATTAAAAAATATTAAAGAAAAATTTGCTGTTCCTAGAAGAACTAAAATTATTGATGCGGTATTAAATTACGACATCGAGGAAACAATCCAAAAACAATCTGTAATTATTACAGTAACTTTACAAGGATATATTAAAAGAGGATCATTAAATAATGTGAAGCAACAAAAAAGGGGTGGAAAAGGTAAATCTGGAATTACTACCAGAGATCAAGACTCTGTAATACAAACACTTTCGGTAAATACTCATACATCAGTTTTATTTTTTTCAACAGAGGGGCTTGTTTATAAAATTAAAGCTTGGAAAATACCTGAGGGATCATCGGCTTCAAAAGGTAAATCCTTATTTAATATTCTTCCGCTAAAGAGTCATCAATCCATTAGTTCAATTATGCCAATGCCTGATGAAGATACAGACTCAAAAAATTATCAAATTATTTTTGCAACATCACAAGGTAAAGTTAGAAAGAATAGTTTAGAGGATTTTTCATCCATTAATGCTTCAGGAAAAATTGCAATGAAACTTGACAACAACGATAAAATTGTTGGAGTTAAAATTTGTAAAGATGATCAAGACATAATTCTAAGTACTAAATTTGGAAAATGTATCCGTTTTGAAGCTAGAAAATTAAGAGTATTTAAGGGAAGGTCTTCTAAAGGAATAAAAGGTATTGAACTTGCTTCTGGAGATCAAATTGTTTCATTATCAGTAATTGATAATGATAAATTGAGTAAAAATGGAAAAAAATCAAAAGATGAAAAATCAGAATTAAAAGCAAAAGAAAAATTTGTTTTAGCAATAAGTGAAAACGGTTATGGTAAAAAGACTTCTCATATTGACTACAGAGTTACTAATAGAGGAGGAAAGGGCATTATTGGAATTATAAATTCACCAAGAAATGGAAATATAACATCATCTTTTCCTGTATTTGAAGGTGATGAAATTCTAATATCTACAAATAAAGGAAGAGTTATTAGAGTGGCGGTTAAAGAAATAAGAACTGCTAGTAGAAATACCCAAGGTGTAAGAATAATAAAATTATCTGGTGATGAAAAAGTTGTTTCTGCAATTAAGATTGATGATAATTTAATTTAATGAGTAAAATTGCTATTTATCCAGGAACTTTTGATCCAATTACTTATGGTCATATAGATGTTATTAAAAAAGCACTAAAGCTTTTTGATAAAATAGTAGTTGGTGTTTCAGATGTAAGTAATAAAAATTATTTATTCTCTTCTGAAGAAAGAATAGAAATTGTAAATAAAGCTTTATTCAAGGATTTAAAATTAAATAAAAAAAAAATTATCGTTGTTTCCTTTAGTTCACTAACTACAGATTTGTGCAAAAAATATAAATCAAATATCATATTGCGTGGCTTAAGAGCCGTATCTGATTTTGAATATGAATTTCAACTTGCAGGAATGAATAGAAAGCTTAACCAAAATATTGAAACAATTTTTTTAATGTCAGATGTAGAAAATCAAATTATATCTTCTAGATTTGTTAAAGAAATTGTAAAATTGAATGGAAATATTAAAAAATTTACTACCAAAAGCACAATAAAATCTTTAAAAGAAAAATATGAATAGAATTTTATCGTACATATTTATTTTATTTTTTATTAGTGCAAATCAATTAATAGCTGAGGAGAATATAATGATTTTAAAACTTAAAGATGGTGATGTAAAAATTGAATTATTTGAGGACGTGGCACCAAACCATGTCAAAAGAATTAAAGAATTAGCTAACAGTGGAAAATATGACAACGTTGTATTTCATAGAGTGATAGATGGTTTCATGGCTCAAACAGGTGATGTTAAATTTGGAAATTCAGAGTCTAAGGAATTTGACTTAAGAAGAGCAGGTATGGGTGGATCTGATATGCCTGATTTAAAGCAAGAGTTTAATAGTTTACCTCATGACAGAGGCACATTATCTATGGCTAGAGCTCAAGATCCAAATAGCGCAAATAGCCAGTTTTTTATTTGCTTTCAACCAGCTCCTTTTTTAGACAGACAGTATACTGTTTTTGGTAAAGTTGTTGAAGGAATGGAGTTTGTAGATAAAATTAAAAGAGGTGACCAAAATAATAATGGCGCTGTAACAGATCCAGATAAAATTATAAGCTTTAAATCTTTGTAAAATATTAAATGGCATTAAAAAATTTTGCCTTTAAAGTTTTAAACAAAGACAAATTTGCTAGACGTGGTGTTATAGAAACTCATAGAGGTGAGATTAATACACCAGCATTTATGCCTGTTGGTACACAAGCAACAGTTAAAGCTTGTACAATCGATGATATAAAGAAAACTGGATCAGAAATAATACTATCTAACACATATCATTTAATGATCCGTCCTGGAGTGGAAAGAGTTGAGTCAGCAGGTGGTTTACATGAGTTCATGAATTGTGATTTGCCAATACTTACAGACTCAGGTGGTTTTCAAGTAATGTCTCTATCAAAGTTAAATAAAATAGATCGCGAAAAAGGGGCCATATTTAATTCACACGTCGATGGAAAAAAATTTTATTTAAGTCCTGAAGAAAGTATTAGGATTCAATTGGGTTTAAACTCAGATATTGTAATGATAATGGATGAGTGTCCAAAAAAAACTGAAGATTATAATTTAATAAAAAAATCTATGGATCTATCTTTGTATTGGGCTGAAAGATCTAAAATGGCATTTGGAAACAATCCTCACAAAGCTTTATTTGGAATTATTCAAGGAGGATTATTTAAAGATTTAAGATTAAAATCCCTTGAAGGACTTATAAAGATTGGATTTGATGGTTATGCAGTTGGAGGATTAGCTGTAGGTGAAACTCAAGATGAAATGTTTACCACTCTTGATGGTATTAAGGAACATTTACCAGATGAAAAACCTCATTATTTAATGGGTGTTGGTACACCATCAGATATTTTAGGAGCTGTAAAAAGAGGTATAGATATGTTTGATTGCGTTCTTCCAACTAGATCAGGTAGAACAGGTCTTGCTTTTACTTGGAATGGAAGGGTAAATATTAAAAATAACAAATATCAAAATGACAACACGCCGTTAGATCCTAATTGTGAAAATTTAAATTTAAATAAATATTCAAAAAATTATTTAAATCATTTGTTTAATACCAATGAAATATTAGCATCAATGTTATTAACACTTCATAATATAAATTTTTATCAAGAATTAATGTCTGAAATCAGAAAAAATATTATGAATAATACCTTCGATGAATTTCACGATAAATACATTGATAAGTTGTAGTTTTATTAACTGTGCTATTATGTGTACAACTTTGTAATGAAAACCCCTCATTTATAACGAATTCTTTTTGTAAAAATTACATTGAACGAATTGAAATATTAAAATTTATCTGTATACAAACCATATTCATTTTCATAAAAATGAATCTTTGTGGGCCGTTAGCTCAGTTGGTAGAGCAATTCCCTTTTAAGGAATGGGTCGATGGTTCGAGTCCATCACGGCTCACCACTTTTTGAATTTAACTTATTTCAATTGGTGGATAATCAAGAATTACCTCATTCATCCAATTATTTAACTGTTTAATTCTAGTGTCAGATGAAGGGTGAGTACTCATAAATTGTGGAGGTTCTTTTCCTTTATTAAATTCTTTCATTCTTTCCCAAATTTTAACTGTCTCTCTAATATCATATCCTGATAAAGATGAAAAAATCATACCAAGATAATCAGCTTCGCTTTCTTGTTTTCTGTTAAATGGATTCATTAATCCAATTTGAGATAGTAGGCCAACTGTATCCATTCCAGTTGTTCTGTTGATATCTGATAATATACCTCCACTTGCAATATCAATAATTCTGGTACCTGTGTTAAGTAAAACTCCTCTACTTGCTCTTTCAACAGAATGTTTGGCAACAGCATGAGCAACTTCATGTCCCATTACTGCAGCCAGACCATTAGTATTTTTTGTTACATCAAGTATACCTGTATAAACTGCAATTTTCCCTCCAGGCATACACCAAGCATTTCTAACTTTTTTATTATCAATTAATATATATTCCCAATCAAAGTTAGCAGTTGGATCATTTAAATTAGATCTATAGAAATATTCACTAATTGAATCTTCCATTTTTTTTCCAATTTCTTTTATTTCATTTAAAGTTTTTGTGTCATCACTCATTTTCTCTTTTTCTTTAACTTTCTCATAAATTTGAGCAGCTTGAGCATTTAATTTAGCTTCAGGTATTAATTTTAATTGTTTTCTGTCAGTAATCGGAGCACTTGTGCACGAAGGTAGAAGTAAGCTTCCACAACCACATCCAACATATGTTAAAAATTTTCTTCTATTCATTTCATTCTAAAATTGGTAATAATTTATAATTATGAATCTTAATAATAAAATTTTAGTTGTATTATTTATCATTGCAATAATTTTTGTTACATATTCTAGTTATAGTTAATAAATGAAAGAAACCAAAAAGAAACCTATAAAAAAAAGAGAAATTATAGGTCTATGGTTTTATATTTTATCTTTAAAAATTAGGAATTATTTTTTTACAGGTGTTGTCGTTTTAATACCAATAGGACTAACTATTTATTTAAGTAAATTTTTAATAAATACGTCTTCAAAAATTTTACCGTCTCAAATAAATCCAAATTATTATTTGCCATTTAATATACCTGGCCTAGAGATAATTATTTCAATTATTTTCATAACAATCATTGGTTTCATATCTTTATCTTATTTAGGAAAAAAATTTCTTCAGTTAATAGACAGTTTATTCAAAAAAATACCACTACTAGGAACTTTTTGGTCTGCAATTAAACAAATGTCACAATCATTTAAAGAAAGTGGCAGTAAAAGTAAGAGTGTTGTTCTTGTTGAATATCCAAGAAAAGGTGTATGGGCTGTAGGTTTTGCTACTAAAGAAAATTCTGGAGAAATTGCTGAAAAAACAAATCAAAAATTAATAAACGTATTTGTTCCAACAACTCCAAATCCAACAAGTGGTTTTTTGCTAATGTTCCCTAAAGACGAAGTTATATTTTTAAACATGACTTTTGAAGAAGCTTCTAAATTTATTGTATCAGCTGGAACAACAACAACAGAAAAAAATTAAGCAATATCGTTAATTATATCTGCTCTATCGTACAATTTAATTAAAGGTTTAAACTTACTTAAATTTTCATTTTCAAGTTCAATTCTTTTTATTTCTTTTTCAGCTAATTCAAATAAGTCACTATTCTGTATTGGGTCTGCTAACTTGAAATTTTTAACACCACTTTGTTTAAAACCCAATATATCACCAAAACCCCTGATCTTCATATCTTCCTCGGAAATAACAAATCCATCATTGGTCTCTTTTAATATGTTTATTCTTTTTTTAGCATTTTCACTCAAATTTGACTTAAACATCAGAATACAAGTTGCTTCTTTCTCTCCACGACCAACTCTACCTCTTAATTGGTGGAGCTGAGATAGGCCAAACTTATTTGCATTTTCAATTACAATTACATTGGCATTTGGAAAATCTATTCCAACCTCAATAATAGTTGTAGATACTAATATTTTAAATTCTTTATTTAAAAATTTTTTTAAAATATCATCTTTTTCATTTATATCTGTTTTTCCATGAAGTATAGAGACTTGTTTTGGGAATAATTTTTTTAAATATTCAAATTTTTGAATTGCAGAAGTATGATCTAATTTTTTAGACTCTTCAATTAATGGACAGACCCAAAATATTTGATTTCCTGAATTAATTTCTTTTTTTATAAATTTAATTACATCATCAATTTTACTTTCTAATTTACTGTAAGTTTTTATCATTTTACGGTTTTTTGGTTTTTCTCTAATAATTGACAAATCCATATCGCCATAAATTGTCATTGTTAAAGTTCGTGGAATAGGTGTGGCAGTCATCAATAACACATCACAATCATTCCCACCTTTGTCAGATAATCTTTTTCTTTGATTAACACCAAACTTATGTTGTTCGTCAATAATAATTAATCCTAATTTTTTAAATTTAACTGTTTTTTGAAAAATAGCATGTGTACCAAAAATTATATTAATCTTATTATTTATTAGTTCATTGAGGATTAATTTTTTTTCTTTGTAGCTAGACTTACCAGAAATTAACTCTGTTGATATGTTTGATGGAAAAATTTTTTTTGCTAAATTATAATGTTGTCTTGCTAGTATTTCGGTAGGAGCCATAACAGCTACTTGGAAACCAGAATTGATAGTATTAAATGCAGCTAATAATGAAACAATTGTTTTTCCACTTCCAACATCTCCTTGTAATAATCTAAACATTTTAGTTGAGGATGATAAATCCTCATTAATTTCATTAATTGATTTAATTTGATCATCAGTTAATTCAAAATCTAATTTATTAATAAGTTGTTTTTGTTTATTTAAATTAATAATTTTATTTTTTTTCTTAACTTTCTTAATTTTTTTTCTTATTTCTGAATTAACTAAAAATGTTGCAAATATTTCATCAAAGGCAAGTCTTTGATAAAAATGATCTTTGTATTTTCCTATATTCTCATGCTTGTGTAATTCTTTAATTGCATCATTCCAATTGATATTATTGAATTTATTTAAAATTTTACTTGAGTGCCATTCTTTTAAGTTAGGTAATTTATCTATTATTTGTTTTATGATTTTATTATAAATTTTCTCAGATATTCCCTCAGTTAACGAATATTTATTATGAACTTGTTTAATTAAACTTGAGTCCTCAGATACATACTTAGGATTGGTTATTTGATATTTATTTTTAAAGTAGCCAATTTTCCCACTTACAGTTATTTCTTTTCCTAAAGGTAATATTTTTTTAATATATCCCTCATAACTATTAAAAAAAACACAATCTAGCTCACCTGTTTCATCGGAACACTTAACTCTATTTGGTAATTTTCTAATTCTTGGAAACAAATATTTATTTGCTACAACAGTAACAGTTTGATTTTCACCGATCTTTAAATCTTTTACTTTTGTTGACAAACTTCTATCTGTATAAGCCTTTGGAAGTTTCCAAAGTAAATCAAAAATATTATTTATATTCTTTTTCTTAAGTAAATTTGTTGTTTTTACACCAACGCCATTTAAAGCTGTTAGATCAGATAATAAATATTCAAAATTAGTTTTATTATCCATGATAAATTAATTATATTCTAATAATGAGCCTCAATATAGATGAATTAAAAAAAAAAATTATTTACCGTTCTAATTATCGAGGTACCAAGGAGATGGATAAGCTCTTAGGTAAATTTGTAAAAAAATACATTAATGATTTGCAAAAAGAGGATTTAATTGATCTAGATAAATTTCTTAATATTGATGACACAAATTTGTATAATTTCTATAATGGTTTTGATACTGAATTTGAAATAGAAAAAAACAATATAAGCTTATTGTTTAAAAATTTTAAATATTAAGTTGATGGCGGAGAGACTGGGATTCGAACCCAGGAAAGAGTTGCCCCTTTGCCGGTTTTCAAGACCGGTGCTTTCAACCGCTCAGCCATCTCTCCGTGAGCAAGGTTTTATAATTATAATTATTTAATTCAACCATAAAATAGTCGAAAAAAACTCATTAACGACTAATATTAAAGCTACATGAACAAAGAATTTAATAAAGGTCTTTTGCTTGCTGGATTTGGATCTTTTTGGTGGGGTTTTTTTGGGGTTTTATATTTTAAATATATTACTTTTATTGGTTATATTGAACTAGTAGTGCACAGATGTTTATGGACAACTTTGACCTTAATATTAACAACTTTCTTTTTTTCAAAGTGGGATATTTTTTTTAAGATAATTAAAAGTAAACAAAATCTTGTTTATCTTTTTATGTCAGGTTTTTTGATTTTTATGAATTGGGGTGTGTGGATTTATGCGATCGCTACCAACAGAATAATAGATGCGAGTTTTGGTTATTTTATAATGCCTATATTAAGTGTTCTTCTTGGTTATATTTTTTTTAAAGAAAAATTAAATAATAAAAGAATTTTTTCAATTACTTTAGTTATTTTATCAATTTTATATTTAATTTTTGTAAGTCTAAAATCACTTCCTTGGGTTGGTATACTTGTAGCGCTAAGTTGGGGCTTTTATAATTTAGTAAGAAAAAAGGTTAATGTTGATACAGATATTGGACTTTTAATAGAAAGTTTGTTTATATTACCAATTGCAATTCTTGCATTCTATCTTATTGCAGTTAATGGTTACAATGATTTCTCGTTATCCAACCCTTCAATGATGTTAATAATATTGTTGGCAGGTCCAATGACGGTAATACCTTTATTTTTATATGTAAGAGGAGTTGAATTATGTGGATTAGGTCCGACTGGGATGATTTTCTATATCACACCAACTCTTCAATTTTTACTAGGTTTTTTTTATTACGATGAAGTTTTCTCATTTAATAAACTAGTAAGTTTCATTTTAATCTGGATTGCTGTAATAATATATTTGAGAGATTTATATGAAACTAATTAAACTTATACTGATTTTATCTCTTTTTTTTCATTCAAACACTTTAGCAGATATCAATATAGAATTCGAAAAATGGAAAAATAATTTCAAAAAAATTGCTCTAGAAAATAATATTTCTGAAGCAACATTTGATCTAGTTATGTCTAATACTAAGTTTTTACCCGATGTAATTAAATATGATAGATATCAACCAGAATTTTATGAAGATACAAAAACTTACATATCAAAAAGAACCTCTGACCAAAAAGTAAAAAAAGGAAAAAAACTTTATATAGATAATTTAAATTTAATTACCACTGTTGAAAATGAATTTAACATAGAAAAAGAACTTCTCTTATCATTAATGGGTATAGAAACAAATTTTGGAACTTATGTTGGTAAAATGGACATTCTTTCTTCACTAGCTACATTAAGTTTTGACAAAAGAAGATCAGAATTTTTTACCAAAGAACTTTTAATACTTTTAAATTTAATTGAGAAAAATCAAATTGATTATAAAACATTATATGGATCTTGGGCGGGTGCTTTTGGTTACTTCCAATTTATGCCTTCTACTATGAAAAATTATGCAACAGATTATGATGGCAATGGTTCAATAAATTTAAAAAGTAACCCTGATGCGTATGCTTCAGCGAGTAATTATTTAAAGAAAATAGGTTGGAAATCTAATGAACCATGTTTTTATAGAATTGATTTAAACAATGATATTCCAAAAAAATATTTAAATATTTCTGCAAAAAAATTACATGATAAGAAACAATTAAAGTTTTTTAGACAATACATTCAGAACAATTCAATTATTTCAAATAATTATGATGAATTAGAAGTTGCAATAATAACACCAGATAAAGATATAATTCCTGATGCGGAAACATTAAATCCAGCTTATGTGGTATTTAATAATTATGAAATAATATTACAATGGAATAGATCTTTAAGATTTGCTTTAGCCGTCTGCACATTGAAGGATAAATTCAAAGATGAACTTTAAAATAATATTGCAATTATTGTTGTTTATTATTTTTATTGGATGCAAACAATTAGAAACAACTCAAAAAAAAACTATTAAGACAGAACCAGATACATCTACAGCAGAAACAACTTTAAAATCTTCAGATGAAGATGAAGAAGATAGTTCTAAATATATTTTTGATAGAGAGTATACCAACCAAGGCTTTGCATTAATTTACGACGAAAATCTTTTTAATAAAAAAAGTATTTCAAAAAAACTCGATAACAGAGGTTTGTTTATTTTTCATACCAAAATTAGAAAAAATTCTTTTGTGAAAATTACTAACCCTGAAAATACAAAAACTGTTATTGCGCAAGTGATATCTAATAAAGCAATTTTTTCAAATTTTTATAATTCAGTAATCACCAAAAGAATTGTTGATGAATTATTGCTTGATGAAAATGAACCCTATGTTGAATTATCTCTAATTTCTAATGAATCAACTTTTGTAGCAAAAAAAGCTAAAACGTTTGATGAGGAAAAAAAAGTAGCTCAAAAGGCTCCTGTGGATGGAATAACCATAGATAATTTAGGAACTTTAGAGAAAAAGGAATTGCCTAAGACTTCTCAAAGTAATTTTCTATATTCAATTAAAATTGCAGATTTTTATTATAAAGATTCAGCTGAAAATATGATCCAAAGAATTAAGGATGAAACAAAGATAACAAATCCTGTTATAAAAAAATTATCTCAAACAAAATATAGGGTATTATTAGGTCCATTTAATGATATAAAAAAAATTCAAGAGTCATTTGACGAAATAGAAAAACTAAATTTTGAAAACCTAAAAATTATTAAAGATGTTTAAAAAATTAAATTTAATTATTTTAATATTCATTTTATTTGCATCTAAATCATTTGCTAATTTTGATGTGAAAGCAAAAACTGCAATAATTCAAGATTATCATTCTGGTGAAATTCTTTTTGAAAAAGAAGCGGACTTATCAATTTATCCTGCATCCATGACGAAAATCATGACCTCAATCATTGCCTTTGACTTAATTAAGTCAGGAGATTTAAGTATGGATGAAAAATTTATCATTTCAGAAAAAGCTTGGCGATTATCTACATCAGGTTATTCCTCAATGTTTGTTATGGTAGGTGATGAGGTTTCTGTCGAAAATTTACTAAAAGGTATAATCATAGCATCTGGTAATGATGCTTGTATTGCATTAGCAGAAGGTATAGCGGGTACTGAAGAAGAGTTTGCAATCTTAATGACAGCAAAAGCTAAAGAGTTAGGAATGGACAATACAAACTTTTCTAATTCATCAGGAATTAATCACCCTGATAATAATTCAACAGTTAGAGACATAATGATCATGTCTAGATACTTAATTAAAGAACATCCAGAATTTTATAAAATGTTTGCTGAAAAAGAATTTACTTGGGATAGAACAGGAGGAGATCCAATAACACAAGGTAATAGAAATCCTTTGTTGTATAAAAATCTTGGAGCAGATGGTATCAAAACTGGTTATTTAGCTGTAGAAAAATATTCATTAGCTTCGTCTATAGAGAGAAATGGAAGAAGATTAATTGCTGTTGGCAGTGGTTTTAATTCAAAAAACGCCAGATCAAAAGAAAGTACTAAAATGTTAACTTATGGACTTACAAATTTTGATTTAGTTAAAATTACTGAAGCTAATAAACCTTTTCAAAAAATTGACGTATGGTTGGGAAAAGAAGATACAGTTGATGTTTATACAAATGAAGATATTTACAAAACTATTAAAAAGGCCAAAAAAAAATTATTAAAGGTTTCTGTAAATTATGATGGTCCTGTAGAAGCACCAATAAACAGAGATCAAAAAGTTGCAACATTAAAAGTAGTTTATGACCAAGAATTAGTAGGTGAGTATGATTTGCTTGCTTTAAAAGAAATTAAAAAAGTAAATTTCTTTTCTAGATTGCTTAAATCATTGAACTACTTAATTTGGGGCGATGTCTAAGAAGCCAATAATTGTTTTTGAAGGTATAGAAGGCAGTGGCAAGAGTCATCATATTAAAATTGTTTCAAGATATTTCGACAAAAATAAAGTTAAATATTTAAAAATTAGAGAACCTGGAGGGAGTTTAAATTCTGAAAAAATTAGAAAATTAATATTAAATAAGAAATCCAATTTTAATGTAAAAACTGATTTACTTTTATATCTAGCTGCCAGAAGTGAAAATATTAATCTTATTAAAAAATATTATAAAAAAAGAGTTATTTTAATTGATAGATTTATAGACTCTACAATCGCTTATCAGCATTATGGCATGGGTGTTGATATTAAAATTATAAATTTAATTAATAAATATTTATTAAAAAATATTAAGGTTAATTTTACAT
>NZ_JBNAJZ010000002.1:0-243316 GCF_052047555.1 Candidatus Pelagibacter sp. HIMB1746 | reverse complement strand
ATTTTAATATATTTTATTATTTAAAAATATGAAATTTCCAATTCTTTTACCTAATATTTTTGATCATCCATTTACTTATGAAAGTAGTATTGATCTCGAATTGGGAGACTATGTGGAAGTTCCTTTTGGTAAATCAAAAATTACAGGTGTAGTTTGGGATGAATTTGAAAAAAATAGCAACAAAACGTTTAAAATAAAAAAAGTTTTGAGGAAGTTAGATGTGACTCCTCTAAAAAAAAATACTATTAAATTTTTAAACTGGTTTTCAGAGTACAATATTATTCCAAAAGGAATGGCTCTAAAGCTTATTTTATTAAGTAGTCATGCAATAGAAAATAAGGAGCTAAGTTCTTATAATAATTTTAAAAGTGAGATTAAAAATACATCTATAAAATTAAACAAAGATCAAATCAAAGCATATGAGGAAATGGTAAGCACTAACCAAAATTTTAGAGTACATGTGTTACAAGGAACAACAGGATCAGGTAAAACTCTTGTGTATTTTGAAGCTTTAAAAAACCTTATAAAACAAGGATATCAGGGGTTAATTTTGTTACCTGAAATAGGTTTAACAGGTCAATTTGAAAAAAAATTTAATGAATATTTTGGTTTTAATGCGGCTGTGTGGCACTCAGGAGTTTCAAAAAAAAAGAAAGAATTAATTTGGAGTGGAATATCAAATGGAGAAGTTAAAGTAATTATAGGAGCAAGATCATCATTATTTTTACCTTTTAAAAATCTAGGTATGATAATTGTAGATGAAGAGCATGATCAATCATTTAAACAAGATGAAGGTGTAACTTATAATGCACGAGATATGGCAATTTCCAGAGCTTCATTTGAAAATATACCAGTTAATTTAGTAACAGCTGTTCCATCAATTGAAACTTTTGAAAATATTCAAAAAGGAAAATATTCTTTATCAAGACTTACAGAGAGGTATAAAAATGCTTCATTACCAAATTATGAAATTATAGATCTTAATAAAACTAAACTTGAAAAACAATCTTGGTTATCAGATAAAATAATTGAAAAAGTAAATTTTCACCTTGAGAGAAAAGATCAGGTTTTATTTTTTTTAAATAGAAGAGGTTTTTCACCTCATGCGTTGTGCAAAAATTGTTTAACTAGCTATTCTTGTCCAAATTGTACTATCAACCTTGTTTATCATAAAAATAAAAATAATCTACTATGTCACTATTGTGGCTTTAAAACTGATTTAAAAAGAGATTGCTCAAAAGAGGGTGAATGTAACTTTGTCTTTAGTGGACCTGGTGTAGAGAGAATATCTGAGGAAGTTAAAAAAAAATTTCCTAATAAGGAAGTTGAAATTTTTTCAAGTGATACAATGAATAAAAAAGACTCATCAAGCAAATTAGAAAGAATTATAAATAATCAAACCGAGATATTAGTTGGTACACAATTAATTTCTAAAGGATTTCACTTTCCAAGTTTAAATTGCATTGTTGTTGTTGATATTGATTTATCAGCTAACGGAAATGATTTAAGAGGAGCTGAAAAAAATTTGCAGTTATATCATCAGTTATCAGGAAGAGCTGGAAGAACAGGAAAACCTGCAACAGTATATTTTCAAACCTATAACAATAATAAAAATATGATTTTAGAAATTACAAATAAAAATCCTGATATATTTTTAAAAAGAGAACTGGAAATTAGAAAAAAAAATAAACTTCCACCTTATCAAAGATTTATTTCTTTGATTATGACTGGTGAAAATCAAAA
Source organism: Candidatus Pelagibacter sp. HIMB1746 (assembly GCF_052047555.1). Taxonomy (NCBI): domain Bacteria; kingdom Pseudomonadati; phylum Pseudomonadota; class Alphaproteobacteria; order Candidatus Pelagibacterales; family Candidatus Pelagibacteraceae; genus Candidatus Pelagibacter; species Candidatus Pelagibacter sp. HIMB1746. The sequence continues at coordinate 241,573 of NZ_JBNAJZ010000002.1, read as the reverse complement.
AAAATTAGAAAAAGAGGCTTATGACTTTAAAAATTATTTAGAAAATAAAATTGAGGGAAATATATTAGGTCCAGTTGAAGCTCCTATATTTAGACTAAAGAGAAATTTTAGAGTCAGATTTTTAATTAGAGGCTCAAAATCTATGAAACTGCAAAATGCTATTGCAAAATCAGTTCCAAAATACAAATTTCCAAAAGGAATAAAACTTTCAGTTGATGTTGATCCAATTAACTTCAATTAGGCCCAAAAAAGAGGACTTTTTCGTCAATCAGTCACTTGAAGACATAAAGGTCATATGCTAATTAGAGCGTGATTTTTAAATAATCTTCAACATTTTAGAGGTATCAAGTTGAGCAAAGACACAGGATTTTCAATTACTTCAGCAGAAAGGTATTCACTTGCGCTTTATGAATTATCTACCGAAAGCAATGTTACATCCCAAATAGAAGAGCAGTCACTCTCAGTTCTAAAATTGCTAGAACAAAGCCAAGATTTTTCAAATTTAATAAAAGATCCAACTACAAGCCAAGATGATTTATTAAAAGTAGTTAATACAATCTCAGAACATTATAAATTTGATCAATTGTTAAAAAATTTTTTAAGTTTTTTAATTCAAAAGAGAAGGTTCTTTTTTGTAGAAAGAATTCTTAAAAGTTTCATCGAGATCTGTTCAGAAAAAAGGGGAGAGCTAAAAGCTGAATTAAGATCTGCTAAACAATTATCTAATGAAGAAATTAAACAAATTACGGAAGAATTAACTAAAAACTTTAGTTCAAAAATAAAATTAAACTACAAACATGATGAAAGTTTAATAGGAGGTTTAGTAGTACAGGTAGGGAGTACTATGGTTGACACCTCAATTAAAAGTAAATTACAACAAATCGAAAATAGAATGATAGAGGCATAAATGGAAATAAATCCTTCAGAAGTTACAAAAATATTAAAAGAACAAATAAAAAATTTTGGAGATAAAGCAGAGGTTACTGAGGTAGGTCAAGTTTTATCAGTTGGTGATGGTATCGCTAGAATTTACGGTCTTGACAATGTTCAGGCTGGAGAGATGGTTGAATTTTCTGATGGCTCTAAAGGTATGGCCCTAAACTTGGAGAGCGAAAACGTTGGTGTTGTAATTTTTGGTGATGACAGAAATGTTAAAGAAGGTGATGTTGTAAAAAGAACTGGAAAAATTGTTGATACGCCAGTTGGAAAAGAGTTACTAGGTAGAGTAGTAGATGGTTTAGGAAATCCAATTGATGGCAAGGGTGCATTAGATAAAAGTGTACAAAAGAGCAGAGTAGAGGTTAAGGCTCCTGGAATTATCCCTAGACAATCAGTTAATGAACCAATGCAAACAGGTTTAAAATCAATTGATAGTTTGGTTCCAATCGGAAGAGGACAAAGGGAATTAATCATTGGTGATAGACAAACAGGAAAAACTGCGGTTGCAGTTGATGCAATCATAAACCAAAAAAAGATCAATGAATCAGGCGATGAAAAACAAAAATTATATTGTATTTATGTTGCTGTAGGTCAGAAAAGATCAACTGTTAGACAAATTCAAAAAACTTTAGAGGAAGCTGGTGCAATGGAATATACAACGATTGTTGCAGCAACAGCATCAGACTCAGCACCGCTTCAGTTTTTAGCTCCATATACTGGTTGCGCTATGGGTGAATATTTCAGAGATAATGGAATGCACGCGTTGATTATTTATGATGATTTATCAAAACAAGCAGTTGCTTACAGACAAATGTCACTTTTACTTAGAAGACCTCCAGGACGTGAGGCTTATCCAGGTGATGTATTCTATTTACATAGTAGATTATTAGAAAGAGCTGCAAAATTGAGTGATGAACATGGAGGTGGATCTTTAACAGCACTTCCAATTATTGAAACTCAAGGTGGAGACGTATCTGCATTTATTCCAACAAATGTAATTTCAATTACGGATGGTCAGATTTTCTTAGAAACTGAATTATTCAACCAAGGAATTAGACCTGCAATTAACGTTGGTTTATCAGTTTCAAGGGTAGGTTCATCTGCACAAACTAAAGCGATGAAAAAAGTTTCAGGATCTATGAAACTTGAGCTTGCTCAATATAGAGAAATGGCAGCATTTGCTCAATTTGGTTCAGATTTAGATGCTTCTACTCAGCAGTTATTGAATAGAGGATCAAAATTAACTGAGCTTTTAAAACAAAAGCAATATTCTCCAATGACAGTTGCTGAACAAGTAATTTCGGTTTTCTGTGGTGTTAAAGGATATCTTGATGATATCGATTTAAAAGATGTTGCAGGTTTTGAAAGTAAAATCATTGAGAAATGTAAATCAGAAAAACCTGAGATTATTGAGTCGATTCAAAGTTCAGGAAAACTTGAAGAGGATAAAGAAAAGTTATTAGTTGAACTGATTACTCAATTAAAGGAAACCCTTAAATCTTAATTTGATATGGCAAGTTTAGACGACCTAAAAAAAAGAATAGCCAGTGTAAAATCTACACAAAAGATTACTAAGGCTATGAAAATGGTTGCAGCTGCAAAATTAAGAAAAGCACAAGAAAGTGCTGAAAAAGGACGACCTTATTCAGAAAAAATGAACAATGTAATTTTAAATCTTTCTAGTGGAATTTCAGATAAAGAAAATGCACCAAAGTTATTAGCTGGTACAGGACAAGATAAAGTTCATCTTTGTGTTGTTATGACATCAGATAGAGGTCTATGTGGTGGGTTTAATTCCAACATAATTAAGAAAGCTAAAAGTTACTTTTCTAAAATTTTAGATGAGAATAAAGAGCTTAAAATTATCACTGTAGGTTCAAAAGGCAATGACCAGCTTAAGAGAATTTATGGTGATAAAATAATTGAAAATATTTCATTTAAAGAGTCGAAAAATGCAAATTATTTTGATGCAGATAAGGTAGGAAAAATTATTATTGAAAAATTTGAAGCAGGTGAATTTGATATTTGTACAATTTTTTACAATAAATTTAAAAATGTAATTACACAAATCCCACAAGCTCAACAAATAATTCCTTTAAATGATGAGGGAAGTGAAAATGGTTCAGATGAAAGTTACGAATTTGAACCAGATGAAGATGAAATTTTAAGCAATTTGTTGCCAAAAAATATTTCAACACAAATATTTAAGGCAATGTTAGAGAATTCAGCTAGCGAACAAGGATCCAGAATGAGTGCAATGGATAATGCAACCCGAAACGCAGGTGAAATGGTTGACAAACTTACTATCGAATATAATAGAAGTCGTCAGGCAGCAATTACTAAAGAACTAATAGAAATCATATCAGGAGCAGAAAGTTTATAATTATGAGCAAAGGAATAATCACACAAGTTATTGGAGCGGTAGTAGACGTAAAATTTGAAGGAGAATTACCGGAAATTTTAACAGCATTAGAATGTAAAAATGGTGACAATAGATTGGTTTTAGAGGTTGCTCAGCACTTAGGAGAAACTACTGTAAGAACTATTGCAATGGATGCTACTGAAGGATTAAAAAGAGGAGATGAAGTTGTAAATACGAATGCTCCTATCCAGGTACCTGTTGGACCAGAAACACTAGGTAGAATTATTAATGTAATTGGTGAGCCAATTGACGAAAGAGGTGAGGTTAAAACTAAAGAAAGCTGGCCTATTCACAGAGCTGCGCCTGAATTTAATGATCAATCAACTGAAACTGAAATATTAGTTACTGGTATTAAAGTTATCGACTTATTAGCACCATATGCCAAAGGAGGAAAAATTGGACTATTTGGAGGTGCTGGTGTTGGTAAAACAGTTTTAATTATGGAATTGATTAACAACGTTGCGAAAGCACATGGTGGATTTTCAGTTTTTGCTGGAGTTGGAGAAAGAACTAGAGAAGGAAATGATCTTTACCATGAGATGATGGAATCTGGAGTAATCAAGCAAGATGGCCCAGGTTCTAAAGCTGCATTGGTTTATGGACAAATGAACGAACCCCCAGGAGCAAGAGCAAGGGTTGCTTTAACTGGATTAACAGTTGCAGAATATTTTAGAGATCAAGAAGGACAAGACGTTTTATTCTTTGTTGATAATATTTTTAGATTTACTCAAGCTGGTTCAGAGGTATCTGCTTTATTAGGTAGAATTCCTTCAGCTGTAGGATATCAGCCTACATTGGCTACTGATATGGGTAATCTTCAAGAAAGAATTACAACAACAAACAAAGGATCAATTACTTCAGTGCAAGCGATTTATGTTCCAGCTGATGACTTAACTGATCCAGCGCCTGCAACATCATTTGCTCACTTGGATGCTACTACTGTACTTTCAAGACAAATAGCTGAAATTGGTATTTATCCTGCAGTAGACCCATTAGATTCTACTTCAAGAATTTTAGATCCAAGAATAGTTGGTGATGAGCACTATAGAGTTGCGAGAGATGTACAAAGAATTTTACAATCTTATAAATCACTTCAGGATATTATTGCTATTCTTGGTATGGATGAATTATCTGAGGAAGATAAATTAGTTGTAGCAAGAGCTAGAAAGATTCAAAGATTTTTATCTCAACCATTTTTTGTTGCGGAAGTATTTACAGGTTCACCAGGAAAATTAGTTGATCTTGAATCTACAATCAAAGGATTTGATGCAATCTGTAAGGGTGAATATGATCACTTGCCAGAAGCAGCTTTTTACATGGTCGGTACAATTGAAGAGGCTATTGAAAAAGCTCAAAAAATGGAAAAAGAAGCTGCAGCTTAATGAGCGAAGAATTTAAAATTGAGATAGTAAATCCTGAAAAATCTTTTTTGGTCAAAGAAGATGTATCAGAAGTAGTAGTACCTGCTTTTGAGGGAGAAATGGGGATATTAAAAGATCACATTTCAATTATCTCATTTTTAAAACCAGGTATTATCAAAGTAAGTTCAAAATCTGGTGATGAAAATTATTATGTTGAGGATGGTATAGTAGAGTTTAAAAATAATAATTTATCTATTCTAACAAGCTCAATTTACAATTTGTCTGATATGGATAAATCTGTTCAACAGGATTTACTGAAAAAAGCTGAAGAAGAGGCAGGAAAGTCAGATATTAGCGATCAAGCTAAATATTTGGTAGACCAAAAAATCGAAGTTTTAAAAACTCTTAATTAAGAATTTTTTTTATTTTATCTTTAACTTCTTTGTACACGTGTAGTTTAAAATCAACCACTAAGTCCGTAATTTTGTCTAATTCTACCCATTTCCATTCTAAAAATTCAGGGTGTTTGGTTTCGATATTTATTTCATTATCTTCCCCAACAAATCTCATCAAAAACCATTTTTGTTTTTGACCTCTGTACTTTCCTTTCCAAATCAAACCAAGCAATCTCTCTGGAAGTTCATAAGTTATGGTCCCATCTAATTCTTTGATTAATTCGACACTCTTAATATTAGTTTCCTCTTCTAATTCTCTGTAAGCAGCTTTTAAAAAATCCTCACCCTCATCTACACCGCCCTGGGGCATTTGCCAAAAATTTTTGGGGTTATCTATTCTTTTGGCAACAAATACTTTGTTCTCTTTATTTAACACAACAATTCCTACTCCACTTCTTAGTGGAAGATTATTCAAATCTTTTTTCATTTTATCCGTTAAGTAATTTAATTGCGTAATTTAACTGATTATCAGTGTCAGTTCTTATTTTAAAATTATCACCTTCTTCATTCACTTCTATGTCTGGACGTACACCAACCTCAGATATAGATTTTCCAGATGGAAGATAATATTTTGCAACAGTTAAGCGTATTGCGCCTCTATTTTTAAGAGGAATAATAGATTGAACTGAACCTTTACCATAACTGTTTTCGCCTAAAACAATTGCTCTTTTATGGTCTTTTAAAGCTCCTGCAACTATTTCTGATGCTGAAGCTGATCCATAATTTATCAGTACCAATAATGTTTTTCCATCAGTTATGTCTCCTTTTTTTGCAAACCATTTTCTATTATCAGATTTTTTTCTACTTTTTGTGGAGACAATTTCACCATCTTCTAAAAAGAAATCAGATATTCTTATTGCTTGGTTTAGTAATCCACCTGGATTATTTCTTAAATCCAAAATAAATGAATTAAGATTTTTATTTTTTTTTAATTTCTTTATTTGCTTTTCTATTTGATCACCACTGTTTTCATTAAATGAAGTTAATCTAATATAGCCAATATTTTCTTCTAATAGCTCTGACTTAACTGATTGAATTTCAATTATTTCCCTAGTGATATTAAATGTTAATGCTTTTTTTTCTCCCCTTCGTCTAACTGTTAATTCTATACTTGAACCTACTGGGCCTCGCATTAAATCAACAGCTTCACTTAGAGATTTTCCTTGAACTTGGGTATCATTAATTTTCACAATGTAGTCACCAGCTTTTAATCCAGCTTTTGACGCTGGTGTGTCGTCAATAGGTGAAATAACTTTAACAACTCCTGCTTCCATACTTACCTCAATTCCAAGGCCACCAAATTCACCACTAGTTTCAGTTTGCATCTCCTCCAGAATTTCAGGAGACATATAAGAGGAATAAGGGTCTAAAGATTGAAGTAAGCCATTGATAGCAGAATCCATACTCTCAGATTGATTGATCTCATCAATATATTCTCTATTTATTTTTTCTAAAACCTCACCAAATAAATCTATCTTTTTGTAAATGTCTACATCAGATGAGTTTGCTGAACTTAAATAAAAAAAAGATAAAAAAATAATTGAGTAATATTTAATTATTTTCATATCATTACTTTTTCTTTAGGAATAAATTCCGACCAAATTTTTTCTAATTCATAAAATTTTCTTTTTTCTGGATGAAAAATATGAACGATTAGATCTATACCGTCTACTAATTTCCATTCACCACTTTCTTTACCCTCAATTTTAGAGTCTTTAATTCCATTATCTTTAAGCTTTTCTAACACTTGTTCAGATAAAGACTGTATATGTCTAGATGATGTACCGCTTGCTATTATCATATAATCTGCCATTGAACTTTTATCTTTTAGATCAATAGTTACTATGTCTTCAGCTTTGTTAAGATCTAATGTGGTGATTACAATTTCTTTAAGATCTGAAATTTTATCCATTAATTAAATTTAGACTATCAAATTTTTCTTAATTGAGAAGATGAAATGTTGACTTTATTAAACTCTATGAATTTGAGGGTGGTATTACCAAGAGCCCTAAATGTCTTTGATTTTAATGAGTTTTTTTTGTAGCCATGTCTATCGAAAACTAAAATATTACACTTTTGTGAAATAGATTTTGATTTATACCATCTGTGAAAATTTATTAAGTTATCTGCTCCCATTAAAAAATAGATTTCAATATTTTTATTTTTTTTTAAATGATTAATTAAATCGATTGTTTTATTTGAATTAATTTTATTTTCGTAAAATCTCACTTTTATAAATGAATTGTTACCAATAATTTTTTTACAGAATTTTATTCTTTCAGTAACCGAGGTTTTGCTCTGGTTTTTAAAAGGATTTTTTTTTGTGATTGCCCAAATAATGTTTTTAAGCTCAAATCTTTTTTTTGCTTCTTTTGAGATAGCTAGATGACCTTTATGAGCAGGATCAAATGATCCTCCTAAAATTCCTATTTTTGTCTTATTTAATTTCAAATTAATTTCTTATTTTACCGTTACTTGTAATTTGATATTTGTATGAAACAAGTTGATTAAGTCCTACAGGTCCTCTTGGTGGTAGCACATTGGTAGAAATTCCAACTTCTCCTCCGAACCCAAATTCACCTCCATCTGCAAATTGAGTTGAAGTGTTATGCATAGCAATAGAGCTTTTGACTTCTTTTAGAAATTGATTAGCTGTTTTTTTGTTTTTTGTAATTATTGAGTCTGTATGCATTGTTCCATACTTATTAATATGACTTATAGCTTCATTGAGGTTGTTTACTATTTTAACAGAAACTGCTGAGCTTAAATATTCTGTAGACCAATCTTTTTCAGTAGCTTTAAAAATTTTACCTTTATAAAATTTAGCCAAAGTCTTTTCTCCATAAATTTTACAACCATTTTTTTCTAAATTACCCAGGATTGTATTGCTAAATTTTTTAACAATACTTTTATGGAGAATAATGGTTTCAGTCGCCCCACATATACTGGTGTTTCTTAATTTTGCGTTAGTAACAACTCTATTTGCCATCTTTAATTCAGCGTCTTTGTCGACATATGTATGACAAATACCCTCAAGATGACCAATGATAGGAACCTTAGAAAGTTCTTGAACTTTTCTTACAAGATTTTTTCCACCACGTGGAATTATAACATCAATATATTCTTTCATTTTGGAAAGCATCACATCAACCATCTTTCTGTTTTTAGAGTCTATAAATTGTATAAAGTTTTCATCTACTTTATTTTTTTTGAGCGCTTTTCTAAAAAGTTTTGATAAAATTCTATTTGAATTGATTGCCTCAGAACCTCCTCTTAAGATTACTGCATTACCTGATTTGAAACATAAACCCGCAACATCTGATGTAACATTTGGCCTGCTTTCATAAATTACACCAATCACTCCTATTGGAATTGATACTCTACTAATATTTAATCCATTAGGTCTTCTCCACTTTTCTAGAACATGATTAATGGGATCTTTAAATCTAATAATACTAATAATAGAATTTCTGATGTCGTTTATTTTTTTTTCATTTAAATGAAGTCTATTAATTAAATTTTCTTTTAATCCTATTTTTTTTGCATAATTAATATCTTTAGTATTTTCTTTAATTATTAAACCTTTGTTTTCGTCAAGCATTTTAGCATAAGAGGCTAAAACACTATTTTTAACTTTTGTGTCTATTTTATATTGACTTGCTTTTCTTGCTCTTTTACCGATTAAATTCATATAATTATTCATTTATACTTCTACCATATCATCTTTATGAATAACTTCAGATTTTGCAACATACCCAAGTAATTTTTGAATTTCATTCGAATGGTGTCCCATAATTTTTTTTACTTCATCAGAAGAAAAAGAACTTAAACCCCTAGCACATTCATTATTTTTTTTATCTAAAACTTTTATATGATCACCTTTGTTAAATCTTCCTGATACATTTTTAATACCTGCAGCTAGTAAACTTTTTCCAAGCTTTAATGCTTTTTTGGCTCCATCATCAATTACAATATTTCCTTTAGGTGCAATTGAGCTAATTATCCATTTTTTTCTAGCATGAAGTTTAGAGACCTTTGGGCTGAACCATGTACAATTATTTTTTTCAATAATTTTTGAAATAGGATTAGAATATAGTCCGTTTGCAATAATCATACTGCTGCCAGCTAACTGACAAATTTTAGCAGCTTCAATTTTTGTTTGCATTCCTCCACTTCCATATTCATTAATTCCTTTGATATTAATTTCTTTTAAGTCTTTGTTTATATCATTTACTATTTTTATAAGTTTAGCGTCTTTATTAATTTTTGGATTTTTTGTAAAAAGGCCATCTACATCTGAAAGTAAAATTAATGTATCGGCGTTTGTAATTTGAGCTACTCTAGATGCCAATCTATCATTATCTCCATATTTTATTTCAGTTGTTGCAATTGTATCATTCTCATTAACAACTGGGATAAACCCAAGTTCGAATAAATTTTCGAATGTTCTTTTAGCATTTAAGGATCTTCTCCGTTCCTCCGTATCTTCTAGAGTTAACAAAATTTGTGAAATATTTAATTTGAATTTTGAAAAGGTCTGAGAGAATAAATTCATTAGTTCAATTTGGCCAATAGAGGCAATTGCTTGACTTTTATCTAACTTAATATTTTTTTTGTTAAAATTCATTTTTTTACATCCAAGAGCGATAGCACCTGAACTAACAATGACTATTTTTTGATTTTTATCTTTTAGTTTTTTGATGTCCCTAGCAAAGCTTGAAAGCCATTTTTTTCTAATTTTTTTATTTTCATCAACTAATAAAGATGAACCAATTTTAATAACAATAATTTTCGAGTTTTTAAGATACATAAGCTAATAATTTTGCCTTAATTTTTGAAACCGACTCTTTATTTAAAGTTGTCATTGTCATTATCTCACAATTTTTATCCTTAGAGAAATCATCAATTACATCTTTAGCTGTGTCTTCATCAATTAAATCTATTTTGTTAAATACAATTAATTCTCTCTTTTCAAGCATTTTAGAACTGTAATTTTTAAGTTCATTTTTAACCTGATCATAAGATTCCTTAAGATCAAGATTAGTAATATCAATTAAATGTAATAAAGATTTGCATCTTTCTATATGTTTTAAAAACTGTATCCCAAGTCCAACACCTTCATGGGCACCTTCTACTAATCCTGGTATATCTGCTATTGTGATTTCTTTATCATCATAGCTAGCAACACCCAAGTTAGGATTAATTGTTGTAAATTTATAATTAGCAATTTTAGGATTTGCGTTTGTAAGTGCTGCTAACAAACTTGATTTTCCTGCGTTAGGTAATCCGATAATTCCGATATCAGCTATTGTTTTAAGTTGTAACCAAATTGTAAACTCTTCTCCCAAAGTTCCTTTCGTAAATTTTCTTGGAGCTCTGTTAGTAGAGCTTTTAAATCTAGTATTTCCCAAACCACCTTTGCCACCATTAGCTGCAATGTACTCTTCTCCTTTTTTGTTAAAATCAAATAATAGAGTTTTGTTATCTTCTTCAAATACTTGGGTTCCAAGAGGAACTTTTAAAACCAAATCCTCACCACTTTTACCTGTTCGATTTTGACCAGAACCATTCTCTCCACGTTGAGCTTTATGATGTTGTTGATATCTGTAATCAATTAAAGTGTTTAAGTTTTCTTCTGATTTTAAAATGATAGAGCCACCCCTGCCTCCATCGCCTCCATCAGGTCCTCCAAACTCAACATACTTTTCTCTTCTAAAACTTGGCGAACCGTCACCGCCATTTCCAGCCTTAATATAAATTTTAACTTGATCGAGAAATTTCATAATACAACATTTTCTTGGTTGTACTATTAATTGGGTTTTACTGAAACGTAAGTTCTATCTAATTTAGATTTTTTGAATACAACTTTACCTTTGATAACAGAAAAAATTGAATGATCTTTTCCCATTCCAACATTTTCGCCAGGAAAAATTTTTGTTCCTCTTTGTCTAACAATTATATTTCCAGGTATTACAGTTTCTCCACCGTATTTTTTAACACCAAGTCTTCGACCAGCACTATCTCGTCCGTTTCTCGATGATCCACCTGCTTTTTTTGTTGCCATAATTTACCTAATAACTATTTGCTTGCAGCTTCCTTAACTTCATCTTTTTTGGGAGCTGGTTTAATTTTTTCAGCTTCAGATAATACTTTACCATCTTTTGAAAAAATTTTGTTAATTCTTATCAAAGAAAATTGTTGTCTGTGTCCATTTTTTCTTCTTGAATTTTGTCTTCTTCTTTTTTTGAAAATTAGAATTGTTCTATTTTTACTATTTTTAATTAAATCTGCCTCTACCTTAGCACCTTCAATATTAGGAGTTCCAACCTCAATATTTTTATCATCTCCATATGCTAGGATTTCATTAAATTCTATTTTAGTTTCAGGCTTTGAATCTGGGAGTTTTTCGATTTTTAATATTTCACCAGATTTGACTTTATACTGTTTACCACCTGTTTTTATTACTGCGTATGACATAGTATGAATATTAAATTTAAGTAACCGCAATATAGTTACCGGAAGCTTATAGTCAAGCTGAATTAGTTAAAAATTATCCTTTAAATCCCTTAATTTTGAAAAGGTTTTTAGGTCATTTGCTCTTAAAAAAATATTACAATCAATTTCATCCTGTAAGGTTGATGGAATAGTAGGCAAATTATTATTTCTTTGTTTTTTTATAAATTCTATTTTCTTTAACAAAGAAGAGTTTTCAGAATCATGTTCTAAGCAAAATTTTGAATTGTTTAAAGTATATTCATGGCCACAATAGATTTTTGTTTCTTTAGGTAAAGATTTTAATTTATTTAAAGAGTTATACATTTGTTCGTATGTACCTTCAAAAATTCTACCACATCCAAGTGAGAAGAGAGTATCTCCGGTGAATAGTAAGTTTTCTTCAAAAAAATAAAAACAAATATGTCCCGTTGTGTGTCCAGGGATGTGAATAATTTTAGCTTTGAAATTTCCACTATTCCAAATTTCATTGTCTTTTAACAAGATATCAATCTCTGGTATTCTTTTTGCATCTCCATTAAATCCTAAAACAACAGATCCAAATTTTTTTTTTAATTCAGTATTACCTCCAATATGATCATAATGATGATGAGTATTTAAGATGTATTTTAAATTAATATTTTTATCTCTTAAGTAATTGATTATTGGTTTAGCTTCACTTGGATCAACAACACAAGCTTCCAGTTTATCTTCATCTATAATTAAATAACTATAATTATCTTGAAGGCAGGGTATAATTTCAACTTTCATTTATTTTTCTATTAAAAATATTCCAAGGTCAGCAAATAAATTTTTAGTTCCTAAATTATTAGTTGTTATATTTGAAGTGTTGTTGCTATTTAAAGCTAAAGTTTTTATCATTTTAATTTCTTTAAATTTTATAAAATTTACAAAATCTTTGATTGTGCACATATGCAAATTAGGTGTACTGTGCCATTGTTCTGGTAAAGATTTTGTTATTGGCATTGTCCCCTTAAATAGTAGATGCAATCTAACTTGCCAATTACCAAAATTTGGTATCGTTACAATTGCTTTTTTTCCAACTCTTAAAAGTTCATCTAAAACAAGTTCAGGGCTCAAAAATGCTTGGAGTGTTTGACTCAATACTACATAGTCAAACGATTTATCAGGAAATTGTTTTAAGTCTTTCTCTGCATTACCTTCTATTACAGTTAATCCTTTTGCAATACATTCTTGTACTTTTTCCTTAGAAATTTCTAGTCCTCTTACATTTATATTTTTATTTTCTTTTAAAAATTGCATCAAGGTTCCATCTGCACAACCTACATCTAGAACTTTTTTATTATCTTCAATTAAATCTGATATTACTTTAAATTCATTTTTCATTGTTTAACTCTGTATAAGATTTGTCTAAGAAATTCTTTAGTGCGTTTAAAAAATCAGGAACATCTAATAAAAAAGAGTCGTGACCTTTATCAGATACAATTTCTACAAAACCAACATCTGCTCCAATAGAATTTAAAGCTATAACAATATCTTTATTTTCTTGGGTTGGATAAAGCCAATCAGAAGTAAAAGAAATAACAAAAAATTTAGCTTTTGTATTTTTAAATGCATCAGACAAATTTCCATTAAATTGTTTAACTAAATCAAAATAATCCATAGCCCTAGTTATGTAGAGGTAGCTGTTTGCATCAAATCTATCTACAAATACAGATCCTTGGTATCTCAAATAACTCTCAATTTGAAAATCCGCATCAAAACCAAACTTCAAATCTTCTCTTTCTTGCAATTTTCTTCCAAACTTTTCCTGCAAACCTTTTTTAGAGAGATAAGTTATATGAGCTGCCATTCTTGCAACAGCAAGCCCTTTACCTGGGTTTGTGTTATTAGCTTCATAATTTCCATCCTTCCAATTGCTGTCAGCAGTGATTGCCTGTCTTCCTAGTTCATTGAAAGCAATATTCTGTGCCGAATGACTTGAAGTTGTAGCAATGGGTATAACCGTTTTAGCTTTATCAGGAAAGTTGGTGATAAATTGAAGAACTTGCATACCTCCCATAGAACCTCCGGTAATTGCAAATAGTTTATCAATTCCAAAGTGTTCAAGTAAATTATATTGTGCATTCACCATGTCATTAATTGTAATAACTGGAAAATCAGTTCCAAAAGTTTTCTGTGTTTCAGGATCTTTATGGCTTGGTCCATAAGATCCCATACACCCTCCAATTACATTTGAACAAATAACAAAATATTTATTGGTATCTATTGCTTTGTCTGGGCCTACAGCAAAACTCCACCAACCATCTTTTTTAGTAACAGGATTTAAACCAGTTACAAATTGATCCCCAGTTAGTGCATGAAATACTAATATAGCATTGTCTTTATTCTCATTTAAAGATCCATAAGTTTCGAATGCAATTGGAAAATTGTTTATAGTTTTACCGCAATCTAATTTAAGAGGTTTTTTTATAATTAATGTCTTAATATTTTTTTCTGTATTCATTTTAAAGCCTTTAGATGAATTGTGAGAAAAAAAACTATTTTAGCGGTTTTTTTTAAGCGCTCGCAATTCAGTTAAATCAGCGCATAAATTTTGTACAAGAACTTGTAATTTATGTCAATTTTTTAAAATAAGATCATATTCTCTATAAATATTTGTTTTTTTATCTATAAAGAGCTCATAAAAATAAAAAAAATGAGCACGCCTAAATTTAAAAAATTTAACATAGAAGCTTATAAGCCTGGCAAATCTAAAATTAACAAAATTAAAAAAGTCATTAAATTGTCAGCTAATGAGTCTGCTTTAGGGATGAGCCCGTTAGCAAAAAAAGCAATATCTCAAAAAAATTTAGTATTAGATAAATATCCAGATGGAAAGTCTAACAATCTTAAAATGGCAATATCTAAAGCGTATAAATGCAATTTTGATAAAATAATATGTGGAGCAGGTTCTGACGAGGTAATTCAAATGTTATGTCAATTATATCTACATCCAAAGGATGAAGTGATTGTTCCTCAATATAGTTTTTTAATGTACAGGATTTATGCAAAAATTGTCGGTGCAAAAGTTGTATTTGCAAAAGAAAATAATTTTAAAGTTTCAATTGAAGAAATATTGAAAAAAGTATCTAAGAAAACCAAAATAGTTTTTATTGCAAATCCAAATAATCCAACAGGAACATATTTAACTAAAAAAGAGACATTAGAACTTAGAAGAAAATTGAATAGAAATATTTTATTAGTAATTGACGATGCGTACTCAGAATATATGAAAAATGATGATTACAGCTCTGGTTTAGAATTATTTAAAAATAAAGATAATGTATTTATATTGAGAACATTTTCTAAAATGTTTGGTTTGGCCTCATTAAGAATTGGCTGGGGATATGGATCAAAACAAATAATTAGAGCGTTAAATGTTATTAAACCACCTTTTAATGTAAATGGTTTGGCTCAAGTAGCGGCTGCAGAGTCTTTGAAGGATAAGCAATTTATTCAGAAGTCTATTAGACATAATTTAAATTATGCGAATAGATTAAAAAAATTTCTCGAAAAATTTAATATTTTTTCAAACGCTGTATCAGCAAATTTTTTACTATTAAATTTTGATGACTGTAAATATTCAGCAAATTTTCTTTACCAAAAATTAAAAAATAAAGGAATTATATTAAGATCTACTGAAGATGGTTATCATATTAAAAACAAATTGAGATTAACTATTGGCTCATCTAGAGAAAATTTAATATTCATGAATGCAGTGAGAAAGATTTTTAATTAAATGAAAAATATTTTAATCATAGGGTGTGGTTTACTTGGATCTTCAGTTTTAAGATCTATACACAAAAATAAACTTGCAGATAAGATATATATTTATGAAAAGTCAAAAAAGAATATATCAAGAATTAAAAATCTTAAATTACCCGGAAAAGTAGTTAGTTCATTAAAAGAAGCTGTAACAAAATCTAATTTTATTATTTTTTGTACACCTATGAGTGAATACAAAAATATAATTATGAAAATAAATAATTATATTTCACCCAACACATTAATTACTGATGTTGGTTCTTCAAAAATTGAATCATCAAAAATAATAAAAAAATTTTTAAAAAAAGGAATTGCATGGACTTCCAGTCATCCAATTGCTGGTTCTGAAGTAAGTGGACCACAGCACGGAAAGAGCAACATGTTCGAGGGCAGATGGTGTATTTTAATTAAAGAAAAAAATACAATTAAAAAAAATTTAAATTTTTTGAAAAATTTTTGGGAGAAGATTGGATCAAAAGTAACAATCATGTCACCAGAAAAACATGATAAAATTTTTTCAATAACTAGTCATTTGCCTCACTTAATTGCATATAATTTAGTTAAGTCAGCTCAAGATTTTGAGAAAAAACAAAGCTATGATTTAATTAAATATAGTGCAGGAGGACTAAGAGATTTCTCAAGAATAGCAGCTTCTAATGAGATTATGTGGCGAGATATTTTTTTCAACAACAATAAAAATATTTCAAATGCTATTGATTTATTTATTAAAAATTTGAAATCATTTAAATCTGATATTAATTCCAAAAATAATAAATCTATTATTAACAAGCTTATTGAAACTAAAAAAGTCAGATCAAAAATAATCAAACTCAAACAAGATATTAATAAGCCAGATTTTGGAAGAAGTTAAATTTTAATTTTAGCTATTTTTTTAACTTTAAGTTTAGCTGTATTTTCAATTCTTCTAATTGTCTTAATTATAGGCATGATCAATACTTTCTTTTCAGGTCCATATGCATGTATTAATTGCTTGGAATTTAAACACATTGCGACATGCCCTTTCCAAAAAATGATATCTCCCTTTTGATAATTTCTTTTTATGTTTCCTTTTAAATATTTAATTTGATCTTTGGTATCTCGAGGAAAAAACTTATTATTATAATAGTAAAATATTTGTAATAGGGCTGAACAATCTATTCCCCCGTAACTTTTTCCACCCCAGATATATTTTATGTTCAAAAATTGTTTAAAGATTTTAATAAAGTTGTTTTCTTTATAATTTATTTTTTTTATATCTTTTTTTTTAATCCATTTATTTTTATCAATTCTGGCAAAATTTTTGTTAGTTTCTTTAACTGACAACTTTGATCCAAAAGACAGAAAAGTATTAGTTTTTAAATTTGGTTTTTTATAGATATTTGCTTTTAAGCTACTTACTTTATAATTAGCTTTAAATTCTTTTGAATAATTTTTATTTTGAATGTACCCAGTATAATTATCAAAACTAGATTTTATTTTTATCCAATTTTTAGTTTTAGATAAAATTTTAAATTTTTCTCCATACAATATTTGTGAGGTTACTTCTGAAAATTTAGAGGATTTCTTATAAATATTAGAAAAACTACCTGTAAAATAAAATTTATTTTGCACCAATTTTAATTTTATTTTTTATCATCCATAGGCATATTAGTGAAGGAATAACCATAATAGTTGTTAAGACAAAAAATGTTCCCCAATCGCCGTTTAACCAATCTACTAAAGCTCCTGATGATGATGCTAAAGTTGTCCTCCCAGCAGTCCCTATAGACGCAAGTAATGCGTATTGTGTTGCTGTATATGTTCGATCAACCAGTAAAGATATAAATGCTACAAATGCAACAGTTGCAAAAGCTGCAGTAATATCGTCAGCAATAACTGCTATTGCAAATAATAGTTCAGATTTACCAGTCCATGCTAAGACAGCAAATAACAGATTTGTAACCGCCATTAAACCTCCTGCAAAGAACATAGTTTTTATAGTTCCAGCCCTCATGGCCATTACGCCACCAATTAAAGTAAATACGACAGTTGTGATCCAACCCAATCCTTTTGAATAGATTGCTATTTGTCCTTTTGAAAAGCCTATTTCTTTATAAAATACAATCGACATTCTACCCATGAATGCTTCTCCAATTTTAAACAAAAAGACAAACCCTAAAATTCCTGCAGCTATGGCAAAACCATTTTTTTTAAAGAAGCTAATAATGGGCCCACCAATTGTTCCAGTTATATAAGCAACAAAAGTTGTGATAATATTGTTAGATCCTAGTTTACCTTTAATTAAATTATCAGTTTCCTTTTGCTTTGATTGTCTGTCAGTTTCTACTGGCTCATGAACAAACATCAGAGCAATATTCATTAAAATAATTAGAACACCTAATATTAAAAAAGTTGCTTGCCAGTAATCTTGGATACCAATATTTTCAAAAAACTCTGCAGTAAATAAAGCAACTACACCACCTAATTTGTAACCTGTCCACCAACCAACTACAGCCATTGCAGCACCTGCTGCCATTGATTTTCCCTCATTTTCATTAATTTGTTCAATTCTTAATGCATCTACCGTTATATCTTGAGTTGCTGATGCTATAGCGATGATTAATCCAACTGTAATTATCAACGCTAAATTTTCTGTAGGATTTATAATACTCCAAACTAGTAAACTTAATAGAATTACTAATTGCATTAAAACAATCCAACCTCTTCGGTGACCTAATTTTTTAGTTAGGAAAGGAATTTGAATTCTATCTATAATTGGTGCCCAAAGATAATTAAAAGCATAAACCCCAAAAATAAGTCCTGCCCATCCAATAGTAGATCTACTTAATCCTTCTTCTTTTAACCAAAGACTTAAACTACTAGCAATCAAGACCCATGGAAATCCACTGATTGCACCAAGTAATAAAATTCTTAACATCCGAATATCTTTGTAAACTGAAATTGACTCTAACCAGGATGTTTTTTTTATTTCAGACATAATTAATTTTTCCAAAATGATGGTAAAAATAACACTAATATTGCAAATAGCTCAAGTCTACCCAAAATCATACCAACTGTTAAAATCCATTTAGAAAGATCTGGTAATGAAGAAAAATCTCCATTGGGGCCAATTATTTGACCAAGACCAGGTCCAACATTTGAAATAGAAGTAGCGGCACCCGAGATAGCTGTAATAAAATCTAAACCAGTTAATGATAACAATGCAGTAAGAATAAAAAATATTACGATATAAAAATAAATAAATGAAATAATTGAAGCTATAAACTTTTCATCAACTGCACTTTGATCATACTTAATTACAAATACCCCTTTAGGATAAATTATTTTTTTTAATTGGTTTAGAATAAATAGATAAAGAATTTGAATTCTAAATATTTTTACACCACAAGCTGTAGAACCCGCGCATCCACCTATAAACATCAGTGCAAGAAACAGGGTTATAGGAAAACTGCCCCATTTATCAAATTCTGCGTTTACATAACCAGTACCACTCAGGATTGATATAGTATTAAAAAATATTGATCTTAAACTAAAGTTTTCTTGGTTAGAAAATAATAAGTAAATAGATAAAATTATAACAGTGAATATTATAATTTTTAAAAAGGTTTTGATTTGAATATCATTTAAAAAAATTTTTTTGTTTCCACTTATAAATTTAATGTAAGCAATAAAAGGAATACTCCCCAATATAATAAAAAACATTGATGAAATCTCAATTGATAAACTATTAAAGTATCCAATTGACTCGTTGTAGTTAGAAAAGCCTCCAGTAGCAATTGTAGTCATTGAGTGGGTTAAGCTGTCAAATTTACCCATACCAAATATCCAATAAGTGATTGCACAAAGGCCTGTTAATCCTGAGTAAATATAAATTAATCTAAGTGCTATTTCTTTTGACTTAGGGAGTATTTTTTCTGAAGAGTCATTACTTGAAATTTTAAATAATTGCATACCTCCAACATTCATTATAGGCATTAAAGTAATCGCCATTACAATTATTCCAATTCCACCTAGCCATTGTAAAATAGCTCTCCATAAAAGAAGACCCTTTGGTGCGTTCTCTAAATCTGAGATTATTGTAGATCCAGTTGTAGTAATTCCTGACATACTTTCAAAAAAAGAGTCTGTAATTGAAAGTTCAATACTAGAGAATACAAACGGTAAAGATCCAAATACTGCAATACTAATCCAAGATAGGGAAGTTAATAAGAAAGCTTGTTGTAGATTAAGTTTTTTATCGTGATCTAAATTTGATAAAAAAAATAAAGTTCCAAAGATTATGGTTACAATAGATGAGCCAAAGAAAGATGAGTCTATCTCTGAGTAAAAGAATTGTACTATAATTGGGATGAACATTGATACACCCAATATTATTTGCAGAATTCCAAGCGTAAAAAAAACAGTTTTGTAATTAGACATTTTGAAAGAACAATATTTTATGGTAAATAAATTTCAACTCTATAAGAATTAATATAATCACTAGTTTAAGGTTAAAAAGAGCAATTCATGATTAAAAAAGATGTCCTAGAAAAGACAAGTGCCTGGCCTTTTGTTGAAGCTAAAAAAATGCTTCGTGAAAGAAAAGTTTTTATTGAAAAAAAAGGTAAGATTACTCTCCAAACAGGATATGGTCCAAGTGGATTACCTCATATAGGAACTTTCGGAGAAGTTGCACGAACTTCAATGATGGTTAATGCACTTAATCAACTCACAGATTTACCAACAGAAATTATTACATTTTCAGATGACATGGATGGCTTAAGAAAAGTTCCAGATAATGTTCCTAACCAAGAATTGTTGCAACAAAACCTTCACAAACCTTTAACGCAAGTACCTGATCCTTTCCAAAAATTTAATAGTTTTGGAGAACATAATAATGAAATGCTAAAGGATTTTTTAAACAGTTTTAATTTTAAATATAATTTTAAAAGTTCCACATCTTTGTACAAGGCAGGTTTTTTTAATCCTACTTTGAAAATTATTTTAGAAAATTATGAAGGAATAATGAATATTATTTTACCAACACTTGGGAAAGAAAGACAAAAAACATACAGTCCTTTTTTACCAGTATGTCCTGATACTGGTCATGTTTTGGAGATACCTGTAATAGAAATTGATCAGTCTAATTCTAAAATAATATTTGATAATAAAGGTAAAAAATTAGAGAGTAGTATTTTAGATGGTAATTGTAAATTACAGTGGAAAGTAGATTGGGCAATGAGATGGTTTGCTTTAGACATTGATTTTGAAATGTATGGCAAGGATTTGATTGAAAGTGCAATTTTATCTACAAAAATCATTAATTTATTGGGTAAAAAGAATCCATCAGGATTTGCATATGAACTTTTTCTAGATGAAAAGGGTGAGAAAATTTCAAAATCCAAAGGTAATGGAATAACTATTGATCAATGGTTGAAGTATGCTTCACCAGAAAGTTTATCTCTATATATGTATCAAAATCCAAAAAGAGCTAAAAAACTTTATAAAGAAATAGTTCCAAAAGCAGTAGATGAATATTTGGATAATATTGAAAAATCTAAAAAGCAGACTGAGCAGCAATTAGTAATGAATCCAGTGTGGCATGTCCACAATGGGAGTATTCCAAAAGAAGATATGATTATGAGTTTTTCAATGTTATTGAACTTAGTAGAAACAAGTAATGCAGATAGTAAAGATTTGTTATGGAAATTTGTAAAAAAATACAAACCAAATATTCAAGAGACTAATTTTCCTATTTTTGATGGATTGGTAGGTTACGCAATTAAATATTTTAATGATGTAATTAAGTCTCAAAAAAAATACAAAACACCTTCTGAAGATGAAAAAAAAGCTCTTGTGGCTTTAATTTCAACTTTAGAAAAATGTAATGATCAGATGCCACCAGAGGAAATTCAAACTTTGATTTATTCTACTGGAAAAGAAAATGGTTATTCCGAAAATTTAAGAGATTGGTTTAAACTTATTTATGAGGTGGTTTTTGGTGATGAAAATGGACCAAGAATGGGATTTTTTATAAGTTTTTTTGGTGTTAATGAAACAAAAGACCTTATAATGAGTAAACTCAAATAATGTATTCAAATTTAAGATCTTTAATTTTCAAATTAGATCCAGAAAAAGCACATACTCTAGCAATTCAATCTTTAAAATTTAATTTAGTATCAAATGTATTTGATGAAAATAAAAATGATCCGATTTTTAAAACACAAATATTTGGCAAAGATTTAAGTAAT
The DNA here is from genome assembly GCF_052047555.1 of Candidatus Pelagibacter sp. HIMB1746. Taxonomy (NCBI): domain Bacteria; kingdom Pseudomonadati; phylum Pseudomonadota; class Alphaproteobacteria; order Candidatus Pelagibacterales; family Candidatus Pelagibacteraceae; genus Candidatus Pelagibacter; species Candidatus Pelagibacter sp. HIMB1746. The sequence goes on along the minus strand of NZ_JBNAJZ010000002.1, from coordinate 219,885 downwards.
CCAATAGGGATAGCGGCTGGTTTTGACAAAAATGCAGAAGTTTACAATCCTTTGTTTAAATTGGGATTTGGTTTTGTTGAAGTTGGAACTGTTACTCCTTTAAAACAATATGGCAATGAAAAGCCAAGAGTATTTAGATTAGTTGAAGATCAAGCGTTAATTAATAGATTGGGATTTAACAATCAAGGATCTGAAACTATTTTAAATAGAATAAAATCAAATAAAAAAATTGGAATACTTGGAGTAAATGTTGGACCAAATAAAGACTCTGATAATCGATTGAATGATTATTTAATTGGATTAGAAAAATTTTATGAAGTTGCTGATTATATTACAATAAATATTTCTTCTCCTAATACTGAAAATTTAAGAAATTTTCATGATGGAAATAAATTAAAAGAATTATTAAAATCAATTAAAGATAAGAAAAATGAATTGAAAACTGACATTCCAATCGTAGTTAAAATTTCTCCAGACATTGATTTAAACCAAATTGAGTTAATATCAGAAATCCTTTTAGAAAATGAAATATCTGCAATAATTATTTCAAATACATCAGAAAGTACCAGGGATGATTTAAAAAATATTCAACGTCATCAAAAAGGAGGCTTATCAGGAAAGCCGATTGAACAAAAATCAAATTTACTCATTAATCAATTCTTTAAATTGTTAAATGGTAGAATTAAAATAATTGGGGTAGGTGGTATAGACTCTGGGAAGTCTGCACATGATAAATTTTTGTCAGGGGCAGACTATATTCAGCTATATACCGGTATGGTATTTCAGGGACCCAACATTGCTGCAAACATTAAAAAAGAGCTAAAAGAATTACTTCTTAGAGATGGAGTGAAAAATATTTCAGAAATCGTTGGAAATAAAACTCTTTCTTAATTTTAATAAACTTGACGCCCTTAATATCTCCCCTTATATAAGCACTGAAATTATGTCAAAAAAATGCGAACTAACTGGTAAAATTCCTATGAAAGGTCATAACGTTAGTCATGCTAACAATAAGACTAAAAGAAGATTTTTACCTAATTTAAAAAAAGTAAAATTTACAAGTGAGCTTGCTGGAAGAAGTTTGAAACTAACTGTTAGTAATTCAGGAGTAAGATCAGTTGATAAAAAAGGTAGTTTTGACGAGTTCTTAAAAACTGTAAAAAATAAAAATATTTCACCAAGATTAAAAAAACTTAAAAAAGTTATTTTATTAAAATCGCCATATAAAAAAAAGCCAGTAGCTAAATCTGCTTAATGAATAAATTTTTTATCAGCCTATCTTTAATGATGGGTGTGGTTGTTTTATCCTCAAACTATCTTGTTCAATTTCCAATAAATTATTATGGATTAAATGAAATTCTTACTTATGGAGCTTTTAGTTATCCTGTGGCTTTTTTGATAACTGATTTAGCAAATAGATCTTATGGAAAAATAATTGCGAGAAAAATAGTTTATTTTGGTTTTTTTATAGGAATTATTTTTACTCTATTTTTCTCAACAAACTTCGAAGATTTAATTTCTATAAGAATTGCAGTTGGATCTGGAATTGCTTTCCTTACAGCCCAATTGCTAGATATTCAAATATTTGATCGTTTAAGAAAAAAACAGTGGTTTGTTGCACCTCTAACTTCATCATTAATAGGTTCAACTATTGATACTTTTTTATTTTTCTCAATATCATTTTATGGAACAGGAGTTCCTTGGGTAACTTTGTCCTTAGGTGATTTAGGTGTTAAGTTATTGGTAGCACTAATAATGTTAATACCATTTAGAATGTTATTAAAAATATTTAAGCCAATTAAAGTCTAATACAAAAATTTATAAGACAAAATTTTATAAGCTAATTTAGCAACAAGAAAATTATAGGAGTTAAATCCTTTAATTGGAGAAAGTTCATTAATGTCAGCTCCAACTATATTTGAATTTTTTGCTGCAATTCTAATTATCTCTAATGTCTCGTCCCACAACAATCCACCTGGTTCAGGTGTTCCGGTAGCAGGCATAATACTTGAATCTAATCCATCTACATCAAACGTTAAGTAAACAGTCTTATTTTTTATTAATTTTTTAAATTTATTTAAATTCCATTTTTTTTTATCTTTTGCCCAGAAGATATCTATTCTATTTGAATTTTTTTTCAAAAATGGAATCTCACTTTCTGATATATTTCTAATTCCAAAAGAAATTAAAGACACATTTTTATAATCTAAACACCTTCTTATTGCTGATGCGTGTGAAAATTTTTCACCATTATAACTTTCACGTAAATCTGCGTGTGCATCAAAATGTAAAAGACAAATATTTTTATATTTCTTTGTAAAAGGAACAATGCATCCTGGTGTAATTGAATGTTCACCACCAAAAGTCATTGGAAATAGTTTTTTATCTAAAATTTCCCCATTGATTTTAGAAATTTTATTTAATGCTACTTTGATATTTTTATCAATTTTAAATGGTTTTAATGTCTTGATACCTATTTTTTTGTAAGGTTCACAATTTAGTTCCTCATCATAAAGTTCAACTTGGTGAGAAGCTTTGATAATTTCTTTTGGTCCATTTTTTGTTCCACCACCATAACTAACTGTTTTTTCAAGTCCAAATGGAACGACTACTACTTTTTCTTTGAAGTTGAATGTATTATCAATTCCTAAGAAACCATGTTTGTTTGATAAATATTTCAATTTTATATAAATAATTTTGAGAAGTTTTTTCGTTCTCTATTTTTCCACTCACCTTTGTGGTAAGCATCGCTAGCTATTAATGGCAATACACTTGTTGCTTCAGCAAATACCATTTGTTCTTTAGTGATATCCACTTTACCCCAAGAACTTGCTTCTTTTAAAGTAGAACTACTACATGCACCATCTCTACTATCAGCAACTGTAATTTGTACAGCATACTTATGCATATCTACATTTTTACCAAGAAGCTCAGCACAAATAACAGTATCTTGAATAAAATTTTTAGGAACTCCTCCACCAATCATAAATAAACCAGAACCTTTTGATTTGATTTTAATTTCAGTTAGTTCTCTAAATTCTCTAACTGAGTCTATAGTCATATGTTTTTTTGGATTTTTTTCTTGATGCATTACAAGACCAAAACCTGCGCTTGAATCTGTGAAAGCTGGACAAAAAATTGGAACATTATTATCGTAAGATGTTTCAATTAAAGAGTCTTTCTTTTTTGAATTTTTTTTTAAATATTTTCCCATTTCTAAAATAAACTCTCTCGAAGTATAACTTCTTGGTTCTAAAGTATCTGCTATTTCGCAAATAATTTTATCACACATTTGAAGCTCTTCTTCGTCGATATATGTGTCGTAAATTCTATCAATATAGTTGTCTCTTAATTCAGTATCATCTTGAAATTGAGATCCTTGATAATGTTTAAATCCAAGAGCTTCAAAAAAATCCATATCTACAATTGATGCCCCTGTTGCTACAATTGCATCAACCATATTATATTTAACAAGATCTTTATAAATATTCATACATCCTGCTGCAGATGTTGATCCTGCTAAAGTAAGAAAAATTGTACATTCCTTATCTTTAAGCATTTCGTTGTAAATGTTCGCTGCATTTGCAGTTTCTCTAGATACAAATGACATTTTCTCCATTGAAGAAATAATTGTTCTAGAGTCAAATGAAGTAATATCTATATGTTCGACAGGATTTTTTAAAAAATCTCTTTTACTGTTATGTCCTGGATTTTTTTGGTCTGACATTAAGCAACCATATGAGCGCTGTTAACGTCTTTTTCATACATTGACATTATCGGTTTATCTTCAACTTCATAAATTTCATCTGAATAGTAACCATTAAATTGTGTTCTAAAAGTTAATCCATATGCTCCAAGTTGACCAAGTTCTATGTAATCATTTTCCTTAATATTATTTGGTAATACAAAAGGTCCTTTCATATAATCCATGCTATCGCAAGTAGGACCAAAGAAATCAAAAGCAGTCATTTTTTTTGAAATTATTTTATTTGAATTTTCTTTAATCATTTTAGATGGATAAACTATGTTAGGTGTCCCTGCATCAAATAAGGTTCCATATGTTCCATCGTTTATATAAAGTTTTTGTTTTTTTCTTAAATTAACTTTAACAATTGTTGAACCACTTTCTGCAACCAATGCTCTTCCTGGTTCACAAATTATCTCCGGCAACTTCTCTAATTTTAAATTAGATAAACTTTTTTTAATTTCATTGAAGTATTCATCTAATGATTGAGGAATTAAATCTGGATAAATTGTTGGAAATCCACCACCAACATTTATTGTATCAGGTATTATTTTTGTTTTTTTAATTATATTCCCAATCTCATTTATACCTTTGGCGTATGAAATTGGGTGCATACACTGTGATCCAACATGGAAACTTAATCCAATTTTTTTTGCATATTGTTTTACTAATCTTAGCAATCCCACAGCTTCAGATGTTAGTGCTCCAAATTTTTTAGATAAATCAATTTCAGCATGCTCATTTGAAACAGCAACTCTTACAAATAATTCTAAATCTTTTGCATTATTTGTGCTTTCAATAATTTTAATTAACTCTTCTTTTGTATCTAATGAGAAAGTTTTTACACCATAATTAAAATAGGCCTCTTTTATACTTTCTCTACTTTTTACTGTATGCATGTAAGAACATTTTGCATTTTGAGTTATTTTTCTTATGGCCTTAATTTCCTCTATCGAGGCAACATCAAATTGGTTTACACCATTATTTAAAATAGTTTGAATAACTTCAGGATGTGGGTTTGTTTTGACTGCATATAATATTTTTCCAGGGAATTTATCTAAGAAAAATTTAACCGAAGACTCTATGGATTTCTTCCTAATACAATAAACAGGCTTTTCAGGTTTCAGCTGATTTATAAGCTCTTCAACTGACTTAAATTTTTGCATTTCATATGCCTCCAAAAAAAAATTTAATAAAAAAAAGTTTTTAATAAAACTTTAATAATTTGAGGCATATAAAGTAAAAATGGGCGTTGTAAAGCAAATAATTCAAGGCTGATTTGCACAAATTACATATATTGTAATATTAGAATTAGAACCCATATATCTGTGATGAAAAACGAAGCCAAATTACAAAACCTAGCAGATTTTGAAAACAAGTCCTTATTAATAGCTGATGACGACAATCCCTTCAGAGAAAGATTGGCGAGAGCTATGGAAAAAAAGGGTTTTGAAGTTTTGCAAGCTGAGAGTGTTAAAAAAGGCATTGAGTCTGTAAAAAGTAAAAAACCAGGTTTTGCGGTTGTAGATTTAAGACTTGGAGATGGTAATGGTCTTGAGGTCGTTAAGGAAATCCAGTCTTCTAATAACGATAGTCGAATTATAATGCTCACTGGTTACGGAAATATTCCCACTGCAGTTGCAGCAATTAAAGAAGGTGCAATTGATTATTTAGCAAAACCAGCAGATGCAGAAGATGTAGAAAAAGCATTGTTGGCAGATCCAGCTAAAAAAGCAGCACCACCAGAAAATCCAATGTCAGCTGATAGAGTTAAATGGGAACATATCCATAGAGTATTTGAATTATGTAATAGGAATGTTTCCGAAACAGCTCGAAGATTGAAGATGCATAGAAGAACTCTTCAAAGAATTCTATCTAAAAGATCTCCTAGATAATATTTCTAATTTTAATTATTTGTTTAGTAACTAAAGCTAAAATAATAATTTTAAATAATTCTGCTAATAAAAAAGGTTTTGCACCTAGTGAGAATATTGGTTTATCCCAACCAATCAGAGTTCCTAGCCATATTAAACCCAAAATATAGATTGTAGATGTTGCAATAACTAGTTTAGTTAAAATATTTATAAAACTATCTTTTGTATTAATTTTTGAAGCTAAATAACAAGCAGTTAAAAAACCAATTAAATAACCCATCGTTGGGCCAGTAAAATAAACAATTCCAATTCCTTTTTCTGGAGAGTTTGAAAAAACAGGTAATCCTGCAATACCCTCTAATAAATATAAACCTACAGAAGCTAAACCAATTTTATAACCTAAGCTTACACCTAAGAATAACACAACAAATGTCTGCATTGTCATTGGAACTGGATAAAATGGAATTTTAATTTTTGCAGAGATAGTTAAAGCAATTGAACCTAGAATTACAGCTAACAAAGATTTTATGATTTTTGTTTGTGTTAAGTTTTTTGTAAGTTCCATACTAAAATAATACTCAAAATATAAAAAATAATCTAGCTATATTAGCCTTAAGATTTAATTTTATTTTTTTATATACAGAAATTGTTAGCAATGTAATATTTATTAATCCTCATGAATAAAATACAAAAAACAGATCATTTTTATTTAATTGATGGCTCTGGTTATATTTTTAGAGCTTATTATGCTTTACCACCATTAACCAGAAAAAGTGATGGACTGCCTACAGGTGCTGTAAGTGGATTTTGTAGCATGTTGTTTAAATTATTAGAGGATTCAAAATCTGATCAAAATTTACAGAAACCAACTCATTTTGCAGTAATTTTCGACTCAGCTAGAAAGACTTTTAGAAATGAAATTTATAGCGATTATAAAGCAAATCGATCTGAAGCCCCTGATGATTTAGCACCTCAGTTTGAGTATATTAGAAAATCAGTTTTAGCATTTAATTTACCTTCTGTGGATTTACCAAACTATGAAGCTGACGATCTAATAGCCACATATGTTGATCAAATTCTTAAAAAAGGGGCTAAAGTTACAATCGTTTCATCTGACAAAGATTTAATGCAACTTTATAAAAAAGGTGTTCGAATTTTTGATCCTATGAAAAATAAATTTATCACTGAGGAAGATGTAATTAAAAAGTTTGGTGTTGATGCTTCAAAAGTTATAGATGTTCAATCTTTAGCAGGCGATAGTAGTGACAACGTACCTGGTGTTCCAGGAATAGGAGTGAAAACAGCCGCAGAATTAATTAATAAGTATGGCACTCTAGAAAAATTATTAGACTCTGCCCATGAGATTAAACAAAACAAAAGAAGAGAAACTTTAATAGAGAATAAAGATAAAGCTTTAATTAGTAAAAAACTTGTAACTCTAGACAACAAGTCTCCAGTAAATAAAAACTTAACAGAATTTAAACTCAAAGAGGTTGATAAAGATAAACTGTATAAATTTTTAAGAGAAATGGAATTTAACAGATTATTAAGTTCTGCAATTTCAGCTTATGGTGAACCAAAATTATCTGGATCTGAAAATAATTTAAAATCTACTGAAAAACAAAAACCAATAAATAATAAAGACTATCATCTAATTACAGATATTGATGAAATTGATGAGTGGATAGAAGAAGCAGAGGAAGCGGGGGAAGTTGCTGTCGATACAGAGACAAGTTCGTTAGACCCTCATCAGGCTGATTTAGTTGGAATTTCACTTTGTTCAAAAATTGGAAAAGCTTGTTACATTCCAGTTGGTCATAAATCTCAGGATTGTTTAAATAAAAAGAGTGTTATCAATAAATTAAAAAACTTATTAGAGGACCCAAGTGTTAAAAAAATTGGTCAAAATATTAAATTTGATTTTATAGTTTTTTACAAACTTGGCATTTCACTTTCATCAATGGAAGATACCATGCTTATGTCTTATGTATTAGATGCTGGAAAGAACAGACATAACATGGACACCCTTTCAGATATCCATCTTGGACATAAAACAATTTCATTTAAAGAAATTGTTGGTACTGGCAAAAAAGAAATAAATTTTAGTGAAGTAGAATTAGAAACAGCAAAAAATTACGCAGCAGAAGATGCAGACGTTACTTTCAGGTTATATAAAAAATTTATCAAAAGTTTAAAATCTGAAAAATTATTTAATGTCTATGAGATTTTTGAAAAACCACTAATTAAAATACTTGCATTCATGGAAATCGAAGGTGTTGAAGTAGATAGTAAATTTTTAAATTCTCTTTCATCTAAATTTGATAAGAAAATTAATAAAATTGAAAAAGAAGTTTTTAAAATTTCCAAGAAAGAATTTAACATTGCCTCACCAAAACAATTGGGAGAAATAATTTATAATGATCTTAAGATTGCAGGAACAAAAAAAACAAAAAAAGGAAGTTTTGCAACAAGCGCAAGTGTTTTAGAAGATTTAGCCTTCAAAGGTCATGAATTTCCAAAATTAGTATTAGATTGGAGACAGGTTTCAAAATTAAAAAATACTTACTCCGACGCTTTGCCAGAGCATATTAATCCAAATACAAAGAGGGTTCACACATCTTTTTTATTGGCAGCAACAACAACAGGCAGATTAGCTTCAAGTGATCCAAATTTGCAAAATATTCCAATTAAATCTGAAGATGGAAAAGATATAAGAAAAGCGTTTAAGGCTAAAAAAGATCATCTATTAATATCCGCAGATTATAATCAAATTGAGATGAGAATTTTAGCAGATCTTGCAGATGTTAAAGAACTTAAAAAAGCTTTTAACAATAACGAGGATATTCACTCTTTAACAGCTAGCCAAATATTTAATATTGATATTAAAAAGGTAAATCAAGATCACAGAAGAAAAGCCAAGGCAATAAACTTTGGAATAATTTATGGTATTTCCCAGTATGGTTTAGCAAAACAAATAAATGTTTCTAATTATGAAGCAGAAGAATTTCTTAATGCTTATTTTGCTAAATTTCCTGAAATTAAAATTTATATGGATAGTACAATTAAGTTTTGCCGAAAAAGTGGCTATGTAAATAATATATTTGGAAGAAGATCTCATTTTAATGGAATAAATGATAAAAATTTTAATGTAAGAAATTTTCAGGAGAGAGCTGCAATTAATGCTCCAATACAAGGGTCAGCATCTGAAGTTATGAGATTAGCAATGATTAGACTAGACAAAAAATTAAATGAAGAAAAAAATTTGAAATCAAAAATGCTTCTCCAAATACATGATGAGCTAATTTTTGAAGTTCCAAAAAAAGAGGAAAAGGCAATGGTCAAATTAATACAGAATGAGATGACCAGTGTTACTCAAAGTGATTATCATTCCTTTTCTACCCCTTTAACAGTTGATGTAAATGTTGGTGATAATTGGGGAATGCTTCACTAATTATATTCAATTGCCTAATTTAGAACAATTTAATATTTTTATATTTAAAAATAAAAATGCAAAAACAAACTATAGCTCTAATTGATGATGACAGAAACATACTAACTAGTCTTAGTATTGCTTTAGAAAAAGAGGGTTTCAAAGTTCAAACATACATTGATGGAGAGAGCGCATTAATTGGTCTTACTAGAATGCCACCTGACTTAGCAGTTATTGATATTAAAATGCCTAAAATGGATGGCGAAGAATTACTTAAAAAATTAAGAAAAAAAACTTCTCTTCCGGTAATATTTTTAACATCCAAAGATGATGAAATTGATGAGTTGCTAGGATTAAAATTAGGTGCAGATGATTTTGTAAAAAAATCTGGAGGATTTTCAATTAAAGTTTTGATTGAAAGAATAAGAGTTCAATTAAGAAAAAAAGACTCAAATAATACATTAGAGGAAAATAAAAGCTTAATATCACATGGTAGATTAAAACTTGATCCATCTCAGCTTGAGTGTGAGTGGAATGGCAAACAATTGCCAGATAAATTAACAACTACTGAATTTTTGATTGTTAAAGAATTGGCAAAAAGACCTGGGATTATTAAAGAAAGAGCCCAACTAATGGACATTGCTTACAGAGAAGATACAGATATTGAAGATAGAACTATTGATAGTCACGTCAAAAGAATAAGAAAAAAATTCAAAAAAGTAGATCCTGATTTTTCAGCTATTGAAACTAGATATGGTAGTGGATATAGATGGAATGTTAGCTGATGTTTAGTAAATACTTAAAGACTCTTTCTATTCTTAAAAAATTTCTATTTATAAACTTTGTAATATTTACAATTATTGGTTTATTTACACTTATTTATCTTACTAATATTGAACCAAGTTTATTAAAAAAAAAATCTGAAGATCATATTAATATTATTAATAATACGACTGATAATATTAAAAGATTGAATATAAAATTTCAGGAAAATGACATTAGAAAATTTTTATTTTCTACAAGATTTATTTTTCAAAATTTAGACAGAGTCATTTTCTTTGATAATAAATTAGAATTAATTGGTGATACTGATACTTTAGATCTTGATCCACGATCTTTTTCAACACGATTAGATAAAATTGAATTTGAAAGTTTGAGTGAAGAAGTCAATGAAGATGAAAATAAAGAAAATAATTCTTCTCAAAATAATGAAACAAAGGCTTCATTCAAAGATTTATTAGAAAGGTATAATAATTCAGATAACTATGGAAATTATTATACTTTTACAGAAGATAATTTAAATCAATTTAAAGTTACAACAGTTAAAAATGTAAAAAGTGATGAAAATAATTTAGGTTTTATAGTTATCTCAGAGAACGCCAATGAGATTAAGACAGCTATAGACGAGAGAAGAGCATTTGTAATTAGAACAGCTATATCAGTTGGTTTTGTAATTTTAATTTTTTCTTTTGTACTTAGCAGATATTTTATTAAACCAATTCAAAACCTAGTTGGATATACAATCAGAGTAAAAGAAAAAAACCCTGGCAAAACAGGAATTGAAAATTTGAAGAATAGAAATGACGAATTAGGATTATTATCTAATTCAATGGAGGATATGACTAATGAATTGCAAAAACGAATTTCTCATGCAGAAAATTTCTCAACAGATTTAGTTCATGAAATAAGAAATCCACTAGCATCTTTAAAAAGTGCATCAGAAATTTTAAAAGATACAAAAGATATAAATCAAAGAACTAAGCTTTTAGATATTCTTACTCATGACGTACAAAGAATTGAAAGATTAATTACAGATTATTCACAAATGTTGAAAGATGAAGTTGCCCTTAGTAAAGAGCAAATGAAAAAACTAGATATACAACCAATTATCCAATCTGTTGTTGATGATTATAACAACATTTATAAATTCAAGAAAAATATAAGTATAAACTATCAAAATGATGGAAAGTCAGAGTATCTAATTAATGGAATAGAAAATAGGATTGAACAAATCGTTGCTAATTTATTGGATAATTCTATTTCATTTAGTGAAGATGGTAGTGAGGTAATCGTGAATGTTTCAAATGGATTAGAAAAAAAAGTTATTATTAAAATTTTAGATGAAGGACAAGGATTTAAAGAGAAAGATACTTCAAAAATTTTTAATCGCTTTTACAGTAATAGACCAGAAAATTTTGGTGAGCATTCAGGATTAGGTTTAAATATTGTAAAAAATTTAGTTGATCTTCATGATGGAAAAATTGAAGCATCCAACAGGCTCGATAAGCAAGGAGCATCGATAGAAATACAATTTCCTAGTTTATAATCTTTAGTTGATAAAATAGAACTTAACTGTATAAAGCTCGCTATGGATGATTTTAAAGTAAAAGATATTTCCCAAGCTGAATTTGGAAGAAAAGAAATTTCTATCGCAGAAAGTGAAATGCCTGGTTTAATGGCATTAAGAGAAGAGTATTCAAAAGTAAAACCATTAAAAGGTGCTAGAATTATTGGATGTCTTCATATGACTATTCAAACAGCAGTGCTAATAGAGACATTAGTAGACCTTGGAGCGGAAGTAAGATGGTCATCTTGTAATATATTTTCTACACAAGACCATGCAGCAGCAGCAATAGCAAAAGCTGGCATTCCTGTTTATGCATGGAAAGGTGAAACAGAAGAAGAGTACTTATGGTGTATTAAACAAACAATAGTTGGAAAACCTGATTGGAAACCTAATATGTTATTAGATGATGGGGGAGATTTAACTGCCATCATGCACAATGAATACAAAGATTTAATGAAAGATATAAAAGGTGTTTCAGAGGAGACTACAACTGGAATTAAAGCATTAAATAAAATGGAGAAAGATAATTCTCTATTAGTTCCTGCAATAAACGTTAATGACTCTGTAACAAAATCTAAATTTGATAATCTATATGGATGTAGAGAAAGTTTAGTTGACGGTATCAGAAGAGCTACTGATGTTATGATGTCAGGTAAAATTGCAATAGTTGCTGGTTTTGGCGATGTTGGAAAAGGAAGTGCTGCATCTTTAAGACAAAGTGGTGCTAGAGTTCTTGTTACTGAAGCAGATCCTATTTGTGCACTTCAGGCAGCAATGGAGGGTTATGAAGTAGTTTTGATGGAAGAAGCTATTAGTAGAGCAGACATAGTTGTTACAGCAACTGGAAATAAAGATATAGTTACAGCTGATCATATGAGAGATATGAAAGATAGAGCAATCTTATGTAATATTGGACACTTTGATAATGAAATACAAGTTGAGGCATTGAAAAATTACAAATGGACAGAAGTTAAGCCCCAAGTACACGAAATCGAATTACCAAGTGGAAAGAGAATTATCCTTTTAGCCGAGGGAAGATTGGTTAATTTAGGTTGTGCAACTGGACATCCAAGTTTCGTAATGAGCGCATCTTTTACCAATCAAGTAATTGCTCAAATAGAACTTTGGCATAACCATAAAAATTATGAAAATAAAGTTTATGTTTTACCCAAGCACTTAGATGAAAAAGTTGCAACATTACATTTGAAAAAAGTTGGGGCTAAATTAACAAAATTATCAAAAGAACAAGCAGATTACATAAGTGTTGGAACAGAAGGCCCATTCAAACCAGATGCCTATCGCTATTAAAAATAGCAAGATCGATATAAGTTCAGAAGAAACAACAAAAGTTTTAGCAGAAAGTTTTAAAAATTTTTTACAAGGTGGAGAAATTATATTTTTATACGGTGAAATGGGTGTGGGTAAAACTACATTTATAAAATATTTGGTTAATGAATTTCAAAAAAGTTCAGATCTTCCTATTACAGAAGTTTCAAGTCCAACATTCAATTTATTAAATGAATATCAAGTAGGTTCTAAGAAGATAAAACATTACGATTTATTTAGGATTAAAAATAAAAGAGATACTAATGATCTAAACATATTTGAAAAAAATGATAATTTAATTACTTTTATTGAGTGGCCAGAGTTAGTTAAAGATATTCAGGAAAAAGTTATTGTATTAAGATTTAACTATGAAAATGAGCTAAATAATAGAAGTGTTGAAATCACAGGCATCGATTAAGAATATAATAGAATGAAAAATTCAAAAGATTTGCAAAAAATTAAAGGTGATGCATCATTTAGAACTTTTTATAGAAGTAAAAAAAATAACTCTATAGTTGTTTACGCAAAAAAAGAAAAAAAGAAAAATTTATTAATTTATGATGCGGTCAACAAAATTTTAATAAAAAATAGAATTTCTGCACCAAATCTGATTAGCCATGATTATAAAAAAAACTTCATTGAAATTCAGGATTTTGGAAATGTTTCGTTATTTAAAATTTTAAAAAATAAAAAAAGAAATAAGTATTTATTTTTTAAAAATATTATTCACATACTGAATAAATTACAAAGTATAAAAACTAAAAAAATAAAAAACTTTTTAAATCAAAATTACAAACTTGAATTATATAAAAATAAAATTTTATATAATGAAGCAAAACTTTTTAGTGACTGGTATGTTGAAAAAAAATTAAATACAAATAAATCTTTATTCAAAAAAAAATTTAAAAACGAGATAAATAAATTATTATCTAAACTTAATAATAAAAACATTACTTTTGTACATAGGGATTTTCATGTTTCAAATTTAATGTATTTTAAAAATCAAATTAGCTTAATTGACAATCAAGACGCTCTTATTGGAAATAAAGCTTATGATTTAGCATCATTGATAGATGATGTTAGATTAAAAACTAATAAAAAATTAAAAAAAAAGATTTTTGATTATTACATAAAAACCAATAAAAAAATTAATTTAATTAAATTTAAACAAGACTTTGAAATACTATCAGTTCTAAGAAATTTAAAAATCATTGGAATTTTCACAAGACTTGCTTATAGAGATAATAAAAAAAAATATATTCAATTAATCCCTTATGCATGGGAAATGATAGATTACAGATTAAAACAGAATAAGATTTTTAAGGATTTAAAACTATTATTAAAAAATAATTTTCCAGAATTTATTAATTAAATTATGAAAATAAATACAGCTTTAATATTATGTGCAGGATATGGAAAAAGATTAAACCCAATAACATTAGATACACCCAAACCATTATTAGAGTTAAATAATGTAACAATGTTAGAAAAATGTATCCAATTGATTAAAAGTTTGGGAATTAAAAAAATTTTAATAAATTCATTCTATTTAAAAGATCATTTTCTAAAATTTTTTAAAGATAACAATTTTGATATTGATATTGAAATTATAGAGGATGGAAATGAAATTCTAGATACTGGGGGTGGTATTTTAAATTTAATCAAGCATTCTAATGAAGATGATTTTATTGTTTTTAATCCTGATACTGTTTGGACAAAAGAGTATTTTGATGAAATTAATAAAATGGAAGAGTTCTATTTTAGTGAAAAACTAAAAAATATTCTTCTATTAGTAAACAAAAATTTAAGTTTTGATAAAAATTTAAAGGGCGATTTCAATTTAGAAAATAATATTATTACTAAGGAATTAGATAAAAATTATATTTACATCGGCTGTCAGATATTAAGTAAAAAATTGTTTAAAAATGAAACTAATGAAAAGTTTTCAATTTCTAAAATTTGGAACAAATTGATTGATACCAAAGATTTAAATGGATATGAAAGCAAACAAAATTTTTATCATTTAACTAACTTGGAAATCTTCAAAAAACTAAAAGATCTTTAGCCCTATCAGAGTCTAAATATTTAGCACTTAAAACTTTTCTATCTACATTTACTTCAATGAGCAAAGGATTACCTGTTGGTATTTCTAATTTTGAAATTACATTATTATCCAAATTAAATAGGTACTTACAAAGAGCTCTAATTGAATTTCCATGTGCAGATATTAAAATATTTTTATCATTTATGATTTCAATTTTCTTTTTGTAAAAATCTATTACTCTCTCATAAGTGTCTTTTAGAGACTCTGTACTAGGTATTTTATCTTCAGGAATATTTTTATAAATTTCTATATTACATGGATGATATGGATTTTGTTTTTCTAGAGGATCAGGTCTTAAATCCCAAGACCTTCTAAACTGATGTACCTTATCTTCCCCCAATTTTATCTTCATTTCGTCTTTATTAAGACCAGTAAGTGCACCATAATGTCTTTCGTTTAGTTCCCATGCTTGAGTAGGATTTTTATCATCCTTTAATTCATTTTGGATAATTTTAAGCGTATTTTTGGCTCTTAATTGAACAGAAGAGAAATATAGATCTATTTTTAGATTATTTTTATTAATTAATTCACCCGCTTTTTTTGCTTCTGATTTACCATTATCTGTTAAATCAACATCTACCCAACCAGTGAATTTTTTTTCTAGATTCCAAACACTTTGACCGTGTCTTACTAAGATTAAATAACTCATTTGTTTATTTTTTAGATTTATTTGATAATAAAACTTTTACATCAATGATTAATATATTTTCAAGATATAAGTTCATTTTTTATTTTTTTAACTTTGTAATAATTTTTCTGTATTTATTCCCTGGAAGTATATTGGGATTTTTTTTGTATGGGGATATTAAAAAACAACCACAAATTACCCCAGATTTTTGGATTTCAACAAACCATTTGTATGCTTTTTTAATACTTTCTGTAGTGGGATTTTTTACTTTTAATAAAATAAAACAATTTAAAATAATAAGTATTTATTTGATTTTACTTTCTATAATTTTAGAATTTCTACATTTAGTAATTCCAGAAAGAAGTTTTCAATTTTCTGATTTATTTGGAAATTTAATTGGTGTTGTTATAGTTGTAATCATAAGCTTTTTTTTAAAAAAAAATGAAAAATATTAGAAGTATTTATATATTTATATTTATTTTATTTTTAAGTGGTTGTTCTTCAATCCCAAAAAATGTATCTGATGGTTGCTCAATATTTAATGAAAGATATTTGTGGTATAAGCACGCAAAAAAAACAGAAGCAAAGTGGGGTACACCAGTGTATTTACAACTAGCTATAATTAAGATGGAATCTAGCTTTGATTGGTTGGCAAAACCTCCAAGACAAAAAATATTTAAAGTTATCCCTTACAAAAGACCTTCCAGTTCTTTTGGATATTCGCAAGCAGTCAAAGGTACTTGGAAACAATATAAAGAAGAAACAGGAAATAAATTTGCAACAAGAACAAGATTTAAAGACAGTGTAGATTTTATTGGTTGGTATACAAACAAAACTGAGAAAATTTTAAAAGTTTCAAAGAAAGATGCTTTTAGACAATATGTTGCATACCATGAGGGGTGGGGGAATTACAAAAATTATAAAAAAAATAACAAGGTTATCAAATTAGCTAAAAGAGTTGAGAAACAGTCTGATATTTATAAAAAACAATTATCAGATTGTAAAAATAAATTAACTACAAGTAAGTATATTATTTTTTAATTTAATTGTTTTTTTAGCTCTATATCTACTGCATCAATACGCTTAGTATTTTTTGCTAATGCTAAATACATTGTAGGAGTTACATATAGAGTAAAGAATGTTGATATAATCATTCCACCTAAAATAGTTGCCCCAACTGCCAATCTTGATCCTTCTCCAGCACCAGGACCTATATTTCCGATAACCAAAGGTATCATAGCAATCATAGTACTTAGTGATGTCATTATAATAGGTCTAATTCTTAGCTTACAGGCTTTCAACACTGCTTCTTGAATTTTAACACCTGTTGTTCTTATTTGGTTTGCGTAATCAACAATTAAAATACTATTCTTCGTAGAAATACCAATAAGAATAATCAGGGCAATTTGTGAGAATATATTTACTGAACTATTTAAAAATAGAATAAATACTAAACCACCAAACACAGCCAAAGGAACTGTCAAAATAATTATGAAAGGGTGTACAAAAGAGTTAAATGTTGCTGCCATTACTAAATAAGCAGTTAACAAAGCTAAAGCAAAAATTAAATAAATTTCATTTGTAGTTTCTTTCAATTCTTCTGATTTTCCTTTCCAAGTAATTTGGTTTTGAGGCGCAACTTTTATCATTACATCTTCTAGATATTTAACAGCTTCAGTTAGTGTGTAATTATCTGATAGTGCAGCTGAAATTGTAACAGCTCTTTGTCGATTATATCTTGGCAATGCCTCTGCAGTTCCTTTTTCCTCAAATTCCACAAGACTAGCTATTGAAACTAATTTTCCAGTTGTTTCAGATCTTACAAATATTTTCGATAATCCGTCTTGATCACGTCTATCTGCTAAATATTGTTGTAAGATTATTGGGTATTCTCTTCCTTCTTTGCTGAAAGAAGTAACTCTCTTGCCTCCATATAGTGTTTCAAGAGTTCTACCTATATTTTCCGTAGATACACCTAGGTCATTAGCTCGATTTTTGTTTGTGATTAATTTAACTTCAGGTTTGTTTTTTGTGTAATCACTCTCAATTCTGAACATATTTCTATTTTTTCTTAATTCTCTTAAAACACTATTTTGAATATCTTCTAATTCTTCATAGCTTGTCCCATAAATAACCATCTGTACTGGTTTGTTGTAGTTTGAAACTCTTATTCCTTGGGGAGATATTGGAAATGCAAAAGTTTCTGGAACCGAAACCACTTGTCCAATAGCTTCTCTTAATACAGTTTGACTATTTTTTTCTCTATTTTTCCATTCATCAAGTAAAGCAATTATTATAAAAGTGTTGTAAGACGTTGCGGATCTTCCAAATCCAGGAACTCTCATAATTAGTCTTTCATATGGGCTATCTTCTGCTTGTAATAATCTTAATATTCTTCCTTCAATTATCTGAGCCTTTTCTTGGGTATATTCAAATGAACTACCTTCATCTGTTGAACCTATTATTAAATAAGAACCTCTATCCTCCATAGGCAACAATTCTTTTTTTGAAAAATTAAAAAGATAAGCAGAAGCTGCAATGATAAAAATTATAAATATCGAAATAGTTTTTTGTCTATTTATCCAGTACTTAAGTGAATTAACATAAAATTCAGTAAAAGATTTAAATTTATTATTAAATTTTTTAACTAGGAAATTAACTTTTTCTTTTTTATTTAAAAACTTACTTCCAAGCATTGGTGACAGAGTTAATGCAACAAAGGATGATACTACAATTGAAAAAGATAATGCTATTGCAGTTTCTTTAAACAATGTTCCAGATATTCCTTTTATAAAAATTAGTGGTAAGAATACCGCAATTAAAATCAAAGTAGTTGCAATAATAGCAAAAGTAATTTGCTTAGAACCTTTATAAGCAGCAACTAGCGGTGTTTCACCGTTTTCTATTCTAGTATAAATAGCATCTGTCATAATCACAGAATCATCAGTAATTATTCCTATTGCTAAAATAAAACTTAATAATACAAAAATATTTATTGAGAGATCAAAAATATATAATCCAAGAAATGAACCAATTAAACTAACAGGAAGAGCTACAGCTGGTACAATTACTGCTTTAAGATTTCCAAGAAAAAGATAAATAATTAAAACTACTAAAATAAAAGCAATAATCAAACTTTTATATACTTCTTCGATTGCAGCACCAATATATGTTGCTCTATTAAATGCTATCTCCAAACTTAGTCCATCCGGAAGTGATTTATTCAGTTCTTTTATTTTGGCTTTAATTTGGTTTGATAACTCTACTGTTGAAGCACCACTTTTAGCGTATATGCCAATTCCTACAGTTTTTAGGTTGAGTGCATTTTTACTTTGTGCTTTGAATAAAGTTTTCTCTGAAACAGGTCCAAATTCTATATTTGCAACATCAGAAAGTATTACTACTTTGTCTTTATTTTTTCTTAGAGGAAGTTGCTTTATAGTATCTATGTTTGAATAAGACTTATCTATATTTAAAGTTAAATCTTTATTATTTGCCTCTAATGTACCAGCAGGAATATTAAGATTTTCATTTCTTAAAGCTCTTTCAACCTCTTGAATTGTAAGGTTATTGGCTGCTAATTTGATAGGATCTATCCAAACTCTTACACTAAGCTCTCTTAGTCCACCAACTAAGATCCTTCCAACATTTGGAACACTTGAAAAAGCATCTATCAGATATCTTTCGGCATAATCTCCAAGATCAAGATCATCCCATGTAGGAGATGTTAGTGCTACCCACATTGTAGTTGTGAAACCTGCTGCTTGTTTTAGAATTTGGGGTGGATTAGACTCGCTAGGTAAATTGTCAACAACACGAGCAACTCTTTCTCTAATATCATTCGCTGCATCGTCTAAATCAATATCTGTATTAAATTGTATATTAATTCTGCTTCGTCCATTCAAAGAACTAGAGTCTATGTTTTTAATACCTTCTGCACCACCTATTACGTCTTCAAGTTTTTGAGTTATTTCTTCATCAACAATTTCTGCTGATGCTGACTTATAATCTGTTTGAACTTGGACTACTGGAGGCTGTATTCCATCTGGAAGTTCTCGAACTGGTAGCTCCGCAAAAACAAATATTCCAAAAATAATTAGAATTAAAGACATTACCCAAGCAACAACTGGTCGTTTAATACTAACTTCGGTTATATACATTTAATTATTTTTTTTCTTTTTCAGATTTTTTAAAAATATTTTTTAACCAATCAAATTTACCTTTTTTTTCTTCAGCTTTTTTGGATCCCTTTTTTTTACCCCAACCAGAATTTCCTTGTTTTTTCTTTGCACCTTTTTCTATAGGTCTAATCGTTAAATTTGGTCTAACTTTTTTTGTACCCTCAGCAACAATTTTATCTCCTTTATTTAATCCATCTAAAATCTCTACAAATCCTAAATATCTATCACCTACAGTAACATTTGTTTTCATTACTTTATTTTTCTCATCCACTTTATAAATAAATATATTTTCACCTTCGACTATTGTGCTTGTATCGGGTGCACTTAAACCATCTCTAACATTGTATTTAATTGAAATTTCCAAAAATGAACCTGGTAAAATTTCTCCAGATTTATTATCCATTTTTATTCTTGTGGCTAATGATCTGGTGTCTTGACTTATTCTGCTTGCAAAAGAGTCAACCTCACCTTTGTAAATTTTATTTTTGTATCCTGAAAACTTTATATCAACAGGTAAACCAACTTTTATAAATGGAACAAAAATTTCTGGTATATCCACATCACAATATAGTGAGCTAGCATCTTCTAAATTAATTAATAGAGAAGATTTTGATACCTCTAAATCTTCAGAGAATTCTCTTTTCCCAATAACCCCATCAAATTGAGCAATAATTTTTCTATTCTTAAGATTAGCAACAACTTCGCCTTTTTTAACTTTTCTATTAAAATCTATTGGCTTTAATATCTCATACTTTTCAACCTTAAATGACTGAGTTTTAACTGGTGCAGCTGTTCCGTATGTACTTATAACATTTTCAAAAGTTCTCTCTTGTGTTGTGGTTACTATTATTCCAGGAGGAGGTCTTTTACTAAATTTTTTCTTAAAATGATTTCCAATCATTGTTCTACCAATAATCACTATGGCAATAATTAAAAAGAAGATGACGACTATACTCGTGATTTTAGTTGATGTTTTCATAATTTAAATTTTTCCATATTCTGACCAAGATCCATCATAAATGGTTGGGAGATATTTAGTATTAACTAAAGAATATGCAAGCGCTAAAATACAAGCAGTCACACCGGATCCACAAGAAAAAACTAAATTTTCCTCAAAATTTTTTGATAGTTCTTGAAATAATTTATTTAAATCCTCTTTATTTTTAAAAGTCTTATTTTCATTTATTACCTCTACAAAAGGTAAACATACCGAATTTGGAATAGAACCACTTCTTACATTTTTTCTTGGATCTGGAGCTTTACCTTCAAATCTTTCTTTACTCCGTGCATCTACTACTTTGAATTCTTTTCTAGAAATATTTTTATCAATTAAGACTTTATTTTTTACAAGTTTAGTTAATTCATTACCCTCATAATTAGATTTATTTATATTTGCTGAAATATTTGATGTTTCTTTATTTTCGCTTTTCCATTTTTTAAAACCACCATCGAGAACATTAACCAATTTTGGATCATGACCAAAATAAATGAAATTATACCAACCTCTGCATGAACTTATGACATTTGAATTATCATAAATTACTATTTGATCATCATTTGAAATTCCTAAGTCTGAAATTATTTCATTCCAAGCAACTAAGCTTGGAAGCATATGGGGAAGGTCAGTGTCTTGTTTTGAGTTTTTATCTAAATCAAAAAAAATAGCATTTGGAATATGTTCTTTATTAAATTCATCCTGAGCATTTCTATTTTCAGCAGGCATATGCCAAGAACAATCAACTATCTTAACTTTGTTGAGATTTTTCTCTAGCCAATCTGTATCAACTAATGACATACTATCTTTTTTCTAGATACTTTTGGTGATACTCTTCTGCAACACAATAGTTTTTAGTTAATGAAATTTTTGTTACTACTTTGCCAGATAGTTTAATATTTTCTTTTTTTACCATCTTTTCAGCAATATTTTTTTGATCATCGTTTGTATAAAAAATTTCACTTCTATACTGAGTACCAAAGTCAGGCCCTTGAGAATTTAAGGTAGTGGGGTCATGAAATTTAAAAAAATGTTCAAGAATATTTTCATAAGAAATTATATTTGGATCAAATTCTAATTTAACTACTTCAGCATGATTGGTTGCACCAGAACAAACTTCTTTATAATTTGTTTTGTCAGAGTTACCTCCACAATATCCCACTTCTGTCTTTGCAACACCATCAAGTTTGCTGAACTTTATTTCTGGTCCCCAAAAACATCCTAAACCTAAAATTGCTATTTCCATTGATAAATACCTTAATTAATCTAAGTTAATCACATGTTATCAAAAAATCAATTGGGCTTTTTTTATATGTTTATATCTGTATGCGCTTTCTCGCTAATGGATTTAATTGTTAAATGGTCTGATGATTATCCAGTTGGGCAAGTTTTGTTTTTTAGAGGCTTTTGTGGAATAATCCCAATTTTATTCCTTATCCCTAAAGATCGTTATTTTGATTTCTATAAAACAACGCGACCTGTGCTTCATTTTAAAAGATGCTTAGCGGGACTTATAGCTTTAGTTTCTATATTTGTTGCACTTAGAAATTTACCTTTGGCAACCGTTGTAAGTATTTCCTTTGCCGCACCGATTTTTATTACAATTTTTTCAATTTTTTTATTAAATGAAAAAGTTGGATTATATAGATGGATGGCAGTGTTAGTTGGATTTTTAGGAATAATATTTATTACTGAGCCAGGTTTTAGTGCTTTAAATGTGTATTATATGTATCCAATTATCTTTTGTTTAGGTCTTTCCTATGTAGCAATTGCTATAAGAAAATTATCATCAACCGAACCTGCTTGGTTGATTAGTTTTTTCTTTTCATTCTCGATAATGCTTCTAAGTTTTTTATCGTTTTATCAGGGATGGATCTTGCCAAGTTTACTTGATTTATTTTTGCTATCAATGGTTGGTATATTAGGTGGTCTTGCAAATTTATGGCTATCACAATCTTATAAATATTCAGAAGTTAGTTTGGTTTCTCCCTTAAAATATCTTGGATTAGTTTTCGCAATTATATTTGGATATTTTATTTGGAATGAAATACCAACTTCTAAAACTTTGTTAGGTGCTTTATTGGTTATTGTTTCATCTATAATTATATTTAGAAGAGAAATGTATTTGAAAAAAAAACTATCTGTTTAACGTCATGAGTAAAACCCCATCATATTGGAATAAAGCAAAAAAGTATTTATCAAAAAAAGATAAAACTATGTCTTCTTTGATTAAAAAATATAAGTCACCATCAGAAACTGTTCTTACATCAAGGCGAGATGTTTTCTTTTCTCTTTGTAAAAGTATAATTGGTCAACAAATTAGTGTAGCTGCCGCTAACTCAGTTTTTTTAAAGTTTAAAAAAAAGTGTAAAAACAAAATTAATGCAAAAACAGTGAATAAATTATCAAGCTCTCAATTAAAGAGCTGTGGATTAAGCAGACAAAAAGTAAAGGGTATAAAAAGTTTAGCAGAACAAGTATTAAACAAAACATTTAATCCTAAAGTTATTCCAAGTATGTCTGATGAAGAGGCAATTATTTATTTATCTAAACTAAGACAAATAGGTAGATGGTCTGCTGAAATGATTTTATTATTTACTTATAATCGTCCTAATATATGGCCTTTGCAAGATATAGGACTTCTAAGAGCTATTTCAAAAAATTATAATAAAAAATATCTTCCACCAGAAAGCTATGTAAACTTGTTGCAAAAAAGATTTTCCCCATATTGTTCTGTAGCTACATGGTATCTTTGGAGAAGTATAGATCCTGAACCTATTCAATATTAAAAGCCTCGACTATCTGTAAGTTTCTTTCGGTAGTATCTTTTGCGAGCGCCCAACCTTCTTGATATTCTTTAGAGTCATGACACTCCATAGCTTTTTCATAACTAGGAAATTCCCAAATTACTGTTCTTGGGTAAGTTTCTCCCTCTAAAGTATTAAATTTTCCTCCTCTTACTAATGGTACACCCCCATAACTTTTGATTATATCTGTAACTTTAGCTCCATATTTTTTAATATTTTCTTGGCTATCTATCTTTTTATACAAAGCAATCCAGTAAACCTTCATCATTTCTCCTTTTTAAATTTTTTTACTTATGATACTAAACTTCATGGCCGACAAACTCATAATCTCTTTTGATGAATATATAAAAATTGTTGAGAAACTGGCAATACAAATTCACAAGGAATACAAACCCACGGTTTTAATTGGTATTATGAGAGGTGCTGCACCGATCCTTGATATCTTATCGAGGATTTTAAAATTGCCAATAGCCTACATTGTTATTCAAAGTTATTCAGGCGAAGGAATGGAAGATAAGCAAGGTGAACTTATGTTTGCTAGAGAAATAAGCTCATTAGCTAATAACGAGGATTTTAGTAAGGTTTTATTGATAGATGATCTTTCTGATACTGGTTTAACTTTAAATAAGAGTATTGAGTGGTTAAAAAATTATCCTCAAACAAAAGATTTTATAAAAGAAGTTAAAACTGCTTGTCTTTGGAAAAAGAAATCATCAACTTTCGAACCAGATTTCTGTCCAGTAAGACTAGATTCTGACCCATGGATTGTTCAGCCAACTGAACATTACGAGGAATTATCTATCGAAGAATTAATTAAAAGAAATTAGTTAACAGGGCTAGTAAACTAGCCCTGTTAACATCTTATTTAACTTACAGCAAAACTTACAACACTAAGTATTGCAACTACCCATATTGCTGGAGAAGTGCTTGAAAACTTTCCAGTAAATATTTTAATTAATGCGTAAGAAACAAATGCTAGGGCAATTCCATTACTAATACTGTATGTTAACGGCATTGCTATCATTGCAAGTATTGCAGGAGCAGACTCAGAAATGTCGTTCCACTCAATATCTGTAATATTTCTTACAAAAAGAACAGACACAAAAAGTAGAGCTGCACCATCAATTTGTTTAGGTAAACTAGTTGCTAAAGGAGCAAAAAAGATACATGCTAAAAACAAAATACCTATTACAAGAGATGTCATTCCTGTTTTACCGCCTGCTTTTACACCGGCACCAGACTCAACATAACTTGTTACAGTAGTAGTCCCCATCATTGCACCTGCAACTGTTCCAACACTGTCAGATAACATTGCTTTATTGATATCTTGAACTTTTCCATCTTTACCAACTTTACCCGCAACGTTTGCAACAGAAGTTAAAGTTCCAGCCGTATCAAAGAAGTCGATAAACAATAAAGTAAAGATTACTGTAGACATACTAGCAGTCATTGCGGCAGACAGATCAAAATCAAAAAGATATGTCATTGGAGGAGGTGAGCTAGCTAAACCATTAAATTTAGCAAGTCCAGCAGCCCAAGCAATGATACTAAATACCAATATCCCTATGATGATGTTACCTTTTACATTCATTTTTTCTAAAACAATGATTGCTATAAAAGTTGCACATCCTAAAAGAACTAATGGATCTCCAAGATTACCTAACTTAACTAAAGTAACAGGATCATCTACAACTACTTCCATAATTTGTAATCCGATAATCGCTAAAAATAACCCTATACCTGCACCAATTCCTAATTTTAAACTTTTTGGAATAGAATTAATTAGCCATGCTCTTATGGGCGTTAAAGATATTATTAAGAATAACACACCTGCTACCAATACAGCACCAAGTGCTTCTTGAGGTGTGTACCCCATTCCCGCACATACACCGAATGCAACGAATGCGTTAATACCCATTCCGGGTGCAAGTCCTATTGGCCAAGTTTTTCCATAAAAAGCCATAATAAAACATGCTAAAGCTGTTGCTAAAATAGTAGCTGTATATACTGCGCCAAAATCAAAGAAACCTTTTTCGGGTCCGGCGAATTCTCCCGATAAGATAAATGGATTTAAAAACATTATATAAGCCATTGTTAAGAACGTTGTTGTTCCCGCTATGACTTCTGTTTTAAAATCTGTTTTGTGTTTTTTATAATTAAAATAATTATCAAGCATTTGTCCTCCTAATGTCTGATAATTATTTGATTCTATTGAATAATACTTTGAATAAGTCCATTTTATTCACAAAATTCAACCCACAAGTTTATATTTATGCCATATTTGTAATGATAGTGTTGTTATATGAAAAATTTGCGAATTTTATTTATTACGTTTTTTATCTTTATATTTGTTTCAGGGTGTCAAACAGTAAAGCAAAAAACTGATGCTGTTATAGAAAAAGAAAATAAAAAGTTGAGTGAATTTATTGGTCAATCAGCAAGTAAATTACAAATGGAACTTGGAAAACCTGATGAAGATTTTGAAAATGAAAAAGGTAATTTCATTTTTATTTATAATACCAAGAAGTATGGCTTTCCATGTGAGAGAAGATTTGAGATTAATCCAGATAAGATAGTAATTGGATTTGCTTCTAATGGATGTTTTTAGATTTTACCTGCGAGGATAAATCCTCGCAAGTAAGGGTAAACTTATTTAATTTCTATAAGTTTTTTCTTTTTGTGTTCTGGGATAATTCTTTCACAAGATATTGTTAAAAGACCATCTTTAAGTTCAGCACCATTAACTTTAACATCATCAGCAATAGTGAATGATCTTGCAAATTGTCTTTGAGAAATACCTTTATGAATTATTTCTCCATTAACTTCATTGTTTTCAGATTTATTAACTTGTTTTGTTCTTACCGTTAATAAATTATCTTCAAACTCAACCTCAACATCATTTTTATTAAAACCAGCTAATGCAACTTCAATTGCATAATTATCCTTACCAGTTTTTCTGATATTGTATGGGGGATAGTTTGATTGCATTGTCAAACCTCCATTGCCCAACATGCTTTCGAATTGCTCAAACATATCGTCAAAGCCAATTGAAAAAGGTCTTAGTGAGTTAAATATAGATAGATCCTTACTCGTCATAATATCCTCCTTTTTTAAGCAAGTTTATTTTACGTAAGCCCCATCAGGCGACTTACAGAATACATTTAGGTACGATTAAAAATATTTCAATATCTGAAAAATTAAATTTTTTCCGAAATTTTTAATGCAAATGCGTAGTCGAGTGCAATTTCTTCTATCGCTCCATCTCTACCAGATTTACCTCCATGACCTGCATTCATTTCTGTTTTGAGAAGTAATAAATTATTATCAGTTTTATAGTCTCTAAGTTTAGCTGTAAATTTTGCAGGCTCATCAAACAAAACTCTGTTATCACTTAAACTAGTTGTTATTAGCATATGAGGATAATCCATTTTTTTTATATTATTATATGGAGCATATGAAAATATATAATCAAAGTGCTCTTTGTTTTCTTTAGCATTACCAAATTCATCAAATTCACCAACTGTGAGAGGTAAAGAATGATCGAGATTTGTAGTTAATGAATCAACAAAAGGAACAGCCATAATTATACCTAAAAATAATTCAGGAGCTTGATTAACAACAGCTCCCATTAATAAACCACCAGCAGATCCACCCATTCCGATTATTTTTCCTTTTGAGGTGTAGTTGTTTTCTATCAAATATTTTGCAGCATAAATATAATCTTCAAACGTATTTTTTTTATTAGTTAACTTTCCTTCTTTCCACCATTTCATTCCTTTTTCCATTCCACCTCTAATGTGTGCAGTGGCCCAAATAATATTTCTATTTATTAAGCTTAGTCTTGTTGAGGAAAAACCTGGACTCATGGAACTACCATACGATCCGTATCCGTATAGTAACAAATTTGCTGTCCCGTCTATTTTTGTATTTTTGTGTCTTGTAATCGTTAGTGGAACCATCCTTCCATCATGGGATTTAAACTCTATTCTCTCAACTATATAATCATCTATATTATGGCCTGATGGTATTTCTTGTTCTTTTACAAGTATTTTAGATTTAGTTTTTAAATTGTATTTGTAAACTCTCGAAGGTGTTTTGGGTGAAGAATATGAAACATAAACCTCATCTGTGTCTCTATTTCTTTGAGTTAATGAAACACCAGGAACACACACTTTTTCGTCAGAAAAAATTAGTTCTTCTTCATTATTTGTTGAAGTATCAATAACAAACAATTTGTCCAAAGCATCTGACGTTTCGGATCTAATTATCCAGTTATTTAAAAATGAAAGTCCACCAATTAACACTTCTTTTTTTGCAGGAATAAATGTCTCCCAATTCTGATTTTCTAAAGTTTCTGAAATATCTATTTTAAAGTCCTCTGCATTTTTATTTGTATGATTATAAAATTTTCCATTCCATGAATTTACAGAGTAAAGAATTCCTTTTTCGCGTTTAATTATTAATTTTGGATTTGGTTTTGCTTCATTTACATTAAAGTAATATTGCTCCGAAGTATTGTGATCTGAAGTGTTTATAAAATAATATTTTTCATCAGAACTTAATCCAATACTAACAGTGAAAGCTTCACTTTTTTCCTCAAAGATTAGTTCATCTTCACTTTCAAAATCTCCAATTTTATGTCTATAAATTTTTCTAGCTCTATGATTTTCATCTAACTTTGAATAAAAAAGATACTTATCATCTAAGCTAAAAATTATACTTCCTGATGTTTCTTTGATTTTTTTTGAAATTATTTTATTATTTTTAATATTTCTTACATAAATTGTATAATACTCAGAACCTTTGGTATCTAGTGAGTATCCAAGATATTGATCATTGTTACTAACCTCTAAATCTCCAACACCAAAATATTCAACATTTAATTTTTCTTTTTCTTTATCTCCATTCCAAATTTCTTCAATTTCTGACGAACCAATTTTTTTTCTTAATTTTATAGAGTAATTTCCTTTGGTGGTAGTTTTTGTCCAATATTCATATGAATGATCTTTAAATGGTAAGCTTTCATCATCTAATTTTATTCTACCTTTAATTTCATCGAATAATATTCTTTGAGTATTTTTCGTATTTTTTAGATGATACTCAGTATACCTATTTTCATCTTCTAAATATTCTTTCACCTCTGGAAGAAGTTTAGTTTTGTCTTGCAAGACTTCTAAAATATTTTCTTGATGTATCCAGCTATAGTTATCTTCCCACTCTATATTGTGACAAGATTTTAGCTCTGGTTTTTTTTTTAGATATGGTACTTTCATTTTTAACTGGAAATATATGAATTTTATAATTTATACATTATTAATTGTAGTTGGTTTATATTTTTTATTAAGGCTTTTTACTCAAGTTGCGTCAAAAAAAATATCAAAAGGTTTAAGAGTATTCTTATTCATAGTTTTAATCATCTTTGCAGTTTTGTTTGCAATCGGAGGTAAATTTTTACTTACTTTACCATTTACTCTCGCGAGTCTTGCTCTTTTAAAATTGAAAGGAATGTCAATTTTTCAGTTAATTTCGTTGTACAGATTAATACAAACTTTAAGAAATTCAGGGAGATTTTCATTTAATAACACTGCATCAAATTTAAATACAATGTCTACTGAAGAAGCGTATCGTATACTTAATTTAAATCCTTCAAAAAGTTTAACTAAAGAGGATGTAAATAAAGCCTACATTAAAATACAAAAAAAAATTCATCCAGATATTTCACCTGAGACTTCTAGGTTATCTACTTTAGTAAATGAAGCTAAAGAAATAGTATTAAATGATATTACTTAACTATGATTGAATTTAATTTATCAAGTATTTTTTGAGGATTAATTTTATCTTTTCCTAAAGTTCCGTGAGTTACTTCATTAACTCCATCAGGTAATATTGGATGCATTTTAGAACTATAATTTCCATAAATTATTGGAGTGTCTGCCATTAAAGTTATCGTTTCTACACCAAGCGCTGAAGAAAGATGACTGAAGCTTGAGTCATTACATATTGATAGATCACAATTTTTAATAATCGGCAAACATTCGTTAATAGATAAATTATCTAAAGACTGGCAATAATTTTTGAGATCTGAAATTTTAATTTCATTTAAAATTTTTTGTTCTTCGTCATTTTTACCCGTGGCTAAAAAAAATTTACATTTTTTTTGCTTAGAAATTTCTTTCATTACTTTTAAAAAAGTTTTGGCTGGAATTCTTTTCGTTGGTCCTGATCCACCTACACCTAAAAGTATATTAAGATCATTTTTAGAAAAATTATATTTTTTTTCAGCTTCTAAAAGACTTGATTCATAAAGATGAATATTTGGATTATTTTTTACTTGGATACCAATTGTATCAAAAATTAATTTGTTCGAGGCCTTTATCATATTTTGTTCTTTTTTCTGAAATAAAGGAAATTGATGAATTTCGTTAATACCAGATAATTTTGCTATTAAAGCAAATCTTAATGATGAGTTAAAAATAAAAGCCTTATTAAAATTATATTTTTTTAATTCATTCACTAGCCTTAGGCTTCCAAAAAATCCATTATGTTTTAAATTTTTAATATTATTATTTTTCTTTAGGATAATAATTTCATCTATGTAGTTCGTTTGATTTAAATACTCTCTACATTTTGAATTTTCCTGTACAAGTAAGCTTACTGGAGTATTAAATTTTTTAGAAATTGCCTCTATAAAAGGCAAAAACATTATACTATCACCAATTCCCATTCTGTTCTGAACTGCTAATATTTTCATATTTTTATTTATAAACTTTACTAATTATATTTTTTATATAAATTTTTAACATGAGTAAAATAAATGGAGTTTATGCTGCTACCTTGTCATTGTTGAATGAGGATCTTACTCTTAATGTTGATAAAACTATAGCACATGTAGAATTTACTATTAATAATGGCTGTCATGGAGCTGCAATATTTGGAAGTACTGGGCAAGCTCAATTAATTTCTGTTGCAGAAAAGATCAATTTTCTAAATAAACTATCAACAAAAAAATATAAAGATAAATGCATTATTGGAACTGGATTGAACTCTTTAGGTGAAATAATAAATTTAATGAAAGTTGCCATATCACTAAATTTTGAAAAATTTCTTATTATGCCACCAGCATTTTATAAATATAGTGACGAGGATGTATTTAAGTTTTATTCAAAAATAGTAGAGTCCGTTCCAAAAGCTCAAATTATTTTATATAATTTTGAAAAACTTTCTGGATATAGATTCTCTGTTGAGTGTGTAGAAAAGCTTGTTAAAAATTTTCCTGAACAAATAGTTGGGGTTAAAGATAGTTCGTATAATCTTTTTGAAAATTTAAAATTAGATAATTTTTCAGTTATGCCAGGTTCTGAATCTAAATTATTGAAGGGACTTGAGTTAGGTTGTTCAGGAATAATTACTGCTACATGCAACGCAACATCTCAAATGGCAAGAAAAGTATATGATGATTTTAAAAATGGGAAAGAACAAGAAATAAATTCTAAACTTTGCGATGTAAGAGGCACGTTTGAAAAATATAATTTAATTTCTGGTTTGCATACTTTTTTTAAGAATAAAGACAGTATTTATGAAAATTTACTTCCTCCTCTAAGAATTCTTAATAAAAAAGAAGAAATTGATCTTTTTAATAATTTAGAGAAATTAGATTTTTCGTTAAAATCATCAATGGCAGCTTAATATGCAATTAGCAAGGTTCTTAAATAGTGTTTTTAAGAAAGACGGCTTTATCTTAGTCGATGCAAATTCTAAAAGTTATATTATTGGAAATCCAGAAAATGAAAATCCTATAAAAGTTAAAATATTAAATAAAAAACTTCATTATAAACTTTTACTTCATCCAGATCTTTATTTTGGAGAAGCTTATACAGATGGAGAAATAGTAATTGAAAATGGAAGTCTCACAGATTTTTTAGATTTATCTTTAATGAACTTTGGTAGAGGAGATTTAAATTTTTTTAGTTACTTAATTAATAGATTGAGAGGATCGTATAGATATCTAACAAATTTTAATTTTATTAAAAAATCTAAAATGAATGTTTCACATCACTATGATATCAAAGACGACCTTTATGATTTATTTTTAGATCCTAAAAGACAATATTCATGTGCTTATTTCAAAAATGAAAACGACACTTTAGAGACTGCTCAAAATAATAAAATTCAACACATAATTAAGAAATTAAATATAAAGCCAAATCAAAAAGTCCTTGATATCGGATGTGGGTGGGGATCTTTAGCAGTCGATATTGCAAAGTCAGCTAATTGTGAAGTAACTGGCATCACATTATCTGAGAATCAATTTAAATATTGTAAACAAAAAGCTAAAGAACTGAATTTAGAAAATCAATTAACATTTAAATTGATGGATTATAGGGAGCTGGATGAAAAATTTGATAGAATTGTAAGTGTTGGAATGTTTGAACATGTTGGAAGAAAATTTTACAAAAAGTTTTTCTCACAAGTTGAAAAACTTCTTAAAGATGATGGAGTTTCATTAATTCATACTATTGGATCAGTAAATCCCCCAAGAGACCCCCATCCGTGGATAACAAAATATATATTTCCAGGTGGTTATACACCCAGTTTAAGTGAAGTAACTACTCCAATTGAAAAAGCTGGCTTAATCGTTGCTGATATTGAGGTATTAAGAATGCATTATTCTCACACATTAAGAAATTGGAAAGAAAATTGCCTAAAGAACAAAGATAAAATTATTAATATGTTTGATGAGCGTTTTTTTAGAATGTGGGAATTTTATTTAGCAGGTTGTGAAATGGCTTTTAAATGGGGAGATCAAGTTGTATATCAGTTTCAACTTACTAAAAACTATACTTCAACACCTGTTACAAGAGACTATATTTATCAATAATTTATTGATAAATAATAAATTCCTTTAAATGAAAAAAATAAAAAAAAGAAAAAAAAAATCTATTAAAAAAAGTAAAAAAAAACCCAATCTAAAATCAAAAAAATCTAAAAAAATTTCTAGAGCTAATAATACAAAACCTAAGATTAATAAAAGCAATAAAATTAAAACTAAAAAAAAAAATAATTTAAAAGTTAGAACAAAAAAAAAAATTATCAAAAAGCCCAAAGAAAAAAGTTTCCTTTTAAAAATAATTAATTTTCAAAATTCACTTAAACCTGAATTTAAATTCAGAATAAATATTAATATAGAAAAATATATTCAGGCATTTTTTGATAAAATATCTGAAACAATTAATAATTATAAAGTTCTTAAAAAAGACGAGCAAAGAAGAATTAAACTTGAAAAACAGGAACAAGAAAGACAGGAAAAATTAGCCTTACAGCAAGAGAAGCAAAAAGAACAAGAATTAAAGCTAAAACTAAATGAACAAGTATTAAAAGAAGAAATTAGGTTAGAGAAACAAAGAACAAAAGAAATTAAATTATTCCTACGAAAAGAGCAGGCTTTATTAAGAATTGAGCAAGCTGAAAAGCAAAAGAAATTTTTACAACAATTAAAATTAGAAAAACAAATTGAAAAATTTAGAGTAAGGGAAGTTAAAGAATTAGAAAAATTAGAAAAAATATCATTAAAAGAAAAAAGAGAAGATTACGCAGGACTTCAACAGAGAATTGAGAAGTTAAAAGAAAAATATCGAATAATCAGGGATCAAAAAATAAGAGAGAGGGTAGAGGCTTTAGGAGTTAAAATTCAAGGTGATGAAGATAGGGAAACATTACTAAAGAAAGAAAAAGAATACACTTTAGCAAGGCAAAAAATTGAGTTTGCTCTTGAAAGTTTTTACAGAAGTGCGAGTAGTTTAGTTTTCCAATTGAATAAAAGACACATCACAAGACACATGTCTATTTTTCGATGTATAGATAGAAGATTTGAAACAGGTGAAATATTTGTTAAGTGGGATGAGGCTCCTGATGAGGAATGGTTATTATTAATCTATATTAAAAATAATTCTCCTGATGAAGGTATAGTTATTGAAGATAAAACTAATCCTGAAAAAAATATCTCTCACGAATTTAAAAATAATGAAATATTTAAAGCTTCGGACACGATGGTGGACTCTTTAACCCAATTAATTGCAAGAAAAAGAGATAAAAATAACAATTAATAATTACATTTAATTTAAGTATTATTAGTTATGTTTTTTGGAATAATTGCAATGGTGATTTTGTATGTTCTGTTAAGCTATATACTTGCTTGGATCAGATATTTTAATAGTCAAGACGAAAGGTTAGGACAATCAACTTGGAGATGGAGTTATGATTATGAAGTTGATGGAGAAAGAGACATATCAGATTTGGATGACAAAAATTTTGTAAGATTAAGAAGAAAAAGAAATAAAACTATTACTCTTATGTATTCAGTAGTTTTAATTATGTTTATCCTCTCAATGTCTTTATTGAGTCAAATTTTGATATTTTTTCTTAATTAATTTTTTAATTGTTTTTTATTTTTCAAATACAAAAAATACGCAACTATTTCATATCCATATTTAAAAATTGTAAAGATGATAGGAAGTTTGAAAAAACTATATAAAAATTTATATTTTGGTATTCTCTTCCAAACATAAAGGAAAGCTTCTGCACCTTCAATTACTTGATCGTTTTCTTTAATGTGCAATCTTCTTAAAAGTTCTTTGTCATTTTTGGAAGTTTCTTTTTCTGCGTCTTTGTTATTCGTAATATCTATCCAATCAATATCTTCAATATTTTCTTTTTTATACATGTTGATTTCTGATCTGCAAATTTTGCAAGAGTTATTAAAATAAACTTTCATGGAAAATTATATTAACTTTAAAATTAAGCATGTAAATGCGCCAAATGATTAGTTGAAAATTAATAATAAAGCACTATCTAAACTGAGTGAGTAATTTTTTTGACAAATCTGATTTAACAAGAAAAGATGCCGATGCAATAGTATCTGATACATTACAAAATTGTGATGATGGTGAGCTATATTTGGAGGATACTAAATCTGAATCTATTTTATTAGATGATAATAAAATTAAAAGCTCAAACTATAGTTCAGATTTAGGTTTTGGATTTAGAGCAATTACGGGAGAGGTTGTTGCATATTCTCACTCTAATGAAATATCAAAAGATTCATTAAAAAAATCTTCTGAAAATTTAAAATCTACACTGAAGTCTATGAAAGGTACTTATAATCAAGATATTTCAAGATCTAATAAAAAATTTTATCAGGATATTAATCCCATAGAGCAAAAAACATTAAATTCGAAATTAGAAGTATTAAATAAAGTAAATGAGTATCTAAGAAAAAAAGATCAATCTGTAAAACAAGTTACCACGAGTTTTGCAGGTGAACAAAAATCTATCGAGATTATAAGATCAGGTGGTGAAGTATTAACTGATGTCCGACCATTAATTAGATTTAATGTATCTGTGATGTTAGAAAAAAATGGAAGAAAAGAAACTGGCGTTTATGGAATAGGTGGAAGACAGTCTTATGATGAATATCTAAAAAATGACAATTGGAAAACTGTATGTGAGGAAGCATTTAGAATTGCGTCAGTAAATTTAGAAAGTAAACCTGCTCCAGCAGGAGAAATGAAAGTTGTTTTAGGACCTGGATGGCCAGCAATTTTAATACATGAAGCTATTGGACATGGTTTAGAGGGAGACTTTAATAGAAAAAAAACTTCTGCATTTCATGATCTTATGGGCCAAAAAGTTGCCAGTGAGGGAGTTACGATTGTTGATGATGGAACAATTGACAATAGAAGAGGTAGCTTAACTATTGATGATGAAGGTACACCAACAGAAAAAACAGTATTGATTGAAAATGGGATATTAAAGAATTTTATGCAAGATAGATTAAATGCTAGATTGATGAAAACCAAATCGACTGGCTCAGGAAGAAGAGAAAATTATAGACACGTTGTTTTGCCAAGAATGAGAAATACAATGATGTTGAGTGGAAATCAAACTCAAGAAGAAATGATCAAATCAGTAAACAAAGGAATTTTTGCAGTAAGTTTTGGAGGAGGACAAGTTGATATTACATCTGGAAAATTTGTATTTAATTGTACTGAGGCATATGAAATTAATAACGGAAAGATTGGTTCACCGATAAAGGGAGCCACATTAATAGGAGATGGTCCTTCAATTTTAAAAGAGGTTTCTATGGTTGGAAACGATATGATGTTAGATCCTGGTATAGGAACTTGTGGTAAAGCTGGACAAGGTGTTCCTGTTGGAGTTGCCCAACCTTCAATCTTAATTGACAAAATGACAGTTGGTGGGACAAAACTTTAAATTATGGTTAAGGATCAAGAATATTTAAGATCAAAAGCATCATATTGCTTAGATTTAGCTAAAAAGTTAGGTGCAACTGGATCAAGCGTAACAGTAGGTCATTCAATTTCTGAAACTGTAAATTTTAGAAATAATACTTTAGACGAGTCTAATAGATCTGATGGATTAGCAATAAGCATTGAGACTTATTTGGGAAAAAAAAGGTCATCAATTTCTTCGTCAAACTTATTAGATGATAATATTAAAACATTAATAAAAAAATGTTTTGAAACAACCAAAAATACTCCTGAAGATGAATTTAATTCTTTACCAGATAAAGATCTTTTAGCTAAGGAAATTAAAAATTTAAATTTATATGATGAAACACACTTTGATAATGAAAAAAAAATTGAATATTTGAAAGAGCTTGAGAGCGTTGCATCTTCAGAAGAAAAAATC
This sequence comes from Candidatus Pelagibacter sp. HIMB1746, assembly GCF_052047555.1. NCBI lineage: Bacteria > Pseudomonadati > Pseudomonadota > Alphaproteobacteria > Candidatus Pelagibacterales > Candidatus Pelagibacteraceae > Candidatus Pelagibacter > Candidatus Pelagibacter sp. HIMB1746. The sequence goes on along the minus strand of NZ_JBNAJZ010000002.1, from coordinate 183,741 downwards.
ATAAATACAGAATCTAGTTTTACTGAAAATAAATCTAACTTTATTTTAGCAAATAGTGATGGATTTTGTGAAGGATACAAATCATCTTCATTTAGTGCATCTTGTGTTACTGTTGCTAAAGATGAAAATAGCATGGAAAGAGACTATGAATTTACAAGCAAACGTCATTTATCAGACATTAAGGGTGCAAAAGAACTTGGTCAAAAAGCTTCTGAACAAACCATAAAAAAATTAAGCCCAAATAAAATTGGAAGTGAAAAAATAAGCATCATATTTGACAAAAGGATAGCTAAAGGAATGCTAGGAGCTTTTGCTGGAGCCATATCATCATCTGCGATTTCTAGAGGAACATCTTTTCTTAAAGATAAAATTAATGAGCAAATATTTACAGAAACAATAAACGTTATTGATAAACCAGATATAAATAAAGGTGTTGGATCTCAAATTTTTGATTCAGAGGGAGTAAAATCAGATACTTTAAATCTTGTACAAAACGGCATCTTAAAAAATTACCTAGTCGATACGTACAATGGGAAAAAACTTAACTTAAAATCAAATGGAAGATCTGGTGGTACAACAAATTTATATTTTGATAATGGGAACATTAGTTTCGAAGATTTATTAAAAAGTAATTCAAAACACATTTATGTAACAGAAACAATTGGCCATGGAAGTAATTTGGTTACAGGAGATTATTCAGTAGGTGCAACAGGTTTCTTAATTGAAAATGGCGAATTTATATTTCCAGTAAATGAAATAACAATTGCAGGAAATTTTAAAGATATGTTCAAAAATATAACTTTAGCTAGTGATTTAGATTTTGAATATTCTATCAACTCACCAACTATGATGATAGAGGGAATGACAGTTGCAGGTAAATGAGCACTTACTGTGTAATTGGATCAGGAATATCTGGTGCTACAATTTCAAATTTATTAAATAAAAAACATTCTGTAGATCTCTATGATAAAGCAAGAGGTCCTGGTGGGAGATCATCATTTAAAAGGTTAGATAAAAAAGTGGGCTTTGATCATGGTGTTCAATATATTTCCCCTAAGAGTACTGAGTTTAAAAAATTTACAACAAAACTCATAGCAAAAAAAATATTAAAAAATTGGAAGGGTCAGCATATTTTTCAAAATAAAAAAATAAAAGAAAATAAAAATCATCAAAAAATAATTGGTAGACAAGGTAATAACGATATTAGTAAGTATTTATTAAAAAAAATTAATTGTAATTTTCATAAAGAATTAAAAAAAATTGATTATAATAAAAACAAATGGAAACTTACCTTTGCTGATGGTGACAATAAATTTTATGATAATCTTATTTTAACGTGCCCACATCCTCAATTACTTAAATTAGCAAAAAAATTTATTAATCATTCATTTATTAAAAAAAAATTAAAAATGGATGCAAATATTACAGTCATGATAAAAATGAAAAAAACAAAAAAAAATATAAGTAGTTTTTTGTTTGATAATCAAATTTTAGGTTGGGCTGCTAGAGAAAATAGTAAGTTAAGATTTAAAAGTATTTATGAATTTTGGACACTCCAAAGTACGGCAATGTGGGCAAATAAAAAAATTTTGAAAAATAAAGAAAATAAAGATTTGAATTCAAAAATATTAATTAATAAATTTTTTGATCTTACTGGTATTAAAAAAAGTAAAATCCTTTTTTCTTTAAATCATGGATGGATGTATTCATCAAATTCAAAACCTTTAAAAATTAAAAGTTATTGGAACTCAAAAATTAATTTAGGAGTTTGTGCCGATTGGTTTGTTGGACCTAGATTAGAAGCAGGATGGATAAGTGCTAATGATCTTTTTAAGAAAATAAGCAGATAAAATTACTCAATATTTTTAATCCTATACTCCCAACTTCCCATTCTCTCATAGGTAACTTTAACTATTACCGAAGTTTTTTTATCAAGCCATATATCAAAATTTAATCTTTTGTCTTCTGGGAGAGTCATATCTTTAGAAGTGAGTTTAAAATGATCAGTATCAAATTCCTTCCCATTGATTGTGATTTTTTCTTTAGCGATAAACGTAACCAGTTGTTCTTTTATACTTCCTGAAATAGGGCTAATTTGGCTCTCTGCCTGTAACAATTTATGGCTCCACCAATTTCCAATTGTATTTTTCAAAGAAGCTTCACCAGAAAAAGAAGATCCTTGAATATCAAATTTATTAGTTTGATTATTTAATATTAAATTTACGAATTTTTCTTTTTTATTCTGACGTGTTTTAGATTTAAAGGAAATTAAATTATCTCCTAAATATTTTTCTTCTCCAAAACCTTCTACTTCAAAAATAGTTGCTCCAAGTAGTTTTACTGTAAATTTATATTTATTATTTACAGTTGTTTCATTGTCTTTCCTGGAAAAAGAATAATTATTGTATCCTATAACTTCATTATTTCTTAAGATTTCAAGTTCAATTTTTTTGAAGTTATTATAATGACCAACATGTGCGTTTGAGTTAAAAGTAAATAAAAAAAATATAATAATAGTGTAAAATTTTTTCATGATAATAATATAAATAAAAATTAATCTAAAAGTATCAATAATTAATGTTCCTATCTATAAAAAATATTCCAAAAGTAAATTGGAGCTCAAACGAAAGTTTGAACTTCAAGCCAAAATTTTCAACATCATTTTTTTTAATTTTTGGTTTAACAATTTTTGGTTTGGGAGAGGGTTTGTTAATTTTATCAACAACTGGAAACTCACCCTGGTCAGTATTAGCTGAAGGAATTTCACTCAATTCTAGTTTATCCATTGGTGCAGCAACTTTTTTTGTAAGTGTAGGAGTACTTTTTTTATGGATTTTTTTAAAACAAAAACCAGGTCTTGGAACAATATTTAATATTATCGTGATTGCTGCCATGATTGATTTCACTCTAAATTATTTTCAGCCACCTTCATCTCTTTTTACAAAATACTTATTAGCAGTTCTTTCAGTAATTTTAGTAGGACTTGGTAGTGGTATTTATTTAGTAGCTAATCTTGGTCCAGGTCCACGAGATGGTTTAATGACAGGATTAACAAAAATAACAAATTTACCTATAGCATTGGTAAGAGCCTTTTTGGAAATTACAGTTGTAATTGTTGGTTGGTATTTAGGTGGGACCGTTGGAATAGGAACGCTTATATTTGCTTTTGGAATTGGACCTTGTGTAGCTTTAGGATTATTTTTAGTTGGAAAAATATTTAACTAAGCTGCTGCGCTAGTTTTCTCACTTCTTTTTCTTTCATGAGGATCAAGAATTGCTTTTCTCAATCTACAAGAATCAGGTGTAATTTCTAATGCTTCATCACTGTTAAGCATACTTAGTTGTTCAGCTATTGACATTTTTCTAACAGGAGTAAGAACGACGTTTTCATCTGTTCCTTGTGTTCTCATATTTGTTAATTTTTTTCCTTTCATGACATTTATAATCATATCACCTGGTTTTGGTGATAATCCAACAATCATACCTGGATAAACAGGATCATTATGGGTAACAAACATTTCTCCTCTTGCTTGAAGATTGAAGATTGCAAAAGCTACTGCTTTTCCTTGTTCCATTGCAATTAATGCACCATTTCTTCTACCTTCCATTTCACCTTCAAAAGGACCGTAGTCATGGAAAATTCTATTAATTACACCTTCCCCTTTAGTAAGAGTTAGAAATCTACTTGTGTATCCCATCAAACCTCTCGTAGGTGCATGAAATATCAATCTTTTCTTATTTGTACCGGTATCTTTTAGTTCAATTAATTTACCTTTTCTTCTATTCATTGAGTCGATTACTTTTGAAGAGTGTTCTTCATCTAAATCCATAGTAATTTCTTCAATTGGTTCAAGTTTGTTTCCTTGATTATCAGTTTTATATAAAACTTTTGGTGGACTTACCGTCATTTCAAAACCTTCTCTTCTCATTTGAGTAAGAAGTATTTCCAGCATCAATTCACCTCGTCCACTTACAACGAATGAATCTTTTCCATCATTTTCTGAAAAAGTAATTCCTACATTGTTCTGTGCTTCTTGAACTAATCTTTCTCTAATTTGAGTACTTGTAAGTTTTTTACCTTCTGTACCTGCTAATGGAGAAGTATTAACAGTTATTGTAATCGACATTGTTGGAGGATCAATCGGAGTTGCTGGTATAGGATCATTAACTTCCAAATTACAAATTGTATCAGCTACATTTGCTTTTTCTAATCCTGCTACAACGACAATATCTCCTGCTTCTCCAACATCAATTGGAACTTTTTTAGTTCCTTCATATCTAAAAATCTTTGTTAATTTTCCTTCATCAACTTTTTCACCATTTAAATTAATAGCTTTGATTGGTTGGTTTGCTTTTGCTGTCCCTTGTGTGATTCTACCTACTAGACTTCTACCTAAAAAACTGTCTGAATAAAGCAATGTTGATAACATTGCAAAAGGTTTGGTTTTATCTAATTTGGCCGGTTTAACGTGCTCCACAATTAAGTCTAATAAAGGATTTAAATTTTCTCTTGGCCCATCTACTTCATGATCAGCCCATCCAGATCTTCCACTTGCATATAAAACAGGAAAATCTAATTGTTCTTCATTTGCATCTAAACTTACAAATAAATCAAAAGTTTCATCTAAGACCTCATTAGCTCTTTGATCTGCTTTATCCAATTTATTAATAACTACAATTGGTTTTAAACCTTGTTTTAATGCTTTCGATAAAACAAATTTTGTTTGAGGCATCACTCCTTCTGCAGAGTCAATTAATAAAAGAGCTCCATCAGCCATGCTCAAAACTCTTTCAACTTCTGCTGCAAAATCTCTGTGGCCAGGCGTATCAATAATATTTATTCTTGAATTATTCCAGTTAATAGATGCAGGTTTTGCAAGAATTGTAATTCCTCTTTCTTTTTCTAGTTCCCCAGAGTCCATTAATCTTTCATCAACAACTTCATTTTCTCTAAATGATCCACTTTGTTTCATTAAATTATCAATCAAAGTAGTTTTACCATGGTCGACATGGGCTATAATTGTGATGTTTCTTATATTGTTGCTCATAAATTGTGGCTCTTATACATATTTAATTTGATATTAAAACTTAAAAAAACTCATGACTGGCTTGATTAATTTAAATAACTTGTGATTAATTAGGCTTTTTTTGTTTATCTTTTTTAAGTTTCCTTTTTTCTTTAAAACTTAATTTGGGTTTCTTTTTTACACTCGAATCCTTAAATGACTTTCCACTGTATCTTTTTGACATAATTTAAATCTGCATAAAAAAAAGGCCATCATGTGATGGCCTTTTAAATTCTAGTTTTAGAGCAGTGGGATTACATTCTTCTACTTTTTTCAAATTATTAAGTAATTACTTATCTTTTAGATTACCTTCGTTGAAAACTTCGTTGAGAAATGTGTATAAATTGGAAATACCTTGGAAGTTGTTCTTAAAAATTTTAAAATCTGTACTAAAATTTAAACTTAAAATTTCCTTTATTAATGAAAAATTTAGACAAAAAATTAAAAAATTTAGAAGATGAAATAGTAGAAAATCGACTTCAAAAGAAACAAAGAAGAGAGAGAATTGATAAAAGAGATTCTTCAATTCATCAAAAATTTATCAAAATTTGGAATGATAAGATAGCAAAGAACAAAGAGTTTAAAACTGATTTAGATAAAATAATCTCACGATTTAAAAAAATTAATCCGAAAAATAATCGATATTATTGGATGTTACAGGAAGATATATCCATGAAAGAACGAGTTAAAAGTATAGTTCTTGTTTATATCAATAATGTTAGATTAACTATGGAACTGCGTTTATATGGAAGATCAACAGAAATAGTTTGTACTACAGAGACAGAAATTTATTCAATCAAAAATATTGAAAAAGCTAAAAATGATTTCATAAACATTGTTTTAGATACATTTAAAGAAGAGAATGAGTAATCTTTATTACTTTTAGTTATGGATTATTTGCTAAATTAATAAATTGACTAAATGGTGTTCCTACAGAATAATATTTAAGTTTTTCAAAATTTTCTTTTCCAGACATTTTTATTTGATCAATTATTATTTCGTATGGCCCTTCAGATACTGAAAAGTGTCTTTTCAAAGCTGTTTTATTTAAATTAGTTAATTCATTAATAATAATTTCTACAATTTTTTGTAATTCATCTTTTTTTAGATGATGGAAAGCAGGTGCTATATATTCTTTATCTTCAAAATCTATTTTAGTTTTCTCTTTAAAATTCAAGTCAGTTTTTTTGGATGAAGCTATAACTAAATTTGCTTTAAATTTACTTGCGCCACATGTCGTACAATCAGGCATAATACACCATTTATTAATTATCGCTTTGTCTATTATTTCTTCAATAAAATTTGCCATAAGAAAATTATTTCCTAATTTTACCTAATCTTAAAACATCTTTTGTCTTTATATTCTCAACTTCTATCAAATCATTTGTTTCTTTAATCAATTTTAATCCCAAAGCATTATGAATCACTTTTTTATTTTGATTAAAGTTTTCCAAGTAAAATAAATAAATATTTATAGTAATTTCTTTTAGAGTTGTGAGGTTATTGAGTGGACCCATGCTTGATGCTATCGCATCTATCTTTTCTGCTAAGTCACCGTCAAAATGAAATTTATTTAACTCAGTAAATTTAGGATTATCATTAATTGAAAGATCAAAACTAGAAAGTTTATCAATTAAAAAAAATGCTGTTGGATGAACAATCTCACTAATAGATCCATAATGTTTGATTGAGTCTTTCCAATCAATATCCTCGAGAACATGCCCTTTATTCATAACTTTAGATTTATGTTTTGACATGATTTCGTCTTGCTGAAAAATTAAAGATCCCTCTTGTAAAATCTTTAAAACTTTTTCTTTAAACTTGTTTGGTTCTTTACTTTCTAAATATTTTAGAACATCGTTTACATGAATTTTTTTATCTATATTTTCAAATTCCTCAGGATAGGTTGTTTTAAGCATATCAATTAGACTATTATCTAAACTAGAATTTTTAATCTTACCCATATCTAATCTGAAAAGTAATTTGATAAAATCTTTCCAATTTTTTTTTTCAAGATAATCTAATGATTTAGATACTAGATAAAAATAGAAGTAAGTTAACTCCAGATCAGATCTAATTAAAATAGCTGATGTAATAAAATCATTTTTTTCTAAGGCTTCAAGATAATTAGATTTTAATACTTTACTTTTTGCCTCAATATTTTCAGCAACATCAACCAACATATCTAGAGGAAAAAAAAAACGAAATATTTTTCTTTTTTCTAAATCTTTGTATTCTTCTTCGTATAAGTTGTTAACTATATCTAAAGTATCTAAACTTATTTCAATAGATTGTTTTGTTACCGCAAATCTTTTTTTTAAAGCATTTTGATATTTGTTGAGTGTTCTTAGTGATTTAGCATCCATTAAATAATTTTTTTTAAAATCCAAAAAATAGTTTTGCTATATAAAACAATCCAAAACATAGTATTACAAACAAGATTGCTCCAGAAAGAAACTGCCAAATAAAAAACATACTAATAACTTTGTTTACCTTTTATCACACCTCTTACTCCACCTCTAGGGTTGTCTGTATCATTTTTTCTTCTTGGAATTAGGTGAATATGGCAATGAAAGATAGTTTGTCCCGCAACTGCTCCAGAATTATTACCAATATTGAAACCTTCAATTGATTTATCTTTTTTTATTAGATCGTCTTTTATTTGATGAATAAGTTGTGAGATCGCATTAATTTCTGGCTGATAAAGATCAAAATAATTTGAACAATGTCTTTTGGGAATTATTAAACAATGGTGTTTAGTAACTGGAAAATTATCTTTAATTGCTACTGCTAATTCATTTGATTTTATTATTTTTCGTTTTGTTATGTCACAAAATATACAATCCTTTTTTCTATAATTGTAACTTTCTTGAATTTTTCTAAAATCTGTATCATCTTTATTACTTTTTTGGGCATTACAGGTGTAACAAAGTGCTTGAAAATTACTTAACACATCTTTTCCACCTTTGCTTCTTGGAATGATGTGGTCAACTTCGAGAGCTTTTTCTTTATTAGAAATTCCACAACTTTCACATTTACTCTTTGCTCTTAATAATACCTTGTATCTAATACTTCCTGAAATTACTCCACTTGCTAGTTTTCGATGTTTAAATATTTTTTCTATACCTCTTTTTTCAATGTATTTTTTTAACTTTGAGAAGCAAAGTTTAATTAGGTCTTTAGTTTGATCTTCATCTAAATCAAAATCTTCGAAATAATAATTTTGTTTATCTCTTTTGATTTCATTTAAATGTTTAGACAAATACTTAAATGGCATTTGGGTAGTAATTTTTTTATAATAATCAATTTGAGGTTCATCATAACTTAGAAATGATTTTGCTATATCTCTACCATTGGCTTTTCCATTACCCTTCAAAATCTCGATTAACATAATAGGTTGATAGATATGAGACATGCTCATTTTTTTAGAAATATAATTTTTTAATTTTAGGTATTTCTTGGACATAAAGATTATAAATTTAACTTTTAATTTAATTATTTAAAACTATTTTTTGAATACATTTTTTGATACTCTTCAATCATCATTACATCATCTTCATCTAAGTAATTTCTATGTATCATCTTAGTTGAAGTATTAGATTGTCTTGCGATCACTTCTAAAGATTGAGGATTTTCTGCGTATCTATTTTTAATAAAAGTGTGTCTAATACTATAGATGGGTCTTGATGAGCCATTTCTGTAATAAAGACCTAGTTCTTTAGATATTCTTGTAAATGTCTTTGCGATCTTATTATAAAGTTTTTCTCTATTCTTTTGAAAAGGGAATAACAAGTAATCTTCTGAACTTAAATTAGGATGTCTATTTTCAATTTCAGGAAAGATATTTTTAGTAAAATAAGGATGACACGCTAACTGGTGTTTTGGTTTAGTTTTTGTATTAAAAATTGAAAATACTAATATCTTTTCTTTAGAAAGTTTCTTGTCACTTATAAATCGATATTGAAATCTCTTTATTCTTAAAGGTTCAATTCCCGGTCTAAAACCAGCGCTTCTAATTAAGTTGATATAATCTTTAGTCTCTAGATAGAATTGATCTTCGGTTCTTTTGTATTCATCATAAAGTTTCTTAGAGATTTGATTGAGTTCATTATTAAAATAAGAAGGTCTTAATTGATTAACTATTCTTAATCTTGGAAAATCTGGTTTTGATTTAACAACATTGTTCTTGATCGCATAATTAAACATATTTGAGACTACATTTAAGTATTTCGATATTGTATTTTCTGTCTTTTGATCTTGTCTTAGATTTTCAACTAAATCTTCAACCGCAGTTGTCATTAAATCATTATTTCGATAATCGAGATGATCAAAGAACTTGATCATATAATTATAGTATTTTTGTTTATCTCTTTCGCCTTGATTTTCTTTTTTATTAGGATCTGCGTATCGTCTTATTCTATATTTGAAATAAGGTTCTGCGATCTTTGAAGTGAATGTTTCAAACTTATCTCTTTTAGTTTCTGTTTGATGATTGATGAACCAATCATTAAAAATTTCTTTCGCTTTTTTCATAGCGATTTTAACATTTGAAGTTCTTAGACTTCCTTCTTTATTTCCACTTTTAGTGATGTGTGTTCCCACATAGAAAGAGTAGTAATAGTATTTACTTGTCTCAAATTTAAATATTTTGAGAGAACTACTATGTGGGAACTTCTTAACTGATTGTTTAACTATTTTGGCCATTAATATACTTTCATCATTTCATATTATTTAGATAATCTTAAATGGACTTTTGAGTTAATCAAATGGATACCTCTTTCTTTAATAACAAATAAAATTTGTCTTTTAATTTTGAATTCATGTTTTCTAAAAGGTTTTGCGTATTCCTAATATTATTCAACATTTTTTCTGCCTGTTTGTAGTCAACTACCCATTCTACATCTTCCTTAAATTGATAATCCCTAAAATCAAAAATATTAATGTTTTTCGCCAGAAGAATATCTTTCATATTGTATTCAAGTATTTCTATTAGTGATTTTCTTTTATTCATTTTGTGTTTCATAGTTTTTTACCTTTCTTTGTTAAGTTTAACTATGAATACATAATATCATAATAGAAGTTTACTTCATTTACCCCTGATTGTGACTTATCAAAGGTAATTAATTATCAGAATATTCGCCTGGAAATTTTCCCTTACAAACATTTAACAAAATTTTTGATGCTTTATTAATGTTACGAGAAATAATAATAGACTTATTGTTTATTGTAGTTGTTGATTTAGTATTTAATTTAGAGTTACTTTTACCCCAACCAACACCTTGTAGTTTTCTTTTTCTTAATTTTCCTTCTTTTACTAATTTAGAAACTTTTTGTTGTCTTTTTTCAATTTCTTCATCAGTCAGATCCCATATTTCTTCATTAGAATACATTTTAAATTTTTGTTTTATCTTCCAAGTGATTAAAAAACTGTCTAATGCTGGTGTTTTAATGTGTTTTCGTTCATGAGTTAGTATGAATCTTGAAGTTGGTTTGTTAACTTTTCCTTTAAGAACTTTTGGTATTTCTTTTTGAATTTCTTTGATTTTAAAGTTTAATGGAATTTCAAGAGTTATAGATTGAGAATTAGATATTTTATTAATTACTTTAATATTACCTTTAGACTCAAATAGATGCGAATGTGTTTTAAACCAATTATTAAAAGTTAGATTTTTTATTTGTTTGAGATCCCAAGATTTATATAAATTTTTATCTATCTTTTGATTTAAATTTTTATCTAAAAGGCATGTCTTAAGATAATCAAACCATACTCTATAAGGTTGAACTTCTCCTTGTTTCATTAAAGAATATTAACATTTGTAATACTTTGTTCAAATGTTAATGGAAAATATTGAGGTATTTCCACTTCCTGTTAGCGTTAATTAACAACGAATAGGAGGAAATATGACAACATATTTTTATGGAAGAAATAGTGATGTTGAGAGTTATGAAAAAGGAAGTTCAATAGACACTCAATTATCTAAAGTTAAATCTTATTGTAATATCAAAAATCTTAAAGTTGATATTGAGATCACAGAACAAATATCAGGAACAGTTCCTTTTAAAAGAAGACCACAAGGTTATGAATTATGGAAATCTTTAAAGAATAATGATCAAATCATTTGTTCTCACTTAGATCGTTTTAGTCGAAATACTTTAGATTTATTAACTTTAGTTGAAGAGTTTAAACGAAAGAAAATTAAATTACATTTTGTAGATGTAGGAGGAGAGGTTACAGGATCTGACTCTATCTCTTCTGTTTTTATTAAAATGTTATCTGTATTTGCGGAGTTTTATTCAAAACAACAAAGTGAAAAATCTAAAGCGACTAAACAAAGAATGATCAAAGAAAACAAGTACACTGGAGGTTTTAGACCTAAGTTTGGTTATGATGTTGATGATAATGGCTATCTAATTCCTTGTGAAAAAGAACAATCAATTATTCGATTGATGAAGTTATTAAGAAAAAAAGGAAAATCATATAAACAAATTTCTGAGATAGTTACAAAATCAACTAGAAAAAAGTTTGTTCAATCATGGGTGTTTAATATTCTTAAAAGAGAAACAATCGAACAAAGAGTTGCGTAATGAAATATCTTTGTTCAAAATGTTCTAATCAATTAACTAAATTTGAGATTGAGTTAAATGAATTATATCCTGTTGGAAAGCTTTACTGTGAAATTTGTCAAAAAAAACATGAAAGAAAACTAATAGAAAAGTTAAAAAAATCTTTTGAAAATGATTTAGATATTTACAATTTTAAACATTGAAATAAAAATACATTTATATTAATATAGACTTGTCCGTGATTTAGAAAATTACTCTACTTGCTTCGGACATTAAACATTAACGCTAAAGGAGATACATGAAATATAAAATCGTTAAATCAAACAAAGATAGTTCAATTTACAAAGAAGGGTTTACCATTAGTCCTGTTAAAGACTATCTTAAATCTAAAGAAGAAAAGAGGTTAAAACCTATCTTTTTCGAAAAGATTGGAGATAAAACCTCTTCAAGAAATCAACTACTTCAAAATCTCATTAAAGCTTTGAAAAAAAATGGTTGGAAAATCAAAGGAGGTTCTAATGGCAACAGTTAGAGAAGTTTACGAGCTACTTAAAAAGAAAAAAGCAGCTGGTGAAAATATTGGAATGTTTGGAGAATCTTTAATTGAATTTTTTGAAAAAGAGGAAGAGCCATCAACAACAAAAGAAATTCATGTTTCTTTTATCAAAAATAAGAAAGGAGAAACTAATGACAACACTTAAAGAAATGGAAGAAATGATGGCAATTGTAAAAGAACAATATGATCAAATCAAAGCTGATGAAAAGAAAGGTAAAAAATTAAATCGTTTTGATCTGGCTATCATTGAAGAGATTGAAGGAAAAAAAGAAAATAAAACAGAAGGAGAGTAAGATGGGAAAAATAATAAAAACAATACTCGCTACTGAAGATAATGATCCAATGGGTCTTTTAGGAACCTATGATTTTTTTTCTCCTAAAAAATATACAAAAAAAAATGAAAATAAGAGGATTGATAAAAAAAAATTAATCCTAAAAAAAAATAAAAAGTAACTACTTTACCCCCTAATTGATTATTTAATTGGGGAGGGGGTAATAATTCATCTCCCATCTACAAATCGTCTAATCGCATTTTCAATAAACACTGACATTATCAATCCATTCTTTTGACATAAGAGTTTAAATCGATCTCGATATTCTTTTGAGATTAGAAAATTGACACGTTCTTTTTTAGTTTTTTGTTTTAATATTTTCTCTGATTGAGCTGTCCACATTGATTACTCCTTAATGTCGTATTTGATTTTAATTTTGTTAAATAGATTAGATAATAATTTACCCATTTTTCTTACTTTATAACTATCATTGTTATCGCCAGTGATGTCTTTGATCAAATCTAGAACTAATTGTACTTCACTATAGAGCCGATTAGATTGTAACATATCAAATAATTCATCTTCCGCTCTTGTGACATCATAATAATTTTTAAGACTTTCTTTATGTATTTGTTTGACACTTTGTTGAACTAGATTCATTTCTTTTCTCTTTGATACCTCTTAATGAGCTCATCTTTGTATTTTGTAACTAGATCATCAAATTCTTTAATTAACGCTATTTTACTAAAAGTATCTCTAGTAGTTTTTATCTTGTTCCAGAGACTTGTTATTTTGTTTTCCATACTAGTATTTATTCATGTTGTTCTTTAAGTAGTTGACTTCGTCAACCAAGACTTCGTCTTGATCTCATTTGTAACCATATCCTTGAGGTAACGTTCATTTAGACAAAACTTTGCCATCAACTAATACTTAAAAAATATTAGAAGTTGGAAAAGTCTTGTCCTTGAGTACAACGCCCAAATAGACACCTACCTTGGAGTATTGAAAATCGGCATTCACAGACAAACGGTCGGCGCTTCAATCTGCTGGTAAAACCAGATACTTACCACTTTGTAGTCTTCAAACTACCAACGCTAGACTTAATATCTTGGTAAGTTCAATATTAAGTTCTATGGGATTTGACAGTCAGCGTCTCACCCTCGTTTTTCCGTAATCATGAGTTTACGGCCTCGTGTATTGTAATAAGAATAAATTCCGATTAAATTCTTAAGACGATTTTTATTAAATCGATATATTGAAGCGTTTAATCACTTCGCTTTACGATATAAATGATCATTTAAATGATCGTACTTATCGTTAATTATTTATACTTAGAGATTGTTTGATTTTAAAAATTTTTGATAATTTCTCATCAAAGGTAATATTTGATCTTAGATCTAGAGAATTCTAATTGATAATCGAACGCTTATAGTACTTATTTTTACTTATTCTGAAATTTAAGGGGTTTGTTAATAATTCAAAGAAAATCACTTTAGCGTCATAATATTTTGATATGACTTAATAATCAAAACTTATGAAAAGTTGGTCAAAAATTTCAATAAAATCCTTAGTTTTTTTAATTTTACTTTTTAAATCACAAATAACATTATCCAATGAACTTCCTGTAGATCCTAGTATTCAAAAAGGAACATTTGAAAATGGTCTTACTTATTACATTAAAGAAAATACAAAACCTGAAAACAAAGCTGAACTAAGATTGGTAATTAAAGCAGGATCAATGATGGAAGAAGAACATCAAAAGGGTTTGGCACATTTACTAGAACATGTAGCTTTTAATGGATCTAAAAACTTTCCTAAAAATTCAATTGATGAATATTTTAATAGTATTGGATTAAATTTAGGTTCTCACTTCAATGCGTTTACAGGTTTTGATACAACATCGTATAATATTGAAATACCTACCGACATAGATGGAGCTTTAGATAAAGGTCTACTATTTTTATCAGACATAATTAGAAATTTAGATTTAACAGATGAGTCTTTTGAAAAAGAAAGAAAAATTGTTGAAGAAGAAATATTATCTGACTTAACATCAGGTATAAAATATAGAGATTTATTTTTAACAAGACTTTTAGATGGTTCAAGATATCCAAAACGTTTTCCTAGAGGAGATTTGGAGGTAATTAGAAACTTTGAGTATGATGATGTTAAAGACTTTTATAATGATTGGTATCAACCTGAGAACGCTGGTTTATTTATTGTTGGAGATTTTGATAAAAAAAAAGTATTTCAAATTATAGAAAAATATTTTTCTAATATTCAAAATAAAACAATTACAAAACAAATTGATTTTACAGTTCCAGATTACACAGAAGAAAAATTTTTAAGATATCAAGATGAAAAAGAAGATAGAATTGAACTTTCAATTTTAAAAAGAAAAGATTTTTTAAAAATAAACACTAAAGAAAATTATCGTTCTAATATTGTAAAGAGTTTAACATATGATATTTTTCAAAAAAGACTTGATGAAGTTTCATATTCAAATGACCCAGAGTTTATCAAAAGTGTAATTAGTGACTTTGATTTTGGACAAAGTAACAATTTTGAATATTTTTTAGTTCGTCTCACAAAAGAAAATATTGAGAGGGGTATTAAGAGATTTTATACAGAAATAGAACGAGCAATTAAATTTGGATTTAATTTAACAGAATTAGATGAAGCAAAAAATCGTTTTCTAATAAGTGCTGAAGATAATTTGTTAGAGTCTAAGTCTAGAACTTCAGTTAGTTATGTAGATGAATTTGAAAGAAATTTTAATTATGATGAAATGATTTCTGGAATAGAATATGAATTAAAACTAAATAGAGAGTTCTTACCCACAATCAGTTTAAGTGAAATAAATCAATATTTTTCAAGTATCATTAATGAGGGATATAAATTTATTGAAATTAAATCACCACCCAATGTAGAAAATTTACCAAATCTTGATCAAATTAAGATCATACAAAACTCCGCTAAAAATGCTGATATTAAGCCATATGAAAGTGTTAAATTAAATAAACTACAAATTAATGAAGATCTAAAAGGATCAAAAATTATTAAGAAAAGTAGAGTTCCATATACTGGAGTTCAAAAATTCGTATTAGAAAATGGAGTAACGGTCTATTTAAAACCAACAGACTTTGAAGAAAATGTAATATATTTTCAATCAAGAAGTAACGGTGGTTATTCAATAGCAGACAATGATACTTTTCCAACAGCGAAGTATTTAAGTAATATTCTTAGTTTAGCAGACATTGGTAGTTTAAAAAAACTAGATTTAAGAAAACAATATCCAAGAAAATCTCTAAATGTTTATCCAATCATAACCCAACTTCAAGATGGAGTTGATGGTTATAGTACTAGTCAATTTTTAGAAGAAATGTTTATATTAATTTATCAAAATTTTTATAATCTTAATTTTGATAAAGAAGTTGTTGAACAATTCAAAGATCGACAAATTGATCAATATATTAATTCTTCTCAAGATCCACAATTTGAGTTTAATAAGAATTTCTATGAAGAGTATTATAATAAACATCCAAGATCATTATATCCTGACAAAGAATTTTTTGAAAAAATTACACATGAGAAAGCAGTTTCTTTTTACAAAGATAGATTTGAAGATGCTAAGGATTTTATTTTTGTATTTGTAGGAGATTTCGAAGTTGACAAAATAGAGCCGTTGATCGAAAAATATATTGGAAGTTTAAAGATTACTAATCGTGAAGAAAGTTTTGTAGATCATAAAATAAGATTTCAAGAAAATTATAAACTTTTTCTATATGAAGAAGAAAATCCTTTAAATTTAAATCATATTCGATTTTATAATGGTTATTTTAAAAACACTTTAAAAAATAGATTTAAACTTTATTACATAGAAGATATCTTAGACTCGATGTTAATGGATCAAGTGAGAGAAGAAAAAAACTTAGTTTATTCAATTTCAGCTTCATCTTATGACACTACAAAATATCCAGTTGAGACATATAGTTTTATCGTTAGTTATGCGTCCAGTATTAAAAATGAAGAAAAAGTAAATGAAGAAATCAAACAAGTTATCAATAAATTTATTAATAATGATTATGAAAATAACAAATTTGAAAATGCTAAAAAAACTTTATTAAGTGAACATCTTGTAAATTTAAAAGATAATATATTTTGGATGGATTTAATTTCTCAATATCATTCATATGGTGAGCCTATCACAAGAATAAATTATATTGATGAAATTATAAATTCTATATCTAGAAAAGAGTTATCGACATTCGCAGAAAAAGTTTTTAATGAAGATTATTTAAATATTGTTGAAAAATTAAAAGAAAAATAAACTTGTTAATTAATAATTAAACAAGTTAAATTATATTAATGAAAAACCTCTACTCTCCATCGATGCTTAAGAGTTATTTAAGCTGTAAATACACTATTTTTAATGAAGTAAATGAAAAGAAGTTAAATCTAAAGAAAATAGAATTATCTAAGAATGATCAATTAAGATTAGAAAAAGGAAATATACACGAGAAAAACTATCTTAAAGAACTTAGGAAAAAATATAAAAAAGTAATAGATTTAAAAAATACTAAACTCTCAAAAGAGGAAAAAGTTCCCAAAACAATACAGGCTATGAAAGAGGGTTGGGAAGTCATTCATGGCGGTTATTTACAAAGAAATAAGTGGCGTGGAGAATTTGATTTTTTGATTATTAATAAAGATCTTAAATCAAAGTTTGGTGATTACAGTTATGAAGTAATAGATACAAAGAACTCTAATAAACCTAAACCTGATCATATTATTCAATTAGGTATGTACACATACATGTTGGAGCAAACTCAAGGTGTATTACCTAAAAGATTTACAATTGTACTAAAAGATATGATCGAGGAAAATGTACAAGTAAATCAAGTAAATGAATTTTTTAAAACTCATAGAGAAAATTATGAGAAATTTGTATCTAACGGAATTGACAAAACTAAACCAGAAAAATGTGGTTTCTGTCAAATTTGTTCATGGAAGGAAGAGTGTGAAAAAATTTGGGTTAAAGAAGATAATTTAAATCAAGTTGGTGGTTTAACAAAAGTTCATTTAAAAAAATTATTACAATTAAAAATCGATACTACTACTAAATTATCAAAACAAGATTCAAAAAAGAATCTCAAGGGTTTTAGAGAAGAAATTTCATATAAATTAATTACTCAAGCTAAACTTCAAAAAGAATATGAAAAAACTAATGTTCCAATTCATCAACCAAATCCAAGAAATTTAGATGGTATAAAAGGCTTTAACTCATTACCAGAACCATCAGCATGTGACTTATACTTTGATATAGAGAGTGTTGAAGACCACATTTATCCAGGCGGATTAGAGTATCTATTAGGTATTTACTATATAGAAGATGATAAAGAAAAATTCAAAGCACTTTGGTCTCACAATAAAGAAGAAGAAAAACAAAATGTAATTAATTTTTTTGAGTTTACAAAATCACATTTTGAAAAATACCCATCATCTAAAATTTATCATTATGGATCTTATGAAATAACCGCATTATTAAAATTGACATCATTACACAAAGTAAAAGGTATTGAATACGATCACTATATGAACTTAGATAAGTTTGTAAATTTGCTAAACGTAAATACTCAAGGACTATTTATTTCTGAAAACAGTTATTCATTAAAAAATATAGAAAAATTTTATAATTTTAAAAGAGTGGGCGATGTACAAAAAGGTGATGTTTCTCAAGAGTATTATAGTGAATGGGTTGAAACGCAGGATCAAAAATATTTAGATGAAATAGAGAGTTATAATAAACAAGATTGTAGATCTACTTATGAACTTCATAAGTGGCTTTTAGATATTAAACCTAAAGAGACTTCTTGGTTTACTTCTCAAAAAAAAGACAATGAAATGGATTTAAGAGATTGGGAAGTGGATATGCTTGCCTATCAAGATAAAGTTGAGAAATCAAAAATTAAAAATCCTCAAATTAAACAATTAATGGCTGATATAATTGGATTTTATAACAGAGAAGACAAACCAGCTTGGCGAGAATTTTTTGAAAGAAGAACGAAATCTGATGAAGAATTAATTGATGATCCTGAATGTATTGGAGATATGAAATTAAATGGAAAACCTACTCCAGAAAAAAGGTCATTGATTTATGCGTATAAATTTGAAGATCAAGATTTTAAACTAAGAAAAAGTAAAAGAGCCATCATCGCAAATAATCAAGATATTGAACAAAAAGATAATGCGGGAACAATAATAGACATTGATTACAAAACAAAAGAAGTTCTTTTAAAAAGAGGAACAGCATCAGGTATGTTGCCTGAAATTCTTTCTATTGGTCCCGATAAACCTCGAGCGAATAATAAATTAATATCTAATACCTATAAATTTATTGATAGTTTGATTAATAAAGAAAATAAGTATAACGCACTAAATAATTTCTTAGAGAAAAAACATCCCAAAATTAAAGGAATAAAAACTGGAGATAAATTAATTTCTTCAGAGCAGTTTGATAAAGAAATACCTAAAATTATCTCTAATTTAGAAAATAGTTATCTTTACATACAAGGGCCTCCTGGAACTGGAAAAACTTATCAAGCGGCAAATGCGATTATTGAATTGTTAAAACAAAATAAAAAAATTGCGATCACTGGACTTTCTCACAAAGTAATTCACAATCTACTTCAAAGAATAGAAGATATGGCAACTGAAAAACAATTTGAGTTTGAAGGATATAAAAGAGGGACGTTAGAGGATGAAGATACAGTATTTAATGGTGAATATATTAAAACCTACGAAAAAGATCCTGTTTTTATGGATGCGTTAAAAGAATTAAATGTAGGACAAATCTATGCTGGAACCAAATATCATTTAGCTAGTACCTTTTATGATGAAAAGATTGATTATCTTTTTATAGATGAGGCGGGACAAGTAAGTTTGGCAGATTTAATAAGTATTGGAAATGTAGCAAAGAATATAATTTTAATTGGTGATCAAAATCAACTTGGTCAACCTATTAGAGGAATTCATCCAAATGAATCTGGTCAATCAATTTTAGATTATTTGTTAGAGGGAAAAGATACTATTCCAGAAGATAGAGGTATCTTTTTAAACAAAACATATAGGCTTAACTCTAAATTAAATAATTTTATTTCATCAAATTTTTATGAGGAGAGACTAATTTGTGATGAAAGAACAGATAAAAGGTTAATTAAATTTAATAAAAAAACAAAAATCCAAGATATTGGAATTCATTATATTGAAATGAGTCATACAAATAATGTTCAAACAAGTATCGAAGAATTTGAAGTTATTAGGGATCTTATGAAAGAAATGATTGGTCTTGAGTTTGATGATCAAGGTAACAAAAGACAATTAACTGTAAATGATTTTTTAATTATCAGTCCATACAACACTCAAGTTAATTTACTTATTTCAAAATTAGAAGAATCTAAAATTGAGAACCCAAGAGTTGGGACTATTGATAAGTTTCAAGGTCAAGAAGCGCCAATTACAATTATTTCAATGACTTCCTCAGATAGTGATTCATTACCTAGAAATAAAGAATTCTTCTTTAGTAGAAATAGATTAAATGTAGCGATTTCCAGAGCTCAAGTTGCTTCAATAATTTTATTTAATCCAAATTTATTAGATAGTTCTCCTAAGAATCTGGATCATATTAAACTAATGAATAATTTTTTTAAGATTCTTAACTTCAAGATTTAATTTCTTTATTCAATTAAAATTTTTAGCTATCATTAAGGATGGATTTAACAAAAAAATCTATTCAAAAAATTATAGATTACTGTGAAGAGCATGGTTTAGACTTCCAATCTTTGCCAGAAATTATTGATGAACCTAAAGTAGCTCCTATGGTAAGGGGAATAGGTTTTGAATATGTAATAAAAAATTATTTAATAAATTTATTAAAAAAAAACGATAATCTTACAGTTAAAAAAGAAATTATTAATTCACAATTAACTGTTAAAGGTGATGATCTACAAATTTATGAAAGAGACACTAAAAAAAGTTTTAGTTTAGAATGTAAATTAGCTAAAAATAATAGTTTTTCTTTAGGAACAAAAAATAAAAAATATTCACACTGCTCTATAAAAGTGATGAGGTCACGTACTTTGGGAGATGAAATAATAAAAAGATTATCCAAGAAAGGTGAAGCAACAATAGAGGAATTAAAATCACATAAAGATAGTTATTTGTATAATCACTTTGATTTAGTTATCACTAATTTGCGAAATGCTTTTTACATTACAAACGAGGACAAAAAATTTATTTTTAGGCCAAATGATGAGGAGTGGTCATTTTTAGAAAACTTCTGTAATACAAAAAATCACTCTAAAATTGATAATGATTTGAAAAATAATCATTATTTTGCCAATAGTTTTGATCTTGCTCCTATTAGCAAGAATAATATTTGTAATAGAAAAAAATGTCCAAATCCTAATGATTGTAAATTTATACCAAATTATCCAGTTTTTAGATTTGATGAGTTAGGCAAAGTTTGGAAAAATCTAAAATATATAGAAAAATTTTTTTCTATATAAGACTTAATTGTTCTAATTTTTTTTGAATAGGATAATTATATATAAAAATTTCCTTCCCTTTACTTCTAGGTTTAAAAAAACCATCTTTTAGTTTTTTCTTTCCTTTTTGATCATCTGTTCTGGCAATAACATAATTCCACTCCTGAGGATCAGAAAATTTAGCCCAACTATATATTTCCTTAATTTCATCACAATTGTCATATGTGAGTAAAAATTTAAATTTACTTGAATTTTTTTTTAAAATTTTACTAAGTCTAATGTGATCATCATGACTAAAAGATTTTGTATAAAATTTATTTTGATCAGCTTTAAAATAAGGTGGATCTAAAAAAACAAAACTATTTTTTTGTTTTATATTATTTAATATCTTTTCAAAATCTAAATTTGTCAGCTTAACATCCTGTAATTTTTTTGAATTTTTTTCTAATTGTCTTGGCCAGTTTTCTGGTCTCATAGAATATTTTTCACCATAACCAAAAAAACAGTTTTCTTTCTTCATAATGCCAGAATATGAAGTTCTATTTAAATAATAATATCTAAATGCCTGCTCTAATTTATTTTTTGGTTTATATTTGTTTTTAAACCAATGGTGTTTTTCTTTGGAGACTTTCTGGTTTTTTAATTTTTTTAATAAGTCTGGAAGTTGGTTCTTAATAACTTCATAACAGTTAATTAAATCTTCCTCATAGTCATTTAACCAACTTTTAACTTTATTTTTATGAAAAAATATTGACCCACCACCAACAAAAGGTTCTACATAATAATCGTGGTCTGGAATATAATTTTCAATAATTTTTCTTGCGTAAAATTTACCACCAGCCCAACGAAAAGGCGAATTTATAGATTTTTGATCATATAACTTATTTGATATCATTTATGGAAATTGAATAAATTTATCATCTTAATTAAGGTAAATCTATTAATTAATAAGTTGATGTATTAATTATACCATCTTTTTCAAACCACTTGTGAAATCTAACACTATCTTTTCGAAGTGAGATCATAAAATTTTTGTAATCAATCGAAAGTCTATCAACTAAGAAATATAGTGCTTTATAAAATACGTAATGTAGGTGAATAATCCTGTCTCTCTGTTGTTTAAAAATCTTTATATTCAATGTTGATTCAACAATTTTATTTCTATAATTTTTTTCGGCATAATAATAAGCCTCATCTGTTTCAATAATCATATTCACAAAATCTTTTTGATGCCTAAGTACCTTTAGATATACACACTCTCTTAAAGCAGATTTAACTGTGTTTAAATCGTGGAGGTCTTTTGAATAATCAATATCTATCAATACATTTTATATAGGGATTAATTTCAACTTATCCAGACATATTCTTACCAAATTAATCTTTCATAATATTACAATGGTAAATGATTTCTTTAATTGGTGTGTTTATGTTCTTGAGGTAATTGGGAATGTTACCGGTATGGGATATGAATTAGCAAATATTGTAATATTTGTGTTCATCCAACCTATATTAATCTTAATATTTTTTATTCTTTGGAGAAGAGAGGTTAAAAAGAATAAGCCATCAAAAACCTTCTAATTGACTTATCAATTAGATTTTATTACGTAAATTTCTTATTTTTTAATATTCTTTAAAATAATGCTTACTAAAATACTTTGATTTTTTTCTAGAAAAGCTAAGTTAACTAATGTTGAAGTTTTATTATATTAATAAAGCGTTTCTATTTAATGACTTAGAAATAAAAGAAAATTCAATTGGTGTTTTAAAAAGTAAAAATACTGATAAAATTAAAATTTATTTCATCAACTATAATATTACATGTGATATTGATGAAAATCTTTTAAATGAAATAATAATAGAAAAAACTGGGGACCAATTTGAACATAAGGTATGTGATAGATGTTTTAGGTTCCTACCTACAAATTTCTTTTCCAATAATAGAATAAAAAAAAATTCTATAACCAAAAGACCTTCCTGTAAGGATTGTAGAAAAATAAAAGATGGTGTGAGTATCTCAAGCTCTGACAGATCTTTGTGGATTTCTAAAAAACCTAAAGATTTTAGTCTTTTTGAATGCCCTATTTGTAAAAAAACAACTATATCTGGAATAAGTAAAATAGTTCTAGATCACAATCATCATAATGGGAAAGTTAGAGGATATTTATGTGAAAGTTGTAATACTGGAATTGGAAGATTTGATGATGACCCTAAAATAGTTCAAAATGCTATTAATTGGCTAAAAGAAAAAAATTAAAATAAATATTTTTTGATTGAGCTAGCAATTCTGTAAGCTAGTTCGGGAGGAACAGCATTGCCAATCATTTTGTATTTAAATTGAATATTATCACTATAAAATTTAAAACTATCAGGAAAACTTTGAAACCTAGCAATTTCTCTGACAGAATATCTTCTATCCTCTAAAGGATGAATAATGCCAGAATTTTCAGGGGAGGATGTTGCTGTAATTGTTCCCATGATTTCATTTCTTGAAAATCTACGATAAAAATTTGGCGATCTATATTTTTTTATATTTTTCCTAATTTTTTTATGAGCCACAGATAAATAATCTGTCGGAATATCTTTCCATGATCCACCTTCTTTTATAAATTTTATAGACTTTAGTGTTGCTTCAGAAAATTCCCAAATTTCTTCTTTTTCATTTTTTGGAAGCGGTTGATTGATAATATCACCTACAGTTTTTTTTGTTACCAGTATATCTGGTTCTGGAAAGTGATAAATTTTTTTAACATCATTTCTAATACAAATTATAAATACTCTGTATCTATTTGAAGGAACTCCAAAATCTGAAGCATTTAGAAGCTGAAATTGTGTTTTATAACCAATATTTTTCATTTCATTTTCAAATCTTTTTGTTAACAGAACCCCATGTTCATCTTTAGAGGACAAAAAACCTCTTACATTTTCAAATAAAATTACCTTTGGTTTTCTTTTTTGATTTTTTATAACCTCTATTACTTCAATGAATAAATTTCCGTCTTTATCTTTAGTAGATTTTCTGTTGCCAGCATTTGAAAATGGCTGGCAAGGTATTCCTGCTATAATAATATCACCTTGAGGTATTTTTTTCTTATCAATATTTCTTATATCTTCGATTACAATTTTATGTTTTAAATTTTTTTCATATGTTTCTTTAAGTTTTTTTTCGTTATCATTGGCAAAACATACTTTAAAACCGGCTTTTTTAAACCCAAGGTCAAAACCTCCACATCCAGTAAACAAACTTATTAATTTTGGCATAGATTTATTTTTAATATTAAAACTAGATTAAAGAAATATAACATAGTTCTAGATTTTAAACTTAGAATAAACCTTCGTTGAAACTTCGTTGAGACCTTCGTTGAACTTTATTACAAAAAAAAACGCCAGAGAGGTTGATTTCTCTGGCGTTTCTAAAACTTTTATTATGAGTTTTGGGATTACATTCCCATTCCACCCATTCCTCCCATGCCGCCCATACCACCAGGCATACCACCAGGCATTCCGCCACCAGCAGCATCTTTTTCCTCAGGTTTGTCAGCAATCATCGCTTCTGTAGTTACTAATAATCCAGATATTGAAGCAGCATCTTGTAGAGCAGTTCTTACAACTTTAACAGGATCTATAATTCCTTTAGCGAACATATCGCAATATTCTTCGCTTTGTGCATCATATCCATGTGTTTTTTTATTTTGCTCTAACAATTTACCAACAACTACTGAACCATCTACACCAGCATTTTTAGTAATTTGTCTGATTGGAGCTTCAAGTGCTTTTCTAACAAGCTCTACCCCAGCTTTTTGATCATCACCTTTTGCTTTAACCTTATTAAGGTCTTGAGCAGCGTAAAGTAATGCACAACCACCACCAGTCACAATACCTTCTTCAACTGCGGCTCTTGTTGCGTTCAAAGCATCTTCAACTCTATCTTTTCTTTCTTTAACTTCAACTTCAGTTGCACCACCAACTTTGATTACAGCAACTCCACCAGCTAGTTTTGCAAGTCTTTCCTGAAGTTTCTCTCTGTCATAGTCAGATGTTGTTTCATCAATTTGTTGTTTAATTGAAGCACATCTTCCTTCGATATCAGATTTTTTACCACTTCCATTAACAATGGTACTGTTATCTTTATCTACTTTAACTTTCTTACATGAACCTAGGTCATCAAGTTTAACATTCTCAAGTTTAATTCCTAAATCTTCAGAAATAACCTGACCTCCAGTTAAGATAGCAATATCTTCAAGCATTGCTTTTCTTCTGTCACCAAAACCAGGTGCTTTTACAGCAACTACTTTTAGACCACCTCTTAACTTGTTTACAACTAAAGTTGCTAAAGCTTCTCCTTCAACATCTTCAGAAATAATCATTAATGGTCTACCTGCTTGAACAACAGCTTCTAATAGAGGAACCATTGGTTGTAGGTTTGTTAATTTTTTTTCATGTAAAAGAATGAAGGGATTATCTAACTCAGTAGTCATTTTATCACTATTAGTAATAAAGTATGGTGATAAATAACCTCTGTCGAATTGCATACCTTCAACTACGTCTAGTTCGGTTTCTATTCCTTTATTTTCTTCAACCGTGATAACACCTTCGTTTCCAACTTTTTGCATTGCTTTTGCAATCATTGTTCCAATTTCTTTATCACCATTTGCAGAAATAGTTCCAACTTGTGCAATTTCATCACTGTCTTTTACTTTTTTAGCTGATGCTACTAAGTTTTCTTTTACAACTTCAACCGCTGCATCAATTCCTCTCTTAACATCCATAGGATTCATGCCAGCAGTTACGTATTTTACACCTTCTCTAACAATTGCTTGTGCAAGAATAGTTGCAGTTGTTGTACCATCACCAGCTTCATCATTTGTTTTGCTAGCAACTTCTTTAACCATCTGCGCGCCCATGTTTTCAAACTTATCTTCAAGATCAATTTCTTTAGCAACAGAAACACCATCTTTAGTAATTCTAGGTGCACCATAAGATTTATCCATTACAACGTTTCTTCCTTTAGGACCCAAAGTTACTTTAACAGTATCAGCTAAGATATTTACTCCTCTAATCATAGCTGCTCTTGCTTCAGCATCAAATTTAACAACTTTTGCCATTTTGTTTTCTCCTTTAAATTAAATTACTTACTTGAAATACCCATAATGTCAGACTCTTTCATTATGCTATATTCTTTGCCATCTATTTTGACTTCAGTTCCTGACCATTTGCCAAATAAAACTTTGTCTCCAACTTTAACATCCATTGGAATTGTTTTTCCATCTTCCGTTTTAGCTCCACCACCAACAGCAACAACTTTTCCTTCTTGAGGTTTTTCTTGAGCTGTATCTGGTATAATTATTCCACCAGCAGTTTTTTCACTACTGTCTAAAACTTCGATTAATACTCTGTCATGTAACGGTTTAAACTTCATAAATCTCCTTTATAATTCTATATAAATATGAGCCTCATATAGATATTTCATAGCCTATTTCAAGATTAGAGAATCTTTTCAGAGTAATTATGCTAGGAAAATCTAAATATTATGGTTTATAGGTAAAATAATGACCAAAAATTTAGACTTAGATGGCCTTCAGTCAATTGCTGATAATTATGACCTTTTTTACATAGATTTGTGGGGGGTCATTCATAATGGTGTAAAATTACATAACTCAGCAATAGCAACCTTAAATGAACTAAAGAAAAAAAATAAAAGTTTTGTTCTTTTAACCAATGCTCCAAGACCAAATACTACGGTAAATAAATTTTTAGAAAAAATGGGCATGAGTGAAGATTTGAGAGAGCATGTTTTTACCTCAGGTGAGGCAGCATTAAATTTTTTAAAAACATCTTTTAAATCAAAGAATTTTTTTCATATAGGCCCCCCAAGAGATTTCGATTTGTTCAATGAATTTAAAAATAATAAATCAACTGAACTAAATGAAAGTGAATATTTACTTTGCACAGGTTTATTCGATGAACATGAAGATGATTTAAGTTATTATAAAAACTTGCTTGAAAAATACACAACAAAAAAAATGATTTGTACAAATCCTGATTTAATTGTTGATAGAGGAAATATAAGAGAGTTTTGTGCAGGCTCAGTTGCAATGGTTTTTGAAAAAATGGGTGGAGAAGTAATTTATTTTGGAAAACCCCATGCGGAGGTTTACAATCAGTCTATAGACAATATTGGTAAGAAAGTTTTGGCAATTGGTGATAATTTAAATACAGATATAAAAGGTGCCAACTTATTAAATTACCATTCCTTGTTAGTTTGCAATGGAATTCACAAAGAAGAGATACAAAATAAAGGAGTTACTGAAGTTTCAAAAGAGTATGAAGCTATCGTTAATTTTACTCAAACAGAATTAAAATGGTAAAGTTATATAAAAATTTCAATATTAATAATCATCATAAAAATTCAATTATATTAATTGGAAATTTTGATGGTCTTCATTTAGGACATCAAAAATTATTTAAATTAGCTCTATCATATAAAAAAAAATATAATTCAAAAATTGGTGTGATTAATTTTGATCCAATGCCCAAGATGTATTTTAACAATTCATTGAAGAATTTTAAAATTTCGTCTGTAAATCAAAAATTAGAATTACTTAAAGAATTAAAAGTAGATTTTATAATTACAAAAAAATTTGATAAAAATTTTTCCAGAATAAAATCAATTAAATTTATAAAAGAAATTTTATATAAAAAACTCAATTGTAAGTTTATATTTGTAAGTAACAATTTTAGATTTGGAAATAAAAGAGAAGGTGATGTTAAATTACTTATACAAAATGAAAAAAATTATAATTATAAAGTTATTAAACCAAAGCCACTTTTAAAAAGTAAAAAAATAGTATCTTCAACGATAATAAGAAGCTTACTGGAAAAAGGTGATTTAAATAAAGCTAATAAATTTTTAGGAAGAGAGTGGACCATTGATGGAATAGTTAAAAAGGGAAGACAAGTTGGAAAAAAAATTGGTTTTCCAACATGTAACATAGATATTAAGGATTATGTCTTAGCACAGCCAGGAGTTTATGCAGTAAGAGTATTAAGAAAAAAAAATCAAAAAAAATTGAGTGGAATAGCAAATCTTGGCTA
The DNA here is from genome assembly GCF_052047555.1 of Candidatus Pelagibacter sp. HIMB1746. Taxonomy (NCBI): domain Bacteria; kingdom Pseudomonadati; phylum Pseudomonadota; class Alphaproteobacteria; order Candidatus Pelagibacterales; family Candidatus Pelagibacteraceae; genus Candidatus Pelagibacter; species Candidatus Pelagibacter sp. HIMB1746. The sequence continues at coordinate 155,645 of NZ_JBNAJZ010000002.1, read as the reverse complement.
TAGACCCACATTTAATCAAAAAAAAATCTTACTTGAGGTTCATTTGTTTAATTTTTCTGGAAATCTTTATAATAAGCTTTTATCAGTGCAGTTTTTAAAGTTTATTAGAAAAGAAAAAAAATTTAAGAATGTTGATCAACTCAGAAAACAAATTAAATCTGATTTAAATATTGCAAAAAAAACTAAATGAGCAAATCTGATATAAATCTACCTAAAACAGCTTTCTCAATGAAGGCGAACCTGCCTACTAGAGAACCAGAAATTCTAAATTATTGGCAAAAAATAAACCTTTATGATGAATTAAGAAAATCAAGCAAAGGTAAAGAAAAATTTGTCTTACATGACGGCCCTCCATATGCAAACGGTAACATTCATATGGGGACAGCATTAAATAAAATTTTAAAAGACATAATTGTAAAATTTCATCAAATGGACGGTAAAGACTCAATTTATGTACCTGGATGGGATTGTCATGGTTTACCAATCGAATGGAAAATAGAAGAGGAATATAAAAAAAATAAAAAAAATAAAAATGACGTCCCTATAGTTGAGTTTAGAAAAGAGTGTAGATCTTTTGCTGAAAAATGGATTGAAATTCACAAAGGTCAATTCAAAAGATTGGGTGTAGTTGGTGATTGGGAAAATTATTATTCTACAATGAGTTTTGATGCAGAGGCTCAGATAGTAAGAGAGCTTGGTAAATTTCTTAAAGAAGGAAGTTTATACAGAGGATATAAACCAGTTTTATGGTCAACTGTTGAAAAAACTGCTCTTGCCGATGCGGAAGTAGAATACCAAGACCACAAGTCAGATACTATATATACATCCTTTTCAGTTAGGTCCTCTAAAATTAAAGAATTAGAAAAATGTGAAATTATAATTTGGACAACTACACCATGGACAATTCCTGCTAATAAAGCATTAGCTTATAATGAAGCGTTAGATTATGTTTTATTAGAAGTTAATGATGAGGGAGATTTTCAAAACAGAAAAATAGTTGTGGCACAAGCTTTACTTGAGTCGGTCATTAAAGAATGTGGAATTAAAAATTATAAAGAGATTAATAGGTTTAAAGGAAAAGAGTTTAAGGATACTATTTGCAACCATCCTTTTTTAAACTTAGGTTATGATACTGAAATCCCAATGTTAGAAGCAAGATTTGTGACGACAGAGCAGGGCACAGGAATAGTTCATTGTGCGCCAAGTCATGGGCCTGATGATTTTAATTTATGTTTAAATAATGGAATAAAAGCAATAGAGACAGTTGATGGTGATGGGAAATATACAAATAATGTAAAATTATTTGAAGGTATTCATATTTTTAAAGCTAACCAAATAGTAATTGAAAAACTTAAAGAGCAAAAAAATTTATTATCAAATGGTGAATTAGTTCATTCTTATCCTCATTCTTGGAGATCAAAAGCACCATTAGTTCATAGAGCAACACCTCAGTGGTTTATTTCTATGGAAAGTCACAAATTAAGAGACAAAGCTCTAAAAGCTATAGATGATACAACATTTTATCCAAGCAAGGGAAAAGAAAGATTAAAATCTATGATTGAAACTAGACCTGACTGGTGCGTTTCTAGACAAAGAGTATGGGGTGTTCCTTTACCTATTTTTGTAAATAAAAAAACCAAAGAAATTTTAGTTGATGATGAAGTTAATGAAAATATTGCATCAATTTATGAAAAAGAGGGATCTGATTGTTGGTTTTCAGACGATCCGCAAAGATTTTTAGGCGATAAGTACAGAGCCCAAGATTATGATAAACTAAGTGATATCGTAGAAGTTTGGTTTGATAGTGGCTCTACTCATTCATTTGTATTGGAGAAAAGAAATGATCTCAAGTGGCCAGCATCCATGTATTTAGAGGGTTCAGATCAACATAGAGGATGGTTTCATTCATCATTACTAGAGTCATGTGGAACTAGGGGTAGAGCTCCTTTTGACTCAATTTTATCACACGGTTTCGTTGTGGATGGAAAAGGTTTAAAAATGTCTAAATCATTAGGAAATGTGATTGCTCCAGAAGATATTTTGAAAAAATACGGAGCAGATATTTTAAGAATTTGGGTAGCTTCATCAAATTATTCAGAGGATTTAAGAATAGATTATTCAATTTTAGATCAACACGCAGATTCATATAGGAAGATTAGAAATACATTTAGATATTTATTAGGAAATCTTAATGATAATTTTGAGATAATTGATCTTGAAAAAATAGAATTAAATAAATTACCTGATTTAGAGCAGTACATGCTACATAAATTATATTCTTTAAATAATAATTTCAAAAAATATTTTGAAAATTATGATTTTCACAATTTGTATAAAGAACTATTAAATTTTTGCACTGTAGATTTGTCAGCTTTTTATTTTGATATAAGAAAAGACACTTTATATTGTGATTCTTTAGATCACCCTAAGCGAAAATCAACTATCTTATTGTTGAATGTAATTTTAAACTCTTTACTTAGATGGTTTGCTCCAATTTTGTCTTTCACAACTGAAGAAATTTATCAATTATTATTTAAAAACCAGAAAAGTATTCATTTAGAAAACTTTTTAACTTTTCCAAAAAATTTTCATAATGAAAAATTAAATCTGAAATGGATTGAGCTAATTAAAATTAGAAATTTATGCAATGTAAGTATAGAAGAAAAAAGAGCAGCCAAAGTAATAGGATCAAGTTTAGAAGCTGAAATTAAGATTCATTTAGATCAAAAATTAGAAAGTATCACAAAGGATATTGATTTTTCGGAGCTTTGTATAACGTCTAAAGCTGAAGTTACATATGAAAATAATATCGACACAAATGTTCTTACAGAAAAAGCAAAAGGAACAAAATGTTCGATGTGTTGGAAAATAAACGAAAAAGGATGTGTTAGATCTAATTGTCCTCAGAATTCTTAATGTTCTTAAATAAAATATTTAAAAATTATTATTTGGAAATAATTATTATTTTAATCATTTTTTTTTTAGACAGAATATCAAAATTATTTGTAATTTATCAGGATAAACTTAATTTTAATTCTGAAATATACACATCAAAATTTTTGAATATTCATCTAATTTGGAATGAGGGAATAGCTTTTGGTCTTTTCTCATTTAATGAAAATAATTTATATAATTTTTTAACTTTTTTAATATTTTTAGTGATTATTTTTATAATTTTTCTAATTAGAAACAGTGATCTTGTAAGCAGATATGCTCTATTACTGGTATTAGGAGGTGCTTTGGGAAATTTCTTTGATAGATTATTTTACAAGGCTGTTCCTGATTTCATAGATTTTCATGTTGGAAATTTTCATTGGTTTATTTTTAATATTGCAGATATATTTATTACAGTAGGAGTATTATTTTTGATATTTATTGAAATTATCGGTAATAATAAAAAAGAACTATGAAAAGACTAGGCATTCCAATTTTTTTGATAATTTTGTTTTCTCTATCATCATGTGGGACAATCAAAGAAGGTTTTACTAATCAAAAAAAAAAAAGTACTGATGAATTTTTAGTTGAAAAAAAATCACCATTAGTTATGCCACCAAATTTTAATGAATTGCCAATTCCAAATCAAACTAAAGAAATTGACCAAAAAAAAGATGATAACTTTAAAAGTTTAATAACAGAAAATACTGATAATATTGATGAAGAATTAACAGATAGCGATATACAGGGTTCTATTTTGAGCAAAATTAAAAGTAAATAATGCTCACAAAAAATATTAAATTAAAGCTTTTTAGGAAAAACAAGTTAAATCAAAATTTAAAAAAGAAATTAACAAATCTTCTTGATGAAGAAAATTTTGTAATTAAATCACAAAAAAAAGAATATAGAAATAATTTTAACAAAAAGACAATTTCTAAATTTAAGAGTTTTATCTATTATAGAATTATAGGTATGGGTGGGTCTTCACTAGGAGCTCAGGCTATTTACGATTTTTTAAAACATAAAATAAAAAAAAAATTTGAATTTTTAGACAATTTACAAGCACATATAAAAAAAAATCAAAAAAAAAAGTGTTTAAATATAATAATATCTAAATCTGGTAACACAATAGAAACAATTGTTAATACAAATATTTTTGTTCAAAAAAAAAATAAAAATATTTTTATTACAGAAAATAAAAAAAATTATCTTCATACTTTAGCTGAAAAATTTAAATCAGAAATAATTCATCACAATAATTTTATTGGAGGAAGATACTCTGTTTTATCAGAAGTAGGAATGTTACCGGCAGAATTGATGGGTCTAGACTCTAGTAAATTTAAACAATTAAATAATTTAATCAAAAATAAAAATTATTTAAATTCTTTAATCAAAAATGTTGATCAAATCTTATACTTTGTAAAAAGAAAAAAATTTAATTCTGTAATAATAAATTATGATGAAAAATCTACAAATCTATTTAACTGGTACCAACAATTAGTTGCCGAAAGTTTAGGTAAAAAAGGTATAGGTATTCTTCCTATCGTTTCAAATATGCCTAAAGACAATCATAGTGTTATGCAATTATATTTAGACGGTTGTAAGAATAATTTTTTTACTTTTTTTTATGTTAAAGAAAAAAATTCTCTAAAAATAAACAATAGCCAAATTTTAAAAATGCAGAGTTATTTAAAAAATAAAGATATTGATCATATTATTTACGCTCAAAAACAAGCTACTGAGAATGTTTTTAAAAGCAAGAAAATACCTTTTAGGAGTTTTGAGATTTTGAAAAGAGATGAAAAAACCCTAGGTGAACTTTTTACTTTTTTTATTTTAGAAACAATTTTGTTGGGCAAAGCTCTTAAAATTAATCCTTTTAACCAACCTGCAGTAGAGTTAATTAAAACCGAAACAAAAAAAATACTAGCTTAAATAAATTTTCCAAAAATTATTTTAGAAATTCCATATTTTTTTTCTTCAATGATTTTAAATTTTTCAGGGAAATTATCTTTCTCTTTTTTATGTCTATGAATAATTATTATTCCATTCAGTCTAAGAGTTTTAAATTTATAAAGATTATTCAAAATATTATTGATTTCTTTTTCTTTGTAAGGTGGGTCTAAAAAAATAATATCGAACTTTTCTTTTATTTCTAAAAAATCTTTATCATTGAAAATATTTTTTTCAATAATCGAATAGTTGTTTATTTTTTTTAAACTTGATAAATTTTTTTTTAAGATAGGCAATATTCCATTATAATTTTCTACAAAACTTACATGTTTTGCTTTTCTAGACAAACATTCCAAACCAAAAGATCCTGTACCAGAAAATAAATCTAATACATAAGATTTTTCCAGATCGATTGAAAACTTATTTGAATGATTAATAATATTAAAAATCGATTCTTTTGTTAAATCTTTTAAAGGTCTTGTTTCTTTATCTTTGGGTTCAAGAATTTTTTTACCTTTAAAAGTGCCACTAATAATTCTCATTTATCAATGACTTTGTATCCAATATCTTTTCTAAAAAAACCTTTTTTCCAATTTAACTTTTCTAAGTTTTTATAGATATTTTTTTTTGCCTCACCGTAAGTTTCAGAAATTGAGATAAAATTTAATACTCTTCCTCCAACTGCATAAATTTTATTATCCTGTTTTTTTGTTCCAGCGTGAAACAAATAATTATTTTTATCTAAATTTAATTTCTCCAAATTATTTATAAATGTATTTTTTTCATATTTGTCGGGATAACCATTTGAGCATAATACAACACATAAGCTTTTCTTATTTATCCAATTTATTTCTATTTCATTAAGCTTTTCATCAATACATGATTGAAAAATTTGGATGATATCAGTTTCCAAAGTTGGCAGAATTGTTTGGCACTCTGGATCTCCCATTCTTACATTGTATTCTATTAAATATGGTTCATCCCCAACTATCATTAATCCAGCATATAAAAATCCTTTATATTTTGTTCCTAAATTATTTATACCTTCTAATGTTGGCTTAATAATTCTCTCTATTATTTTTTGTTCAAGTTCTTTATTAAAAAGTCTTGATGGTGAGTATGCGCCCATTCCTCCAGTATTTTTACCCTCATCACCTTCTCCAACTCTTTTATGATCTTGAGCGGAGCCAAAATATTTAAATGTTTTTCCATCACTGACGATAAAATAGCTCATTTCTTCACCCTCTAAAAATTCTTCAAATAGAATATGTTTTGCAACTCCAAACTTACCGTCAAATATTTCTTTTACTGCCGTATAAGATTCTTTTTTGTCTTTACAAATATAGACGCCTTTTCCAGCTGCTAAATTATCTGCTTTAATTACCAATGGGTGTTTTGCGTTATCAATATATCTATTAGAATCATCAATATTCTCAAAAATACCAAATTCTGCAGTTGGTATATTATATTTTTTACAAAGTTTTTTTGTGAAAATTTTTGAACCTTCTAATTGTGAAGCGATCTTATTTGGGCCAAAAACTTTTATATTTAGTTTTTCCAGATAGTCTACTATGCCATTTACAAGTGGATCTTCGGGACCAATAACTACAAGATCAACATTGTTATTTTTTATAAATTCATAAACAGTTTTAAAATTATTTGTATCAAGAGAAATATTTTCAGCTAGCTCAGATGTTCCTGCATTACCTGGTATACAGTAAATTTTTTCAACTATGTTTGATTTAGATATTGAAAACGTTAAAGCATGCTCTCTTCCTCCGCTACCTAAAATTGCAATTTTCATATAACTATTTATATATCTTAGAAATGAAAAATAAATTAGCTAAATTAAAATATCTGCCCAATAACTTTAATATCTTGGAGACTGGCGATCATGTAATATGTGCTATATCAGGAAAAAAAATTATGTTAGAAAATTTGACCTATTGGAATGTAGATAAACAGGAAGCTTATTATTCATACATAGAAGCACATAAAAAAAGAGATGGAGAGTAGATAAATAAATTTTATTTCCATCGATTGTGTGACCATATCCACTGCCCGGGATTCTTTATAATCATATCTTCAAGAACTTTATTTAACTCATCTGTAATTTTTTCTTGAGAGTAATTTAATGGAAACTTCAAAGGTTTATTAATAGTTATCTTAAAACTTATACCTTTAATTCTCTCTATGTACACTGGGACCACCGGTATATTAAATTTTTTAATCAATTGTGCAGGAATAGTCGTTGTTAAAGCTTTTTGATTAAAAAAATTTGATAGTATTCCCTCCGAAACTCTTTGGTCAATCATTAGAGCCGTAGAATAGTTTTTTCTTTTAAGTTGAATTAAGTTTTTAAGCCCGCCAATTCCTTTTTTTATTTGTTTATTACAAATGTATTTTTTTCTAATTCTTTCCATTATTTTATTTAAATAAATATTATTCAATGGACGATAGATAGCCGCAAGATGTATACCACTTTTCTCCAAACACATCGCCATAAGTTCGAAGTTACTTAGATGTCCTGAAATAAAAATTACTTGTTGATTATTTTTTTTTATTTCTTCAAGTATCTCTCCCCCTTGTATTGAAATCCGAGAGTTTAAATTCCCAGATCTAAAATTTTTTATAAATATATATTCTGCAAAAATTCTTCCAAAATTATTCCACATTTGTGATTTAATATTTTCTAATTTTTCTAAATTTATATCTGGAAAAGCTCTTTTAATATTTGAATTTATAACTTTTTTGGATCTAAAAAATGGTCCTATTTTTTCAAAAATTTTACCACTAAATTTTGAAGATAAATTTGCACCTAAAATCTTAAAAATTATAAAAAGAAATATAATTAACAAGAATTGAAAAAGATATTTTATATTTTTCATTAATAGCCAATACACCTCATAAATTTTTCTTTATCTATAATTTTTAATTCAGATTTTAAAAATTTAATTTTATTTGAATAAATTTTATCCAATCTTACGTAATCTTTCTCTGTTGTAATTACTTTGCAATTTAAATTTTCAGCTTGAGATAAAATTTTATCAATATCTTCCTTTTCATACTGATAATGATCAGGATATTCAAAATCTTTTATTATTTTTAGTCCATTTAAATTAAGCATTGAGACAAATGTTGAGTGGTTTCCAATTCCAGAGAATACTATATATTTATCATTAAGGTTGAATTCATTTAAATTTAAGGGGTTATATTTTCCTAAGTGAATATTTATTTGAGGATTAATTTTTTTAATCTCTGATTTAATTTCATCTATATTTTCTAGGTTTCCATTGATAAATATATTTTTGTATCTTTTCAAATTGTTAATATTTTCTCGCAGAGGACCTGCTGGAATTGTCAAACCATTTCCAATCCAATTGATACTATTGAAACAAACTATTTCTGAAAAATATTCTATACTTCTATCTTGAAGACCATCATCAAGAATTGCAACTTCATATTTTTCTTCCTCTGCTAGTTTAATAGCCGTCGCTCTTTCATTGGATAAAAAAAGTTTTCCTTTATTTTTTAAAATTGTTTGTTCGTCAATTTGATTTTTGTAAAATTTTTTTACGTAACAAGATTTAATATTTTTATTATTTAAAATTTTATTTAATTCTATACTTAAAGATGTTTTACCTGTCCCACCAACATATATATTTCCAACACAAATAGTCTTAATTTTAAATTTTTTTGGCTTAGAATATTTTTTAAAATAATTAATTAATTGAATAGTTTTTGCTATTGGCAATAAAAGATAAGCTAAGAAATTTGGTTTTTTTAAGTTCCAAAAATTAGGTTTTCTTAAAGTCATTAAAGATATGATTGTTTAGCTCTTTTATAGTTTTTTTTAAAATTTTTTCTCCAATATTTGTTATTTGTTTTCCACCTTTTTTATTCTTTATAAATGATACTGAAGAAGCAAGTTTCTTTGATGAATAAATTCTTTTTGATACACCAAGAGAATTTAACAATTTATATACATCTTTAAAGTTGTCAGTATTAGGACCATGAAGAATTTTTGCTCCAAATCGTGCGGCTTCAAGTGGATTTTGACCACCTCTTTTTATGATAGATCCACCTATGAAAACAGTAGAACTGATTTTATGAAATTTTTTTGTTTCACCAAAAGTATCTACTAAATAAATATCTATGTTTTGAGGTTTATTTAATTTTGAACTATGAAGAAAAACTGTTAGACCTAAATTTTCTAATTCTGATTTTATCTTACCAACCCTATGTATATGTCGTGGAATAATTACAGTTAATATATTTCTATATTTTTTTTTTAACTCTAAATGAGCTTTAGCGCAGAATATTTCTTCAGATTTATGAGTACTTGATGCGACCCAAATTTTTTTTTTTATTAAATAAGATTTTAAATTAATATTTATTTTTTCTAAATCACTATCGTAATCTTCAGAAAATTTTAAATTACCAATATGTTTTATTTTACAACTAGATAATTTTCTAAGATATGATTTTGTTTCAAGATTTTGAGGATATGCAACTTTAATATATTCAAAAATAGATTTACTTATACTTTTTATTTTGATCCACTTATTGAATGTTTTTTTTGTTATTCGTGCATTTAGCAAAAGCAATGGAATTTTTTTTGAATACATATTTTTAAACATGCAGGGCCAAATTTCAGAGTCAATAAATATACCTAAATCAGGTTTCCAAAAATTTAAAAATTTATTTGTAATAGGAACGTAATCAATTGGATAAAATTGATGTATAGTTTTTTTAAACTCGAATTTTTTAATAATTTTTGAAGAGCTTAATGTACTTGAAGTAATTAAAATTTGACTAATTTTTTTATTTTTTTCATAATACTTTATCAAAGGTATTACACTTAAAATTTCCCCAACACTTGCACCATGAAACCAAATAAGTTTTCCATTTAATCTTTTTTTGGAGGGGATACTAAATTTTTCTATAAATCTTGCTTTGTCCTCTTTATTTTTTAAAATTCTATAAACAATTATAAAAGGTGAAATAAATAAAATAATTGTAAGAAATATTTGATATAAAAAAAACATTATTACTTTTGTATTTGTTTTTCATAAAAACTTTTATACAATTTGGAGTTATTCAATAGCTCTTCGTGTTTGCCACTATGAATAATATTTCCTGAATCGATTAAATAGATGTTATTTGAATTTAATACTGTTGAGAGTCTATGAGCTATTACAATTGTAGTTTTATTTTTAGTTAAAATTTTTAGTGCCTCTTGAATTTTGTTTTCAGTTTCTGTATCCAAGGATGAGGTTGCCTCATCTAGTAAAATTATTGAACTTTTTTTCATCATTGCTCTTGCTATTGACAGTCTTTGTTTTTCACCTCCTGATAATCTTACTCCATTTTCACCTATCAACGTTTGATACTTTTGAGGTAAGTTTTTTATAAATTCATCACAAAATGCTAATTTTGAAACTTCATAAACCTCTTCATCTGTAGCATTATCATTACCATATTTAATATTATTAAATATTGTATCATCAAAAAGAGTTGTCTCTTGGCTTACTAAAGATATCTCATTTCTCAGCGACTTAAGACTAACGTCATATATAGATTGCTCATCTATTGTAATGTCTCCAGATTGAGCATCATAAAATCTTGGAATTAAATTCATTATTGTGGATTTACCAGATCCACTATGACCTACTAAAGACGTCATTTTTCCTCCCTCAAACTCCAGATTGATTGACTTTAAAGTTTGAGCCTCTTTAGTGTCATATGAAAATTTTATATCTTTAAATTTGATGTTAGATTTATTTATCTTAATAGAATTTGCGTTTATTTTATCTTTAATTTGATTTTGTTGATCTATAATTGGCAAAATACGAGATGCAGCTGATATGCCTTGATTTGCAACTAAGCTTATAGTTGATAAAGCACGAACAGGCTGGTAAGCCAGCATCATCGCAGCTAAAAATGAGAAAAAATTATTAATCTCAAGTTCCTCTTGGGAAATCAATAAACTTGAGTAGAAAATTAATATTGCAATCATTATACCTGTAAAAGTTTCCATTATTGGAGACATTCTTACAAAGACTGTCTGTATCTTTTGGTTTTTATCTCTTAAATCTGATAAAAATTTATCTGCTCGTTTTTTTTCATAATTTTCCTTTTGAAAAATTTTAATTAATTTATGATTTTTAAAAAGTTCAACCAAGTATGTAGTTAAAAATCCAGATTTTTGTTGTGCTTCTGTTGTAACTTTACTGATTCTCTTTCCTAAAGTTTTAGCTGCAATACTTGCAAGAGGTATCATAATTATAGAAATAAGCGCTAGTTTCCAATTTTGAAAAAACATTACTCCCAATAAACAAATAAGAGTTAAGGTATCTTTAAATAGAGTTAATACAGCATTACTTAATAAATTAGTAATATGAGTAACATCATATGTAAGGTTTGAAATAAATTTACCTGAATGTTTTTTATCAATAATTTGTGTATCTGTTCCAACCAAATTTTGAACCATATCATATTGTAATTTTTTTTTAATAGACTCACCAACACCTATCATTGTAGCTTTTGCAAAATATAGAGAGAGACCTTTTGTTGCAAACGCAACCACAATCATTAAAGGAATGAAAAATATTAAGGATTGATCTTTATCAATAAAAAGTTTTTTTATTGCAGGATCTAAAAGCCAAGCGATAGATGAAGTGCTACCAGCGACCAATATAGATAAAAATGCAGACAAAAATATTTTATTTAAATAGCTTTTGGAATAATCGTTATAAAGTCTCTTGTATATTTCTGATTTATTCATCTAAAAGTTCTGAGAAATTAAAATATTAATTAAAATAATTAGACCAAAAAAATTATTACTTTTAAAAGCTTTGAAACAACTTGCTGGATCGTTAAGATTAAAAACTTTCATTTGATAAATAAATAAATGAATAAGAGGTAAAATGAGTAAAATATAATAAACATTATGAAAATTCATAAGAAAACCTCCTAATAAAAAGAAAACCATTAAAATTGAATAACATAAGAATAAAAATTTTTTTGCATTTCCTTTAAATTTTATAGAAGTTGATTTTAGTCCTATAATTTCGTCGTCTTTAAGATCTTGAAATCCATATATCGTGTCATAGCCTAATGTCCAAAATATGGCTCCCAGATAAAATAGAACAGGAATTAAATCAATTTGTCCTTTAATTGCTGTCCATCCAAGTATTAGACCATAATTGAAAGTAATACCTAAAAATAATTGAGGCCAATAAGTAAATCTTTTCATTAAAGGATAGGTAAAAGCAAGTGGCATTGAACCTAAAGCAAGAATTATAGTGAATAAGTTAAAACTAATTAAAACTAAAAAAGCTAAAAAACAAAGTATTGTTGAATAAAAGATTGCAAGTTTAACTGAAATTTTTCCTGAGGCTATGGGTCGATCCTTAGTCCTAAAAACTTTAGCGTCAAATTTTCTATCTAAAATATCATTCACGATACAGCCAGCTGAACGCATTAAAACAGCTCCTAGAAAAAACAAAATTAAACAAAAAAAATAGTTATCCCAACTTGATGAAAAATCATAAGCTAAAGTTAGACCCCATGCACATGGCCAAAATAAAAGCATGTAGCCGATAGGTTTTTTTAATCTTGTTAATTCAATGAAAAGTTTAATTTGGTTCATAATATTTTACTTGTAAATAACAAAGGGTAGTTTCATAATCAAATTGATTCGTATGAACATAGATTACACAGTTACTGCACTAATGTTTCCAGCTATTCCATTACTCATGAGTGTTTATAGCAACAGATTTCACTCTCTAAGTATCTTAATTCGACAACTTCATGATGAGCATGTTTATGAAAAACATATTCCACCAGAATGGAAGAAGCAGTTTATAAATTTAAGTGGTAGGATAACACTTCTTAGATGGACAATTTTATTTGCCTCATTTGGCTTCCTATTTAATATGCTTACTGTTTTTGCACTTTATTTAGATGAAGTATTTGCAGCGAGAGTAATTTTTGGGTCATGTTGTTTATCTATGATTATATCAATTATTTTTTTTATTAGAGAAATTCAAATTTCAACAAATGCTCTTAAACTCCATATGTCTGATATGGATGTGGATGTAAACTAGGGAAGTATTACTGCTGGGCCAGTAAGAACTCTAGACTCTAAATCTTTATGCGCTTGTGCAATATCTTTTAGAGGATATTTTTTTGAGATTTTTACTTTTACTTTTCCACTTGAAGCCATTTCGAAAACTTTATTAGCAGCTTCGTCCAACTCCTCTCTTGTAGTTGTGTACTGCATAATGCTCGGTCTTGTTAAATAAAGTCCTTTTGGTTGAATTGATTTTGCAACATTAACAGGATCTAAAGGTCCAGATGCATTTCCAAAAGAAACCAACATTCCTCTTAATTTTAAACATTCAATAGAGCCATCAAAAGTATTTTTTCCGACTCCATCATAAACAACAGACAATCCTTTTCCTTCTGTTATCTCTTTTACTTTTTCAGCAAAATTATCTTTGTTATAATTAATTACATGGTCATAACCATTTTGTTTTGCATTTTCTATTTTTTCATCTGATCCAACAGTACCAATAACATTGCATCCTAGACTTTTGGCCCATTGTCCAAAAATTTGACCAACACCACCTGCTGCTGCGTGAAATAAAATATCTTCTCCAGATTTTACAGGATAAGTTTTGTGTAAAAGATAAAATGTCGTTATTCCTTTTGTCATTAAAGTTGCTGCTGTTTCTAAATCAACACTATCAGGAACTTTTACTAAGTTTTTAGTTGGATAATTTCTATGAGTTGAATAGGCGCCAAGAGGAGCTGCACAGTATGCAACTTTATCTCCAACTTTAAAATCTTTAACGTTAGAGCCAACTTTAGTTATTTCTCCAGCTCCCTCTAGACCAATAGGAGAGGGTAGAGTTAATGGATAAAGTCCTGATCGGTGATAAGTATCAATATAATTTAGACCAATAGCGTGGTTTTTAATAGTTACTTCATCAGCTTTTGGATCTTCAAGTTTAAGTTCTTTGTATTCTAGAACTTCTGGTCCACCTGCTTTTGATATTATAACTGAATTCATAATTTATTTTACAAATGTACCATTATGATAATCTTGAACTGCTTGCAAGATTTCTGCTTTAGTGTTCATTACAAAAGGCCCACCTCTTGCAATTTCCTCATTTATTGGCTTTCCAGATATCACAAGAAATTTAGTATTTGTTTTTGCTTTTATTTTAAGTTCTTCACCTTTTGTTAATAATATTAAAGTACTATCCTTTACATTGTCATGTTTTTCACTACCAATTTCTATTTCACCATTTATTAAATAAATAAATGTATTGTGAGTTGATGGAATATTAAAATTAAACTCTTTATCTTTTTTTAACTCCACATCAAAATAAACTGGTTCTACATTATGACCTTTTACAGGACCCTCAGCGTTTTCAAATTTACCTGCAATAACTTTTACTTGTTTCTCATCATCTTTATGAACACTCATTTTATCAGCATCTATATAAATGTATTCAGGCTTACTCATTTTCAATTTAGCAGGCATGTTAATCCATAATTGAAAGCCATGAAGTCTTCCTTCTTTCATAGCTGGCATTTCTGAATGAATAATTCCACTTCCTGTTTTCATCCACTGAACATCACCTGCAGTCATTCTTCCTTCACCACCAGTGCTATCTTTGTGTTCAAAATCTCCAGCCAGCATATAAGTAACGGTTTCAATTCCTCGATGTGGGTGAGGGGGAAAACCAGCAATATAATCTTCGCTATTTTCAGATCCAAATTCGTCTAGCATTAAGAAAGGATCAAAGTAATTTGGTTCAACACCAATACTTCTTTTTAATTTTACTCCTGCACCATCAGAAGCTGGAATAGGATCTATAATTTTTGATACTTCAATTAATTTCATAAGAGCTGATATAATTATCTACTAAGTTATATCAAGTAGGCCATTTAAATTTTTAATTTCATTTTGTGGTGAATAATCAAGTTTATCAAAGATATTATTATTTCTGTTTACCCAAATAGAATTATATCCATAGTTTCCACCACCAGATACATCCCAGGTATTTGCACTTAAAAAAGCAACTTCATTTTTTTCAATTTTATATTTTTTTATTGGCATATCATAAACTTTGGAGTCAGGCTTAAAAATACCAACTTCTTCGACAGAAAAAATATCATCAAATAAATTATTTAAATTATTACTTTGTACTAATTCATTTAGAAGAGAAGTTGTACCATTTGAAAGTATTGCTAGTTTAAAATTTTTTTCTTTTAAAGATTTTAATACTTCTGGAACTTCTTCAAAAGGTGAAAGAATTTTATATAGATCTAATAATTCATCCCTCATTGAATTATCTATTTTAAAAACACTCATTGATTTATCTAAACTGTCTTCAGTGATTTGCCAAAAATCTTTGTGTCTTTTCATTAGGCTTCTAAGCCATGTGTATTCTAGTTGTGTGGTTCTCCAATAATTTGCAAAAGCTTCCCACTTATCACCAATTTTGTCTTTACATTTTTCTGCTGCTGAATTTACATTGAATAAAGTGCCGTAAGCGTCAAAAATTATTGCTTTAATATTTTTCATAAACTAATTTAATAATATGAGTAACATTAGATTATATTTTTCTAAAAGTTTATCTAATAATTTAACTGATACACTTGATAAATCTCAATCGCATTACGTAAACAAAGTAATGAGAGTTAAAGAAAATGAAATTTTTTCTTTATTTAATAGCAGTGGTGAATGGGAAGCAAAAATTTTAAACATTTCAAAAGGTATTGTTGAATTTAATGTTACAAGGCAATTAAGACAAAAAGAAAATTCTAAAGAATTGTGGCTTGCTTTTTCTCCAATTAAATCAAATTACTTTAACTTTATGATTCAAAAAGCAACTGAGTTAGGAGTTACAAAATTTATTCCAATTATATTTGATAGAACGATTGTTCGTAAGATTAATAAAGAACGATTAGAGAAAGTAATTATTGAAGCATCAGAGCAATCGAATAGAATTAATGTTCCAGATATTGAGGACCCAAGATCATTAGATAGTTTTTTAAATAGTAATGAAATGGATTTAATTTTTACTGATCTAAATTCTGAAAATACTAAAATAGATTTAAAGATGGTTACAGATAAACCTACATGTGTAATTATAGGTCCAGAAGGAGATTTTTCTGAAGAGGAAAGGGCTAAGATTCTAAAATTTAGCGGAGTTCAACCATTGAAAATTAATGAGAATATATTGAGATCTGAAACAGCTGTAATTTCAGCTATATCGATCATAAAATACGCCATAAATTGATATTTTGTCGCGAAAACTAAAGTGTAATTTTTTTGAAGACGTTCTATATAGGGTAAAAAAATGAAAAAAATTTTAATAACAATTCTTTCAATTTTAACTCCTGCAGTTGCGTTTGCTAACCAGCCAAAAGATTGGCAATTAGGTTTTCAAAAAGCAGCATCAGAGTCTATGAGAGATATAGTTAATTTTCATGACAAATTGTTATTACCAATCATAATTGCGATAAGCGTTTTTGTTTTATTTTTAATGGTCTATGCATGTATCAGATTTAGAGCATCAGCAAATCCAGTTCCTTCTAAAAGAACTCACAATGTTGCTGTAGAGGTTTTATGGACATTAATTCCATGTTTAATTTTAATCGTGATGGCAGTTCCATCGTTTAAAATTTTATATAAACAAGACTCAATACCAAAAGCAGATGTAACAGTTAAGGCAATCGGTTATCAATGGTACTGGGGATATGAGTATCCAGATGAAAATATTATTTTCGACTCTTATATGATTGAAGACAAAGATTTAAAAGAAAATCAACCAAGATTATTAGCTGTAGATAATGAATTAGTTGTTCCAGTGAATAAAGTAGTTAAAGTTTTAATTACTGCAAATGATGTTTTGCACGCTTGGGCATTACCATCTTTTGGAGTTAAAAGAGATGCGGTTCCTGGAAGAATAAATGAAACATGGTTTAAAGCGGAAGAAGTTGGAACTTATTATGGACAGTGCTCTGAGCTTTGTGGAATTAAACATGCTTTTATGCCGATTACAGTGAGAGTAGTTTCTGAAGAAGAATATCAAGAATGGCTTACTGGTGCTAAAATAAAATTTGCAAAAGAAATTAATGAAGAAGATCAATTTAAAAAACTAGCGAGTAAATAATATGTATACACAAACTGCATCACACGACGATCATCATACACCAACTGGTTGGAAACGTTGGGCGTATTCAACTAATCACAAAGATATCGGTACAATGTACCTTATATTTGCAATTGTTGCAGGTGTGATCGGAACTGCATTCTCAGTTTTAATGAGAATGGAATTGATGCATCCAGGTGATGGAATTTTGGGTGGAAACTATCATTTATACAATGTCTTAGTAACAGGTCATGGTTTAATCATGATCTTCTTTATGGTTATGCCAGCAATGATTGGTGGTTTTGGAAATTGGTTTGTACCAATCATGATTGGTGCACCTGATATGGCATTCCCAAGAATGAATAATATTTCATTTTGGTTACTACCAACTTCATTCATTTTATTAATTATGTCTATATTTATGGATGGCCCTCCAGGTCAAACTGGAGTTGGTGGTGGATGGACAATATATCCTCCTTTATCATCTACAGCAGGACAGCCTGGTCCGGCAATGGACTTTGCAATTTTGAGTTTACACTTAGCAGGAGCGTCTTCAATTTTAGGAGCGGTAAACTTTATAACTACAATTTTAAACATGAGAACTCCAGGTATGACATTGCATAAAATGCCTTTATTTGCTTGGTCAATTTTAGTTACAGCATTCTTATTACTTTTATCACTTCCAGTGTTAGCAGGTGCAATCACAATGCTATTAACTGATAGAAATTTCGGAACTGCATTCTTTGATGCTCAAACAGGTGGAGATCCAGTATTATTCCAACACTTATTCTGGTTCTTTGGTCACCCTGAAGTTTACATTTTAATTTTACCAGGTTTTGGAATGATCAGTCATATTGTTTCAACATTCTCAAGAAAACCAGTATTTGGGTATTTAGGTATGGCATATGCAATGGTAGCAATTGGAATAGTTGGTTTTGTTGTATGGGCTCACCATATGTATACAGTTGGTTTAAGCACGGATACTAAAGCTTATTTCTTGGCAGCGACGATGATCATTGCCGTCCCGACGGGAATTAAAATATTTTCTTGGATAGCAACTATGTGGGGTGGTTCAATATCATTTAAAACACCTATGGTTTGGGCTTTAGGGTTTATATTTTTATTTACAGTTGGTGGAGTTACAGGTGTAGTTCTTGCAAATGCAGGTGTAGATACAGCAATGCATGATACTTACTATGTAGTAGCTCACTTCCACTATGTATTATCTTTAGGTGCGGTGTTCGCAATCTTTGCAGGCTTTTATTACTGGTTTGGAAAAATGAGTGGTTACGAGTATTCAGAATGGTTAGGTCAATTACACTTCTGGTTAACATTTATTGGTGTAAACTTAATTTTCTTCCCTCAACACTTCTTAGGTTTAGCGGGGATGCCTAGAAGATATGCAGACTATCCAGATGCATTTGCTGGTTGGAATTATATATCTTCAATTGGATCATATATTTCTGTAATTGGTTTAGGAGTATTTTTCGCAAATCTAATTTATGCATTTTATAAGAAAAAAGCTGCTGCTCAAAACCCTTGGGGTGAAGGAGCAACAACTTTAGAGTGGACAGTACCGTCTCCTCCAAATTTTCATACTTTTGATGAATTACCGAAGTTTGAAGATGAAGAGAGTGCAGAAAAATCTACTACTTAAAAAGTATTTAGATTTTTTGTCTAAAATTAAATGATTAAGTCTAAGTTAAAAAATAGAAATTTAAGTCAAGAAGACGTTTTCAATTTCTCTGAGTTATTTAAACTTATGAAGCCAAGAGTAATGTCTCTTGTAATTTTCACGTGTGCAGTTGGATTGTTAATGGCGCCAAATATCATTCCAACAAAAGATGCAATCATTGGAATTATTTTAGTTTCTATTGGAGCAGGTGCCGCTGGAGCTTTAAACATGTGGTACGAGTCTGATTTAGATGCATTAATGACAAGGACTTGTTTAAGACCTATACCAACTGGGAAGGTTAATAAAAACCAAGCTTTGATTTTTGGTATCGCTTTATCAATATTTTCTGTTGTTGCTTTAGATTATTTTGCAAATACAGTTTCAGCAGCTTTATTGTTATTTACAATTTTGTTTTATGTGCTGGTTTATACCGTTTGGCTTAAAAGAAAAACGCCTCAAAATATAGTTATAGGAGGCGCTGCAGGAGCATTACCTCCTGTAATTGGTTGGACTATAGCTACTAACTCACTTTCACTTGAGCCATTAACTTTCTTTCTAATTATCTTTTTTTGGACACCATCACATTTTTGGGCACTAAGTTTATATAAATCTGATGATTATAAAAAAGCAAATATTCCAATGCTTCCATTGACTAATGGTGTTGAAAGCACAAAATTAAATATATTTGTTTATTCATTAATAATGTTGCCAGTTATTGTTTTCCCATATGCAATTAATTTTGTTGGTCTAGTATTTTTAATTCCATCATTAATTTTGACAATTTATTATAATTACTTATGTTTTGAACTTTATAAATTTAAGAAGAACAAGTTTGATGCAAAAAAAGCAAAAACAATTTTTGGATACTCGATATTATATTTGTTTTTAGTTTTTGTATTTTTCTTAATAGATAAAATTTTATGATAACACCCGATAAAAAAACAAAGAAAAAAAATATTATTACTGCTTTAGCAATTTTAGCTTTTATGGTTTTTTTGTTTATTTTTACATTATATAACGTTGGTGTTTTTGATAGGCAGATATGATTAAGAGCAAAACATTAACTCCATTACTTCTAGCAGGTATTTTTTGTTTAATGTTAGGTTTATCTTTTGCGGCAGTGCCCTTATATGATCTTTTTTGTCGTGTAACTGGCTTTGGAGGAACAACCCAAGTATCTAAAGAAGCTCCGAAAATAGTTTTAGATAAAGTTGTAAGTGTAAGATTTGATACGAATGTAAACAATCTTACTTGGGATTTTAAGGCTAAATCAAATGTCATTGATGTTAAGGTTGGTCAGGTAAATAGAATTGAGTTTGAGGTTGAGAACTATGGAGACGAAACAACTTATGGAGTTGCTAGTTTCAACGTTTCACCTGCAAGTTTTGGTAAATATTATAGTAAATTAGGCTGTTTTTGCTTTGAAAAACAGGAACTTAAAGCCGGTGAGAAGGCAACTTATATTATGACTTTTTATTTGGACCCAGAACTGGTAAATGACCCAACAGTTAAAAACTTACAGGATGTAACTATGTCGTATACTTTTTTCTCGACAGATTATTATAAACAATCATAATTAAAAAATATGTCAGCTGAAAAAAAACATGATTATCACTTAGTAGACCCAAGTCCTTGGCCTATATTTACATCTTTTGCATGCTTGGTACTAGCTATTGGAGCAATTTTTTATATGCACAATGATGTATCTTGGGGAATGTATTTAGGATTAGCCCTTGTAATTTATGCAGCTTATATGTGGTTCAGAGATGTTGTGATTGAAGCTGAACATCAAGGTCACCATACTCCAGTTGTTCAAATCCATCATAGATATGGAATGACGTTATTTATTGCTTCTGAAGTTATGTTTTTCGTTGCATGGTTTTGGGCATATTTTGATATAAGTTTGTTCCCAAATGAGTTTGTTGGAAATGTTTGGCCTCCACAAGACATAGAAACTTTTGATCCATGGGACATTCCATTAATCAATACACTAGTTTTATTATTATCTGGTACTACAGTAACTTGGGCTCACCACTCTTTATTAGAAGACGATAGAAAGGGATTTATTCAAGGATTAACAGCAACTGTTGCACTAGGCTTCTTTTTTACTTTGTTACAGGCTTACGAATATCATCACGCTACATTTGATTATTCAGGACATATTTATGGTGCAGTATTTTATATGGCAACAGGTTTTCACGGTTTCCACGTAATTGTTGGAACAATTTTTCTTGCTGTTTGTTTATGGAGAGGAAGATTGGGTCACTTTACGAAAGAACACCACTTTGGTTTTGAGGCAGCTGCTTGGTACTGGCACTTTGTTGATGTTGTTTGGTTATTCTTGTTTGCAGCTATCTACGTTTGGGGAAGTTAATATTTAATCCTTGAAGAATAAGCTTCTATTTTCAGTTTTCGTTTATTTTATAATTTTAGTTTTGTTGTCATTAGGCTTTTGGCAATTGTATAGATTGAGTTGGAAATTAGATTTAATCAATCAAATTGAAAATTCTTTAAAGATTGATCCTGTTGAACTTCAAAATGTAGAAAAAAAAAATTATTTAAGAATAAAAACATCAGGACAAATTGATTTTGAAAAACAAATTTATCTCTATAATCTTAACGAAACTGGTAAACCTGGATTTGAAGTTATTAACCCAATTAAAGTTGGAAATGAAGATTATTTAATTAATAGAGGCTGGATATCTTTTGACCAAAAAAACAAACCAGAGATTAATGTTGTTGATCAAAAAAATATTATTGGTACTTTAATGCTTCAATCAAAATCAAGTTCATTCAAACCCAAGAATGAAGTAGATAAAAATTATTGGTTCACACTAGATCGGGAAGATATTTTAAAATTTACAGGAAAAAACTTTTCGAAATATATTATTTATTTAAACGGTAACTACGAAAACCCAAGACCAAGAGTGATCACTGCTAAAATTTCAAATAACCACAAAAAGTATGCAATTACTTGGTTTTCTATGGCGATTTCAATTCTTTTAATATATTTATACTTTAGAAAAAAAAATTATTAATGAGATACGTCAGCACCAGAAATACTTCAAAAACATATGAATTTAAGGATGTTTTTATCAAAGGTCTTGCTGATGATGGGGGATTGTTTATTCCTAGCTCACTTCCAAACTATAGTGAAAAAGAAATTCAAGAATTGAGGTCACTAAATTATTCAGATTTAGCAAAAAAAATTATTTTTCCTTTTATAGGAAATTTTATGGATAAAGATGAATTGTCTAAAATAATTGATAAATCTTATTCTGTTTTTAGAAGAGAAAATGTAATTGATTTCATAAAAATAGGGGATCGATCAGTCTTAGAGTTATTTCATGGCCCAACACTAGCCTTTAAGGATGTTGCTATGCAACTTCTTGGAAATTTTTATGAATTTTATTTAAGCAAGCAAAAAGAAAAAATTAATATTGTAGTTGCCACATCTGGAGACACAGGGGCAGCAGCTATAGATGCAATCAAAGGAAAAGAAAATTTAAATATTTTTGTACTACATCCTGATAATCGAGTTTCTTCTGTTCAGCGAAAAATCATGACTACTGGAAAACATGAAAATGTATTTAATATCGCTATTAAAGGAAATTTTGATGACTGCCAAAACTTAGTTAAATCAATGTTTTCTGACACAAAATTTTCTCAAGATATTAATATGTCAGGTGTAAATTCAATCAACTGGGCAAGAATTATTGCTCAATGTGTTTATTACTTTTACAGCTATTATCTCATTGAAGATCACTCTAAACCCACTAATTTTTCTGTTCCCACAGGGAATTTCGGAGATGTATACGCAGGTTACTTAGCCAAAAAAATGGGTTTGCCCATTAATAAATTGATTGTTGCAACAAATCAAAATGACATTCTCCATAGAGCTATTTCAAACGGTAATTACGAGGCTGAAACCGTTTCCGAAACTATTTCTCCTAGTATGGATATACAGATTGCAAGCAATTTTGAGAGACTTATTTTTGATTTGAATGATAAGAATTCAGAACAAACATCAAAAGACATGATGAAAATTAAAGAAGAAGGAAAATATTCAATTGATAAAGAAAAGTTAAATTTAATTAATCAAGATTTCTTATCAGCAAGAATGAGCGAGACTGAAACACTTGATATTATTAAGTCTGTTTATCAAGAATTTAATATTGTTTTAGACCCTCATACTGCAATTGGTTATGGAGCTTTTGATAAACACAATCTCAATGGTAATAATATTGTACTAGCAACAGCACATCCATGTAAGTTTCCTGATGCAATTCAAAGTGCTATAAATATTAAAGCTGAGTTACCAAATGAACTTCAATTTATATTAAATGAGAAAGAAAATTATGATATTCTTGAAAATGATATTGAAAAAGTAAAAGAACATATTAAAGATAGATCCAAATGAAAATAAAAGAAAACGATAACCTACCAAATTCAGAAATTTTTGTTCTTCAAGATGGAGAGCCTGTAAAAAAAAATATAGAATATTTTTTTAAAGACAAAAAAGTTGTAATATTTGGACTACCTGGGGCATATACTTCTGTATGTT
The DNA here is from genome assembly GCF_052047555.1 of Candidatus Pelagibacter sp. HIMB1746. Lineage (NCBI taxonomy): Bacteria > Pseudomonadati > Pseudomonadota > Alphaproteobacteria > Candidatus Pelagibacterales > Candidatus Pelagibacteraceae > Candidatus Pelagibacter > Candidatus Pelagibacter sp. HIMB1746. The sequence goes on along the minus strand of NZ_JBNAJZ010000002.1, from coordinate 132,343 downwards.
CTGCTAAACATTTGCCAGGATATATTAAGATGCATGATCAATATAAAGAAAAAGGTATTGATCATATAATTTGTATTTCGGTAAATGATCCATTTGTAATGAATGCTTGGGGTAAACAAAATGATGCAGGTGAAAAAATTGTTATGATGGGTGACCCATTTCTTAATTTCACAAAAGAAATTGGTGCAGATGTTGATAAAAGTGGCAGAGGTTTAGGAATTAGATCTAATAGATACACGATGTTTGTTGATAACATGAAGGTTATTAAAATTCAGGAAGAAGCAGATACAGGATCTTGTGAAATCTCAGCAGCAGAAAATTTCTTTAAATTAATCTAGACTTGCAGCTTTTCTAGCTAATAAATCAACTTCTTCATTTAGTGGATTTCCAGCATGAGCTTTAACCCAGTTCCACTTAATCTTAAAATTATTATTCAAATCATGCAATTGAACCCATAAATCTTTATTTTTAACATCTTCTTTATTAGATGTTTTCCAATTATTTTTAATCCAATTGTGGATCCAATCAGTAATTCCATTTTTAACATATTTAGAATCCGTGTAGATTTCTATCAAATCTTCAGAATTTACTTCTTTTAATGCATTGATTGTCGCCATTAATTCCATTCTATTATTTGTTGTATCTTTTTCACTTCCACTTATTTTTTTCACTTCATTATCTGTACATATTATTGCTGCCCATCCACCATTTCCTGGATTTTTTAAACATGAGCCATCAGTATAAATTTTAATCATTAAATTAAATAATCTTTAAAACTATTCAAATTGTTATGGGTAATAAGTTTTTGATAATATTCGTTTGGATCCTTAATTTTGATTAATGCTGTTTTTGGAGTATTTGTATAATCATATAGTCTAGTTAACAGATATCTAAGAGCAGCACCTCTACACAAAATATTTAAATTGTCTTTTTCATTTAATTTAATTTTCTTAACACTGTTGTATCCTTTGATTAAGTTATCAACTTTCTTTTTATTAATTACAAATTTTTTATTTTTTTCATCAAAACATAGTGCATTAATACAGACTGCTATTTCATACATATAGTAATCGTTAGCAGCAAAGTAGAAGTCTATTATTCCCGACAGCTTATTTTTATTAAAAAAAATATTATCTACAAATAAATCACCATGTATAATCCCAGAAGAAAGTTTTTTTGGCCAATTTTTTTTAATGTCATTAAAATTATTAAATAAAAATTTTTTCAAATTTGATCTTTTATTTGATTTAAATTTAATACTCTGAAGTAGAGGTTTTAAATATCTTATGCCCATTGAATTTTTTCTGGTAAATTTTATCTTCTTAGTAACCAAATGCATTTTAGCTATTGCTTTTCCAATAGCATAGCAGTCACTTTCGTTAACTTTCTTTTTATCTTTTCCCTTTAAAAAAGTAACAATGCAGGCTGTTTTATTTTTAAGCTTAATTAAATAATTTTTATCTTTAGTTTTAAGTGGTCTTGGGCAATTAATTTTTGAGTCATTTAAATAATCCATTAATTTCATAAAAAAAGGGATCTCTTTTGGAAGAACTCGCTTTTCAAAAATTGTGAGAATAAATTTTTTATTTTTAGATTTTAAAATGTAATTTGTATTTTCAATTCCTTTAGTAATTCCTTGGAAACTTAAAATTTTTTCAATATTAAACTTGTTGTTTATTATGTCGATATCACTCTGATTTATTTTTGTATATACAGCCATTTAATTTAATTTGTTAGGAACTTTAAAGACTACATTTTCTTTTACAATTTCTATTTCCTCAACATTTATAGAAAATTTTTTTTTTAATTCACTAATAAAATTTTCTACTAGAATTTCAGGTGCTGATGCTCCTGATGATATACCAATAGTATTTGAATTCTGTATTTGATCAAAAGGAATTTCACTCTCAGAATGAAAAAGTTGTGAATTTTGACAACCAGATTTTTTTGCTACTTCAACAAGTCTAACTGAATTTGAAGAGTTTCTACTACCTATTACAAAAAACATATCACACTCTTTTGCAATATTTTTTACTGCCATTTGTCTATTAGTTGTTGCGTAACAAATATCCTCTTTTGCTGGCTCTTTAATATTTGAGTATCTATCTCTTAAAATTTTTATTATTTCTTTAGTATCATCAACAGACAGAGTTGTTTGAGTTATATAAGCCAATTTTTCTTTATGATTGGTTTTATATTCCATTGCTTCAGTTTCATTCTGAACCAAATCAATAGATCCTTTAGGTAATTGTCCCATAGTACCTATTACTTCTGGATGGTTCTCATGACCTATCAAAATAATATGATAACCAGCTTTATTTAAGTTTTCCGCTTCTCTATGAACTTTAGAAACTAGTGGACAAGTGGCATCTACATAAGTCATTTTATAATTTTCAGCATCTTCAGGTATTTTTTTTGGAACACCGTGTGCAGAAAAAATAACAGGTCTAGATTTGTCATCAATTTCCTCTAATTCTTCAACAAAGATAGCGCCTTTATTTTTTAAATTATCAACAACATGTTTGTTGTGAACGATTTCGTGTCTAACATAAACTGGCGATCCATATTTTTGAATAGATTTTTCTACAATCTCTATAGCTCTCTCAACGCCAGCGCAAAAACCTCTTGGAGCAGAAAGTAGAATTTTAATTTGTTTGTTTTTCATTTTTCTCTAAAAAATATTCCAGCAATATATGTGGAAAGGTCAAAGACGCCAAACCAATAAAAATTAGTTTTAAGATTGCATCATCTATATAATTAACGTCATTTAATAAAAATAATACAATTATTGAAATAAAGATTGTTAAAAGAGTAAGTGGTAAAGCCTTTAAAATAAATAATTTTAGTCCATTTTGGAGATTGTTTTCATCAAGGTCTATCGCAAGTGAAATAGAGTGCCTCACAGAATGTAAAAAACAAAAATAAATTGTAAAAGCTACTAAAGGAGTAAAGTAGTAATTTAAAATTATAATAGAGAAATAATCGAAAAAAATAGTGAATTTTTTTAATTCAAACTTATCAATAAATAAAAATATACTTGATAATGAACTCAAAATAATTGATATCTCGATTATCTTTTTTTCTTCTAAAAATTCTAAGAATAAATAAAAATTTTCATTAACAACAAGTAATGATTTGAAAATTTTCACAGTATCATCAAAATGAAAAAAAAGCGGGGCAAGAATTATGAGCGATCCTTTTAAAAGGTATAATATTTGAATTAAGTAAGATTTTTTGTTTATTAAAAATTGTGTATCTTCTTTACCAAAATGAAATGATGCCACTATAAGAAAAACTAACAGTGTAGTTGCAGGTAAGAGTAACCAAATAATAATGACACAAACTGCTATAAAAATATAGAAAATATAGAAAATATATATTCTTTCAAAATTAAATAATTTAAGAAGTTTTTTACCTTTAATATTATCTAATGCACCGTGTGAAACTCCAATAGTTAAAATTAAAAATAAGCATATTGATGATGAAATATTTAAATAATTTAATCTAAACATCACGACAGAAAATAGATTAATTAACAAAAAAAATATAAATGAATGATTAAGGTTAATTTTTTTAATTAATTGATTAGTCATTTAAAATAATTCTTTTAAAAATTTCCATTTAGGCATTTTTAAAATTATTTCTAAATCTTCAAAAAAATTACTTTTATTAGATAAGAAATTAATAGCAGTCTTAGGTGAACTATTGAACATTTTAAAGAAAATTTCCCCCATATCTGAAGAGTTATTTCTTAAAACTTTCAAAAAAATATTGTCCAAAAAATCATATTTTTTTTTAATTTTAAACAATTTAGCTTTAGAAATATTATCAATGTTTTCTGCTATATATTTGCTGTGTTCCTGAATATTTAAAAAAGTATAACCCGTGCTTAATCTTGTCATATCACCGGCTGATCCAATATATATTTCATTTAATTTTTTTAGATTTTTATTTCTAAATAAAGGTATAGAGCCTTCTTCTTTAAAATTGATTTTATAATTTCTGATATTTAAATGGTTTTTTAAGTATTGATCTATTTGATTATCATAATCTTTTATATTTTCATTACTTAAATTTGAGATCCAGGTAGTTTCCACAAGTGCACTTTTTTTTGAAAAAGGTAAAGTATAAAAAAAATGAACCTCATTTTTTTGATCACATGCAAAATCCATTAAGTTAAATATTTGGTCATCAAAAAAATCTTTTTCAGTTTCAATTTCTACACCACAAAAATGTTGCCACAAATTATTTGGCTTATTTTCAAAATTTGGAACGCTGTTAAAAATTATTGAATTTGATAATTCAATATCATTAATATTCTTAAAAAATTTTATATTTTCATTTAATTTAAGTTTTGAAAGAATTTTGTCATAAAATTTTCCAGTATCTATAGATTGGTAAGGTGTTAGTTTACAATCAATAAACTTTGTATCATTAGGAATGTTTATAGAAAAATTATCCCAACTTTTTTTTACACAATCATCAAAATTATGTGGAAATACTTTCCAAAATGACCAAGTTTTGTCTCTTTTATATTCGTCCCTAGGCTCAATTATAGCCAAAGATTTATTTTTTAGTTTATCAGAAATTTCAAGTTCATAAGCCAAAGACAAACCTGCACAACCACCACCGATAATTATATAATCAAAATCTTTCATTTAAATTTATCTCTTCATTAATTAATGAATGATCATGTTCAATGTTATTATCATTTTTATTTGTAAATGTTAAAATTATTAAATCAAAAATTGATAAAAAAGTTTCAATAATTTTTTCTATTTTTGTTACATAAATTTTTCCAGAATTTTTATAATTTTCTAAATTATTTTTATTAATTATTTTGTGTCCAATTTTTCTGTAGACTCGTCTTGCAACTAAAATAGAGAATCTGAAACTTAAAGGTATTTCTTTAATTGAGTAAAAAGAATTTTCATAAAATCTTTCAGATAAAGAAATGGTGGATTTGATATCGTTGAAATTTTCATTGATATAAATTCTTTTATTATTTTTATCTTCAATTACGTCTCTTGAAATATTGGTAAGCTGCATTGCTATTCCAAGATCGATAGCTGATTTCAAGGAATCTGTCTTATTAACTTTTAAAATTTTTGCCATCATTAAACCAACTGTACCTGCTACTCTATAAGAGTAAATTAATAACTCTTTTTTTGATTTTAATTCCACTCTTTCTTTAATATCTGAATTAATCCCATCAAATAAATCATTAATTACTTTTGTTGAAATATTAAATTCATCTATAAGTTCCCAAATATTTTTAATAACAATGTTTTTAAAGTTTTTATTTAAAAAATCTTTTTTAAAGTTTTCAAATTTAATTATTTTGTCTTCTAATTTTGCTGGATCATCTGCAATATTATCCGCTTCTCTACAAAAATCATAAAGCGCAGAACATTTGTCATAAGTTTTTTTTGGTAAAAAAAAACCAGCCCAATTAAATGATTTTGCATATGTTGATAAATAATTTTTAGTTAACATTCTAGATCAATTTATCTAATACTTTTGCTGATGAAAGTACTCCTGGTACTCCCGCACCTGGGTGAGTTCCAGCACCAACAAAATATAAACCATCATAAATCTCTGATTTATTATGAAATCTAAAATAAGCTGATTGAGTGAATTTAGGTTGAATTGAAAAACCTGATCCATATTTTGTATTTAGTTCTTTCTCAAAATAATCAGGTGTAAGATAAAAGTCTGATACAATATTATCTCTAAGATTTGGCATTAAATCATTTTCCATTTTATCAATCACAAGATTTTTCATTTTTTCACCTTCTATTTGCCAATCTATATTTGATTGATTATTTGGAACTGGAACCAATACATAAAAACAATCACTACCCTCAGGAGCCATGCTCTTATCTGTTGCAGAAGGTCTATGTAGATAATAGCTAATATCGTTATTTAATTTTTTATGATCAAAAATATCATCCAGATGTTCTTTATATTTGTTTCCAAATTTAATTGTATGATGCTCAACGTTTTCATAGACTTTTTTGGTTCCAAAATAATAAACAAATAAACCCATTGAGTAATCCATCCTCTTTTGTTTCCAATCAAACAGCATTGAGTTTTTTAAGTTTTTACTAGTCATCTTTTCATAAAAAGCAGGAGGGTCGGCATTACAAATAACATTATCAGCTTTGATAATCTCTTCATTGTCAACTACAACACCAGTAATTTTATTATTCTTAGTAATAATTTCTTTTACCTCAGTATTTTTTATTATTTTGATTTCTATTTCCTCCATTAACTTTTCAAATCCTTTAATTATATTTCCTGTACCGCCCATTGAATAATGAATGCCCCATTTTTTTTCTAAATAAAGAATTAGCCCATAAATTGAGGTAGTTGTGAATGGATTACCACCAACCAAAAGTGGATGCATACTAAGCATCCTTCTTAATTTTTCATTTTTTACATAAGACGATACTAATGAATAAACTGATTTATAACTCTTAAGTTTTAATAATGCTGGCAGCTGTTTCATCATAAAAAAGGGTCTATCAAATGGAACATCTGCAAGTTCTAAAAATCCTTTCTCAAAAATTTTTTTGGTAAAATTTACTAAATTTTCATAACCCTTAACATCTTCTTGATTTAAATTTTCAATTTGTTTTTTCATTTCTATTTCATCACCTGAGTAATTAAATTTAGTTTGGTCCTCAAAAACAAATTGATACCAAATTTTAAGTGGGGTTAGTTTTATGTAGTCCTCAGGATTTTTAGAAAACAAACTGAATAGTTCGTTAATTAAATATGGAGCTGTTATTACTGTTGGCCCAGCATCAAAGGTAAAACCATCTTTTTTGAAAACTCTAGCTCTTCCACCTAGATCTGAATGTTTTTCTATTAATTTTACTTTATGTCCTTTGGCTCTTAGTCTAATTGCTGCAGCAATACCACCAAATCCAGATCCAATAACTATAGAATTCATTGCTGTAATTTATAGCTTTTTAAGGAAATTGTAACCGTATTATGAGTTTATTTTTTTTAGCTGTTCTTTAGTTTCTTCTAAATTTTTTTGAAATACAGCATCCAGTTTAGATTTATCAACTGATGTAGTTATGATTTTTTTTACTGAATCTACCGCTATTTTGATTGAAGCATCTTTTATTTCTTTCAATGCAGCCTCTTTCATTTGGCTAATTTTATTTTCAGCTAAACTTTTTTTAATTTCGGATGATTTATGAAATTTATCATTTAAATCTATTATTAATTTATCCGACTCTTTTTTTGCATTCTCCAAAATTTCATTACTTACTGAAGTAGCGGTATCTAATTTTTTTTGAGCCTTATCGAGCAAAGTTTTTGCTTCTGTTCTCAATTTTTCACTTTCATCTATCTCATTTTTGATATCAGAAATCATACCATCAAGCATTTGAGAAACTTTTTGTGGAATTTTAAAGTAAACTAAAACTCCGATGAAGATTACAAATGAAATTGCTACCCAGAAAGTTGCATCAATTGCCATAGTATTTATCTCCATTTCTTCTAGTTAGATCGTCAACAATTGCTGATATACTGCTATTATTTACTTCAGCACCAATAAGTTTTTGAAGTAACTCGGATGACGTTTCTATAGCAATTTTATTTATTTTATCAGGTGCATTATCTCTTAAAGCTTGGATTTCTTTTTCCGCTTTAGCTATTTCGTCATCTATTTGTTTATCAAGAACGTCTCTTTTAGCATTTATATCTTTAACTGCCTTTTCTCTTGCTTGATTAAACATAGCATTAGCTTCAGTTTTGCTTTTTAAAATTATTTGATCATATTCTTTAAGTTTGGTCTCACTATCTTCTCTTTGTTTTTCAGCTGCCTCAATATTTTCTAGAATTTGAGATTTTCTAGATTCTAAGTTGTTACTAATTTTTGGAAGGATTAGTTTAGATAAAACCAAATACATTATCCCAAAAGTAAGTACCAACCAGAAAATCTGAGAAACCCAAAACTCTGGATTTAATTGAGGCATACCTCCACTTTCAGCGGCAAAAGCTTCTTTGATAAAAAAGAAGCTTAAAAATACCAGATGAAGATATATTTTTTTGACCATTAACTTAAAACGCAAATAAAATAATCAATGCAACAACTAATCCAAATAATCCTGTTGCTTCAGCAAGTGCAAAACCTAAAAGTAGGTTAGGAAATTGTTTCTGAGCTGCTGATGGGTTTCTCATAGCACCTGATAAATAATTTCCAAAAATTATTCCAATACCAACACCGGCACCAGCTAAAGCTATTGCTGCTAAACCTGCTCCGATCATTTTTGCTGCTTCTAATTCCATTATATCCTCCTCTGTTATTAATGGTGTAAATTTAATGCATCATTTAAATAGATGCAGGTTAAAATTGCAAAAACATATGCTTGAAGAAAAGCAACTAATATCTCCAAACCAGTTAATGCAACCGAAAAACTTAGTGGAAGCCATCCACCAACTATTCCAAGACTAATTACAAAGCCTCCGAAAACTTTCATCATTGTATGACCAGCCATCATATTTGCAAATAATCTAACTGATAGACTTATTGGTCTACTTAAATAAGAAATAATTTCAATAACTACTATTAAAGGAAGTAATACCGCTGGTACTCCACTTGGTACAAACAATTTTAAATATCCAAAACCATGTTTAATAAATCCAATTACTGTTACGCCAATAAAGATAAATGCAGCAAGAACAAATGTAACGATAATATGACTAGTTACAGTGAATGTGTACGGTATCATTCCAAACATGTTGCAAAATAAAACAAACATGAACAATGAAAAAATAAATGCAAAATATGGTTTTGCTTTAGAACCAGCTGTATCACTAATCATTTTAGCAACAAAGGTGTAGCTAAGTTCCGCTAATAATTGAATTTTATTTGGTAAGATTGAATTTTTCTTAGATCCTAAATTAAAAATTAATAAAATAGAAACAGTACTTATAATCATAAACAAACTTGCGTTTGTAAAAGATATGTCAAATGCTCCAACTTTTATTTCAGGTCCAATTCTATAAACATCGAATTGGGACATCGGGTTTGCTGCCATAGTACTAACTTATTTTTGCATCTTTTTTGCTGATCTAATCACGTTTGTTATTCCAGCGACCACCCCAACAAAAAAAAATATTAATATAAACCAGGGTTTAGTACCAAAGGTCTTGTCAAAAATAAACCCAATAATTGTCCCGACGGCCACTGCAGAAACAAGTTCTGTGCTCAATTTGAATGCAGTTCCAATAGGTGAGGGATTATCCTTCTTGTTATAAAGATTTTTCTTGGAAATCTTGCTTTTTGCAATCTCTAAGCGAGTTTTAAAAGGGTCTTTTGCCATTTATTCTGGTTAAGCAACCATACTTTCTGCTTTTTGAAGGTCTACGGCTACCAGTTGGCTTATCCCTTTTTGAGGCATAGTTACCCCATATAGCCTGTTCATTTTAGACATTGTTAAGGCGTGGTGAGTAACAATTATAAATTTAGTGTTAGTAATTTTAATTAATTCCTCTAGCAAGCTACAAAATCTTGTAACGTTAGCATCATCAAGAGGAGCATCCACCTCATCTAAAACACAAATTGGAGAAGGGTTAGTTAAAAATACTGCAAATATCAAAGATAGGGCAGTAAGTGCTTGTTCACCACCAGATAATAAAGTTATAGATTGAAGCCTTTTTCCTGGTGGACTGACTAACATTTCTAAACCAGCTTCTAATGGATCATCAGAGTCTACTAATTCAAGCTTGGCATTTCCTCCATTAAAAAGTTTTGTATAAACCTCATTAAATTTTCTGTTAACTTTTTCAAATGCCTCAACAAGTCTTTCCCTTCCTTTTTGATTTAGCTCATCAATACTATCTTTAAGTTTAACAATTGCGGTAACTAGGTCACTACGATCTTGTTCCATTTTTTTTATTTCTTCTTCATACTTACTAGTTTCCTCGTCTGCTTTTAAATTTACAGAACCTAATTGATCTCTTTGTTGTTTTTTTTTATCTAATGCATCTTCTTGATCAACATGATTTGGAAGTTCTTCAACTCCAAATAAATTTGAATTTTCTAAAATATTTTCTTCTGTTAAATTTAATTCTGTATTAACCCTATCAAGCAAATCATTTTTTCTTTTTTGTAAACCTTCTATGGTTGCACCTGAGCTAGCTTTTCGCTCTCTAATTTGAATTGATTGCTCTTGTATCTCATTTAGTTGAGCTCTTAAAGTTTCAATTTTTTTATCAGTTTCTTCTATAATTTTTTCGTTCTCTATTTTTTCTTCATCAGAAATTCTTAAATTTTCTGAAATTTGACCTTTTCTTTCTGCTTGTACTCTTGGCTGATTTTCTAAATCATTTAATTGTTTAGATAATTTATTTTTTCTTTCAGTTAATTCATTTACCATTTTTTCTGAATTGGATAAAAGATTTTTCCAGCTTTCTATCTCAGTCTCTATTGTTTTTATTCTTTCATTTCTTTTTACCGATTCATTCTTTATCGACTGATTTTTACTATATGCATCAGCATATTTTTCTTGAAGTATTTTTATATTTTGAGATTTCTCATTTACACTTAATAGTTCTGTTCTTGATTTTTCATTTTTTAAATCATTAATAAAATTGTCTAATTCCATATTACATCTATCGAGTAATGTAACTGCTTGATTTATCTCATTATTATCAATTAATTCTTTTGCTCTAGTAATTGAATTTTTTACATTCTTTATAGGACCAATGCTTATTTTAATTGTATCGTCAGCTAAATTATTAACTACTTCGTCAACTTCTTTTTGCTCTCTCTCAAGTTCATTTTTTGCATTTTCTAGATCTTCGTTTGATAACTTTTCTGTTTCAAAATATTTTGAATCTACTTCAATTAAATCTGACTTTTCTTCCTTTAATCTTTTTTCATTAGAGTTAGCATCAATAATAATTCCATTTTCTCTAGTTATGTCTTCGTCTAAAGTCTTTATTGATTTCTTTATTGTTTCAATTTCATCTTGAATTCTAGTATTTTCCTCATCTAGGTTCTGAAGTTCCAAATTAAGTCTCTGTATTCTTGATAAATTCTCAATATTTTTTTCTCTAAGTGGAGCAACTTTATCAGTTGAAGTTTTTATTAAGTTTTCAAGTTCAGATATCTGATTGTTGAAACTTTCAACTTCTCCTCCTGCCTCTGTATTAATTTCATTTTCTATTCTTATTTCCTTATCGATATCCAACAATCTTAGATAATATAGACCAGCCTCTATTTTTTTTATTTCCTCTGAAATTAATTTGTATTTTGTAGCTTCTTCCGCTTGTTTTTGAAGATTTGCCAATTGTTTTTCTTGTTGCCTTCGTAATTCATCGGCTCTTTTTAAATTATTTTCAGCCGCGCCAAGTCTAAGTTCAGCTTCATGTCTTCTTACATGTAAACCAGAAATTCCAGCTGCCTCCTCAAGTATTGCTCTTCTGTCAGTAGGTTTTGCTGTCACTAAAGCTCCAATTCTTCCTTGACTAATCATAGAAGGGGAATGTGCGCCCGTTGAAAGATCTGCAAAAAACATTTGAGCATCTCTTGCTCTTACCTCTTTGTCATTAATATAAAATTTAGAACCCTTATCTTTTTCAATTTTTCGTCTAACTTGAATGTTTTCTAATTCACGATATTGAATGGGACCTTCTTTTTCTTTGTTTTCTACTTCTATGGAAACTTCTGCAATATTTTTTGATGCTTTATTAGATGTACCTGAAAAAATTACATCTTCCATTCCTGAACCTCTCATACTTTTTGCAGAGGTCTCTCCCATTACCCATCTTAAAGATTCTACTATGTTTGATTTTCCACAGCCGTTAGGACCAACAATTCCAGTAAGACCTTCTTCTATCAAGAAATTTGTTTTTTCAGCAAATGATTTAAATCCATTTAATTGGATTTTTTTAAACTCCATGCACTAACTTATATCATTTTTTCTAGTGCTTTTTTTAAATTTTTATAATTAAGTTTTTTTTCGAATTTTTTGTTATTTATTATTATCGTAGGAGTTGAGTTTACCTTGAAGTTTTTAGAACCATCTATTCGGTCATTTAACACAAAATCCTCAATATTTTTGTTATTCACACAAGATTCAAAATCGATTGAGAAACCTTCATTTTTTAAAAATATTTGAAGATTTTTATTTGCTTCTTCAATAGAGCTTCCCTTTACCCATTTTTGTTGGTTGGCGTATAAACTTTCCAAAATATCAGCATTACCATCATTTTTACATTGAGCAACTTTTGAAGCGTTGAAGGCGGCAATATCTAAAGGAAAATGTCTAAATTCTATTTTAGCAAGACCTGTGTCCAGATATTCTTTTTTAAGTTCTGGATAAACGTTTTTATGAAAATTAGCACAATGGCTGCAAGTTAGTGACTCAAACGCAATTATAGTTATTTTTGCGTCTTTATTTCCAACAATAATTCTTTTTATTTCTTCAGCGTTTAAATTTGAAAAGCTTCCTAAAACAATTATGGCAAGTAATATAATTTTTTTCATTTTTCTTTATAAACTTTTGTTAATTCTGTTAATGATTTTTTAATCTTTTCGTTTTTAACATCTTTGATTTTATCTCGATATTTACTAATTGCCACATTATTAGATTTAATTTCATTCAAACTGCTAGTTTTTTGTTCGTTATCAAAGCTAATAAATTTGAGCTTTTCAACAACATCGTAGCCAAAAAAATTATTCATTTTATCTAAAATGTTTTTTTTTGAATATTCTACATCTACTTCATGGCCCCTTTTAACCATTACAACTAAAGTACTCACACCAAATCGATTTGAGTTTTTGAATGTTTTTGGGAAACAGACTTTAAACAATTCATTCCCGACTAAATATTTCCAATTACTGAGTGTTTCTGAATATATATGACCTTTTTTATTAATAATTTTTTTTAAATTTTTTGGCAAAGTGTCTTTGAAAGATCTTAATCCTTGAATGCTAGTATTTCTCTGCTTAGTATTATTTTTAAATTGCATATGAAAGATCTAATAATAACAAATAAAATTCTCAATTGGTACGATATAAATAAGAGATCTTTACCTTGGAGAAATAAGGTTTCACAAGAAAAGAAACAATACTTTACATTGGTTAGCGAGTTTATGTTGCAACAAACTCAGGTTGCTACTGTGATACCTTATTTTAATAGATTTATTAAAAATATTCCTAATATTGAAAAGTTATCAAAATATAATGATAGAAAATTAACCAAACTTTGGGAAGGTCTTGGATATTATTCAAGAGTAAGAAATTTAAAAAAAACTGCTCAAATAATTGTTAAAAAATTCAATAAAAAAATACCTAGAGATTTTTATGAATTAAAATCATTACCAGGTATTGGCGATTATACAGCGAGTGCAATTTCAGCAATCGCATTTAACAAACCAATAATTCCTTTGGATGGAAACATTGAAAGAGTATTAAAAAGATATCTGTATTTAAAGAAACAAAGTCAAATTAAAAAAGAATTCTTACAAGATCAAAAAAAAATTTTTGGGACATCGACAAAAAGATCAAGCGATTATGCGCAAGCTTTGATGGAATTGGGTGCATTAATTTGTAAACCTACAAACCCTAATTGTAATAAATGTCCACTATCTAATAATTGCAAAGCATTTAAAAATAAAAATTTTGATTTAGTGAAATTAAAGAAAATTAACAAGGAAACATATTATAAATTGAATGTTTATAAAAAAAATAATCAATATTTATTAATCAAAAATAATAAATTTAATTTTTTAAAAAATTTAAATATTTTTCCAATGGATCAATTAAATAATCCTAAAAATTTTGATAAAGATTTAAATTTTAAAATATCTAATATGAATATGAATATTAAAATTGAATATAAAAAGAAGCATAACTTTGACAAAAATATTAATTGGATAAATCCTGCAAAGCTTGAAAATTATGTACTTCCAACATTTACCAAAAAGATAATAAAATTTTTAGAAAGTCAAAAATGAAAAAAATAGCAATTATTGGCGCAGGTATTTCCGGTCTGTTTATAGCTAACTTATTTAAAGGAAATAAAGATTATCAGGTCACAATTTATGAAAAAAAAACCTCATTAGAAATAGGGGAAGGTTATGGCATTCAATTATCTGTTAATAGCGTAAAGTTATTAAACAAATTAGGCTTCTCTTCCTTGTCAGACAAAGAGAAATTTAATCCAAAAAAAATTGACTTTTATCAAATTAAAAATTCAAAGAAAATTTGTGATTTAAATATTTCAGAATTTAATTCTGATGATTGTAAGTATACAACATTGAAAAGATCAAAATTACTTCAGTTCCTAATAAATCGACTGGATAAAAATACAATCCAGTTTAACTGCAGTTTAGACAACATAGAATACAGTAATGATTTAATAAATTTAACTTTTGATAAAGAAAAAATAACTTGTGATCATTTAGTTATTTCAGATGGTGTATTTTCAAAAGGAAAGTCATTAATTTCAAATAATAATTCAGAACCAATTTACAATAACACTATCGCTGTTAGAGCCAGTGTATCCAAAGAAAGTCTTGATAATATAAACGAGGAGAATGTTTCTTTATTTTTAGGATCAGATTTTCATTATGTATTATATCCACTTAATAATGATAAAAATTTTAATTTTATTGGGATATTGAAGAATAAGTTAAATTCTGATCAGCAAAAAAACCACAATCTTTGTAATGAAAGTACATTTATTGAGAGCATTAAAGAAAAATTATCCGAAAAAATTTCATCAAAAGTATTTCAGAGCCTTGAAGATATAAAATTGTTTCCAGTGTTTGTAAGTAAAAATCCATTTATTCCTCCAAAAAATATTTATTTAGTTGGAGATGCTTTTTTTGCATTCTCTCCTTCTTTTGCTCAGGGAGCCTCACAATCAATAGAAGGAGCTAATCAATTACATGAAGTTATAATTAACCAAAAAAATGATTTTTATAATTCTAGATTAGAGAGAGTAAAAATGATTAATAGAAGATCTCATTTTAATCAATTTGCTTTTCATTTATCAAATCCGATTATGATCTTTTTTAGAAATATTTTTTTAAAGCTTTTGACAAAAAATAAAAAATTTCTGCAAAGTTATTTAGGTAAAATTTATAAAGATTAATTTTTAGAAATTAATCTTTGTCTCAAGTAATCGATTGGGTAGGTTCGTCCATTAATATCACAATGCCAAAATGTCCAACCATTACAGCTTTCAGCTCCCAAAATAGTAGCTGCAACTTTATGAATAGAACCTTCCGCCTGGTTGTGCTTGATGCTACCATCAGCCATTATTCTTGCTGTTATTTTTTTCTTATTATCAAAAATATTTGTTCCAGGCTTAATTATCCCAAGCTCTACCAACGATCCAAATGGAATTCTTGGTTTTGATCTATTATTTTTAAGTGTATCTAATAAATCATCTTCAATTGGTTTGGTAGCCTTTAAACGTTCCTCAGCAGCTTTAAAATAATTCTTTTCTTTTTCTATACCAAAATAATTTCTCCCTAGTTTTTTTGCAACTGCAGCAGAAGTTCCAGAACCTAAAAAAGGATCAAGAATTAGATCATTTTTATTTGATGTAGCTAGTAAAATTCTATGTAAAAGTGATTCTGGTTTTTGAGTAGAGTGAATTTTTTTTCCATTTTTTTTAAGTCGTTCAGAACCACTACAAATAGGAAGACTCCAATTAGATCTCATCTGGAGATCATCATTTAAACATTTCAAAGACTGATAATTGAATGTGTATTTTGATTTTTCACTCTTCGAAGCCCAAATTAAAGTCTCATGAGCATTTGTAAATCTTGTGCCTCTAAAGTTAGGCATTGGATTATTTTTATTCCAGATGACATCATTTAGTATCCAGAAACCTAAATTTTGTATTGCAGTTCCTACTCTAAAAATATTATGGTAACTACCTATAACCCAAATAGCTCCATCTTTTTTCAAAATCCTTTTGCATTCATTAAGCCATTCATACGTAAACTCATCATATTTTTTAAAATTTTCAAATTGATCCCACTTGTCGTTTACAGCGCTGACTTTTGATCTATCTGGTCTAGTCAATTCACCTTTTAATTGTAAATTATATGGAGGGTCAGCAAAAATTAAATCAAAAGTTTCACGTGGAATTTTTTTTAATTCTTCGAGACTGTCTCCGTTGATTATTTTATTTTTAAAATTAGATTTCATTTGTAAAAATTAATTAGACTCCAAATGGATTCTTCGGTCAACCTGTGATTGAAAAAATTGGATTCGATTTGTGTATCGAATTTTAATGATAACTAGATGTAGTATTAAGTTAATCTAGATATAGGAGAGAAAGTTTTTCTATGATGTTTGGTTATGCCTAGTTTCTTTAACGCTTGTAAGTGTTGTTTAGTTCCATATCCAAAATTTTTATCCCAATGATAACCTTTGTTTTTTTTTGATAGAGTAGCAACTAATCTATCTCTTGATACCTTTGCTATTATAGAGGCTGCAGAAATTGAGGGAATTTTTTTATCACCCTTTATGATCGATTTTAATTTATAATTTTTTAAATTTGGAATTTTGTTTCCATCTATCAATACAAGAGTTGGTTTTTTTGTTAATTTTAATATAGCTCTTTTCATAGCCAGTAAACTTGCATTTAGTATATTTAGTTTTTCAATCTCGTTGACAGAAGCTTTGCCTAATGACCAAATTGAATTTTTTTTAATATAATTAAAAAGGTATTCTCTCTTTTTTTTACTCAACACTTTTGAGTCTTTTAAAATTTTTGGATCCGCAGATTTCTTGAGAATGACAGCAGCAGCATAAACAGGACCAATTAAACTACCTCTGCCGACCTCATCAACACCAGCTATTAATTTCATTAAATTGTTAATTTTAACTCTTTAACTTTTTCTCTTATTTTTTTTAAATCTTCCCAAGAATATTTTTTGTTATCTGGATATCTAATTAAATAAGAAGGGTTAAAAGTTATCATTAATGGATAAGTATTATTATTTAAAATTATTTCCTTCCATTTACCTCTTTCTGAAGATATTTTTTCATTAATCCCAGTAACAGCTTCCATAGCTGTGCTACCCATTAAAATTATAATTTTGGGATCAATAATAGATATATGTTCTTTTAAAAAGTTTGAGTAACGTTTAATTTCTTGTGAAGTTGGTTTTCTATCCTCTGGTGGTCTAAAATTTATTGCATAACTTGTATAAATATTTTCTCTTTTAATATCTATTGCTATTAACATTTTGTCTAAAAGCTCTCCACTTTCTCCTTTAAAAGGATTTCCAACTTTGTCTTCAATTTCACCTGGAGTTTCTCCGATTAACATTATAGGACTATCAATATTTCCTTCTCCAAGAACAATATTTTTGGAATTATTTCTTAGTTTACAATTTTCAATTGAATTTAATTGTTTCTTTAGATTTTCTAATAATTCTTGTTTATTTCTTTGATTGATATCACTTTCTTTTTTGACCTCAGAAAACCTATTAATAGGTTTTTTATCAAATACAAAATTGGCTTCTATTGTATTTATTAATTCTTCGTTTAATTTGTCGTTTTGATTTATCAATTTTTTCACCTTACAAGGATTAAATGATACCTAAAATATTTAAAATCATATTATTATTAGTGTTATTCTATCAGACGCCTGTTTATTCTAAAAGTACAAGTTTTAATGATTTCAACTCAAGAGATTTATCTAATTATTTTTCAGGTATTATAGCTTATGAAAATAGAGATAATTCAGAAGCTTTAAAATATTTCAATTTAAGTAAAGTTTTACTAAACAACCATGACAATTATTTAAAAAGATACGTTAATTCTCTTGTATTGGAAAACAAAGTAGCGCAAGCAATAAATGTTATAAAAAATAACTCAAAAAAAAGTAACTCTGACTTTTTTGATGCATACGTTTTATTAATAATTGATAGTTTGAAAAAAAATGATTTTGATAAAGCTGATATTTACTTAGATCAAAGTTTGAGATTTCAGGAAGAAAATAGAATTAATCTAGTAATTTTTGAGACTTTAAAGCAGTACATTTACACTTTTAAAAATAAAAAACTTTTACCTAATAAGAAAAATTTTGGAAACTTATCATTAATAGCTGAGGCATTTCAAAGATGTCATTATAATGATCAAAGAACCAGCTCTTTCTTTTTAAATTTAATTAATAATCAACAAGGTGATTATTCAAGATATATATTTTTTTATATAAATTATCTTATTCAGAATAAGGAGTTTGATCAGGCAAAGTCAGTAATTGATCAAATTGATTATATTGGCTCAACACTTTTGTTAACTCAAACCAAAAGCTGGATAGATAATAATAAGTTTAAAAGTTTTGAAAAAATTTTCTCATGTGGAAACCACAATGATATAGTTAGTGAATTTTTATTTTTGATATCAAACCTTTATTCATCACAAGATAATTTTGAAAAATCAAATTTTTATTTAAATTTATCAATATACTTAAATCCTAAATTTGAATTTAATTTATCGCTCGTTGCAGAAAATTTCTTTGCAGATGGTGAATACAACAAGGTAAAAAAAATAGTAAGAAAATTTAAAGAGACTGATGAGTTTTATTATTGGTTTAGAGTTAAAAAAGAAGCGCAAATAATAGTGAAAGAACAAAATTATGAAAAGGGCACAAGCCATATCGAGTCTAAATTTAAAAATATTGAAAAACCTAATCCAAAGATGATTTTTGATTTAGCAAATTTTTACAAAAACTCTAAAAATTATGAACTTGCAATCGATTATTATTCAAAATTAATCTCCTCACTAGAAGACACCTCTATAATTAAATCGGATATTTTATATAGAAGAGGTGGGAGTTACGAAAGATTAGGTAATTATGAGAAGTCAGATGAAGATTTACTTCATGCATTAAGAATAAGATCTAATGATGCATACGTCCTAAATTATCTTGCTTATTCTTGGTTAGAACGTGATTACAAAATAGATGAAGCGATGGAAATGTTAAAAATAGCATATGAATTAAAAAGTAATGATCCCTATATTATTGACTCAATTGGTTGGGCATATTTCTTGATAGACGAATATAAAGAAGCAGAAAAATATTTAAAAAGAGCTGTAGAATTAATGCCCGATGACCCAATAGTAAATGATCATTATGGAGATATATTGTGGAAGCTAGATCAAAAAATTCAGGCAAGATATTTTTGGAATAGCGTGTTGAGTTTTGACGATACTGAAGATGATATGAGAGAAAATATAAACAAAAAATTGATTGTTGGCTTAAAATCTATTCAATGAAATTAAATTTAAAGTCTCATGCTAAAATCAATTTAGCTCTCAATGTAACTGGAAAAAATAAATCATTACATAAAATTGAAAGCATCGTTAGTTTTATTGATTTGTATGATGTTATTTCAATAAAAAAAAAAGGAGGTGAAAAACATAATATTTCTTTTCAAGGAAAATTTGCAAAAGGTATTGGAAAAAAAAATACTGTTCAAAAACTCTTTCAAATATTAGATCGAGAAAAATTGTTAATAAATCAAAAATTTAGAGTTTCTATAACAAAGAATATTCCCCAAGAAGCTGGACTTGGTGGTGGTTCTATAAATGCTGCGAGTATTTTAAATTTTTTAAATAAAAAAAAGATAATTAAAATTAGCGAAAAGAAAATTTTGGAGGTTTGCTCTGAAATAGGGTCTGATGTTATTTTAGGTATAGACCCGTCTAGCTCTGTTTTACTTTCAAACAATAAAATTAAAAAATTTTTAAATTGCCCGATTTTAAATATACTTTTAATAAAGCCTAATTTTGGTTGTGCGACAAAAAAAATTTATTCTAACGTTAAAAATTTTACAAAACCAAAATTTAACAATCCAAGAAAAAATATGTTTGGTTATAAATTTTTAAAAAATCAAAGTAATACCTTAGAAGATGTTGCAATTTCAAAATACCCACAAATAAAAAAGATTAAGTTATTTTTAGAAAAGACTAACAATCCTGAGTTTGTAAGAATGACTGGGTCTGGATCTACAGTTATTGCATACTATAAATCAGTCAAAGACTGTAATTCAGCAAAAGTTCAATTTAAGAGGAAATTTAAAAATTGTTGGTTGTATGTATCAAAAACTATATAAATTTATTTTTTTTGTGTTATAGGAACTATAATATTGGGGCGTAGCCAAGCGGTAAGGCACGGGTTTTTGGTACCTGCATCCTAGGTTCGAATCCTAGCGCCCCAGCCATATATATGGATAAATTTTTAGATAAAATTTTTTTTAGGTCCAAAAATCTTAATTATATAAGTAAAAATATAAAAAACATATCCCAGAACACTCCTGCAAAAAAAATTTTTGAGGCAATCAACAATTATTCTGAAAATAGTGAATTAAGGTTTGTTGGAGGATGTATTAGAAAAATTATAAATCGAGAAGAAGTAGATGACATTGATTTGGCAACTAACATTACTCCAGATGAAGTTTGTGATGCACTAAATAAACATCAAATTAAATTTTTTGAATCAGGTAGAGAACACGGCACGATAACTGCAGTAATTAATGAAAAAAACTATGAAATTACTTCACTTAGAAAAGACGTTACGACAGATGGAAGACATGCAAAAGTTGAATTTACTTCTGATTGGAAAGAAGATTCAAAAAGAAGAGATTTTACAATTAACGCTATTTACTCTGATAGTTTGGGAAATTTATTTGATCCACAAAATGGTAAGCTAGATTTAGACAAAGGTGTTTTAAAATTTATTGGCGATCCAGAAAAAAGAATTCAAGAGGATTATTTAAGAATATTAAGATACTTCCGTTTTCATATTAATTACTCAAATGAAAATCACAAAACAGAGATAATTAAAATATTTAAAAAAAATATCAAAGGTATTTCGAACTTATCTTCTGAAAGATTATTAGATGAATTTAAAAAGACAGTTAAATCAAAAAATTTTCTTAAATTATTTGAAGATCAACAAAGTTTAGAAATATTAGAAATAGTATTTCCACAATTTAAAAATATTAATCATTTTAAGAAGCTAAATTCATTCAGTTCTAAAATTATTAGCAACTTTGATTTTATTTTTGTAATTGCATTACTGATTATTGATGAAACAGACAATACAGATTATTTTATTTATAAATTTAAAATCTCAAAAAAAAATCAAAAGAGGCTCAAATTAATTCATTATTTTTTCAAAGAAAAGGTGAATATTAAAAGTTTTACTGAAAAAAACTTTAATAAAATATTTTACTATAATGGCAGACAAACCGTGATTGATATAATTAATTTTAAATTGTTCTATTCAAGCAAAGTGGAGAATAAATTATTAAAATTACTTAAAATTTATGAAAACAAAACTTTGCCTGAATTAAAAATTGGAGCAAATATTTTAATGTCTAAGTATAAAATTCCTGAGGGTAAAATTTTAGGTAATAAGTTGAAACTTATAGAAGAAACCTGGGTTCAAAATGGATTTCAAATTTCAGATAAACAGGTGGAAAAAATTGCAAAAAGCTAAATATATTTAACGTCTTTAATTTCAAAATTCTTTGTTCCAGAAGGGGTGCTTATTTCTACAAGATCACTTTTATTTTTACCTATTAATCCTTTTCCAATTGGGGACTGAAAGAAAATTAATTTTTGTTTTAAGTCAGCTTCATCTTTTCCAACAATTTTATAATTTATTTTCTCTCCACTATCTAAGTCTTCTAAATATACAGTTGATCCAAAAATTACTTTACCCTCATTATTTAATTTAGTTACATCAATCACATTAGCTCTGGCTATTATGTCGTTTATTTCAGTAATCCTACCTTCATTATGAGACTGTTCTTCTTTTGCAGCGTGATATTCTGCATTTTCCTTGAGATCTCCATGCGATCTTGCTTCAGCAATTGCAGCAACTATTTCAGGTCTTTTCTTTTCTTTTAAAAAAATTAATTCTTCCTCTAATTTTTTTAGCCCATTTAAAGTTATAGGTTCTTTTTCCATTTTTTATTTCCACTTTGCTAAGGGAGGCAACGACATTAAAATTCCTTCAACATTACCACCAGTTTGTAATCCAAATTTAGTCCCTCTGTCATATAGTAAATTAAATTCTGCGTAACGACCTCTTTTAATATACTGCATCTCTTTTTCTTTTAAAGACCATTTTTTCTTAATTTTTTTTTTAATAATTTCATTAAAAATCATTTGAAAAGTAATCCCAACATCCCTTACAAATTTAAAATCTTTTTCAAAATTATCATCTTTGTAGTCAAAAAAAATTCCTCCAATTCCTCTAGCTTCTTTTCTGTGCGGTAAATAAAAATATTCATCACACCATTTTTTATATTTTTTATAATAATTTTTATTATGTTGATCACACATTAACTTCAAAGTTTTATGAAATTTATTTTTTTCATTATCATCTTTTATAGCTGGGGTTACATCCATCCCCCCTCCAAACCAGTTTTTTTGAGTGCTGATATATCTTGTATTAAAATGCATAGCTGGAATGTGGGGATTTTGCATATGCATAACTATTGAAATTCCTGAGGCCCAAAATCTTGGGTCTTTCTCAGCTCCTGGTATATTTTTTTGAAATTTTTTAGGAAATTTTCCATATACTTTTGAAAAATTTACTCCAACTTTTTCAAAAATTTTCCCATTTTTTAAAATTCTATATTCACCACCTCCTTCATCCTTTTTAGAGTTTCTTTTCCAAGAAGTTGATTCAAATTTAATTTTGTCATTTTCCAATTCAAGTATGTCATTACAAATTGCATTTTGTAATAATTTGAACCAATTGCTAGCTAGGTCTTTTTTTATTGAATTGTCCATATTATATCAAATTATTTTGCCTTAAACTTTCAGCCAAAACTATTGCAACTGAGGACGCTATATTTAGAGATCTCGCATTTTCATTCATTGGAATTTTTAGACGATCACCAATCAGCTTATGAACCTTCTCTGGAACACCAGCGCTCTCTCTTCCAAATAATATTGTGTCATCAGCTTTAAAATTAAATTTAGTATAATTTATAGAACCCTTTGTTGTCATTAAAACAATTCTTTGATTCTTTTTTTTTTCAAAAAAATGTTCTGCACTTTGGTAGAATTTAATTTTACTATAGTCCATGTAGTCCATGACAACTCTTTTAAATCTTTTGTCAGATAATAAAAATCCACAAGGCTCAATAATTTCTAATTCCGCCCCTAAACAGGCACACGTTCGTATAATTGCAGCTGTATTTTGTGGAATATCTGGCTCGTATAGTGAAATTTTAGGTCTAGGTCTCATCTGTAATGTGTCATTCTTTCAGTAGAAAAATTACTGTTATCTTATAAGAAATCGTATATTAAATTAATTTTTTAACAAAAAACTATTTAAAATGTCAGATAAAAAGCCAAAAAAAAGAAGAGATTTTTTATTTACAGCGACCACAGCTGTAGGTGCAGTTGGAGCCGCAGCAGTAGTGTGGCCTATGGTAGATCAAATGAACCCAGATGCTTCAGTTAAAGCATTAGCAAGTACAGAGGTAGATGTAAGTTCAGTCAAACCTGGAAACACAATTACAGTTCTATGGAGAGGAAAACCAGTTTTCATCAGAAGAAGAACACAAGAAGAGATCGACGAAGCAAGATCTGTTAAAATGGAAGAATTAATTCATCCAGAAAAAGATGAGGATAGAGCAAAAAATCCTGAATGGCTAGTCATGCTTGGAGTTTGTACTCATTTAGGATGTGTGCCTTTGAATGACAAAGGTGATTATAATGGATGGTTTTGTCCTTGTCATGGTTCTCACTATGATACCTCTGGAAGAATTAGAAAAGGACCAGCTCCTTGGAATATGGAAGTTCCAAAATATGAATTCGTAAACGCCAACACAATTAAAATAGGATAGTACAGTTGTTATGAGTGATCACGATTATCAACCTAAATCAAAAGTTGGTCAATGGTTTAATGATAGATTACCGTTACTAACTCTTGCAAATCATTTAACGGATTATCCTACTCCAAAAAATTTAAATTACTGGTGGACATTTGGAGGAATTTTAACTTTTTGCTTAATCACACAAATTATAACAGGATTAACTTTGGCAATGCATTACATTGCTCATGCTGACATGGCATTCGAAAGTGTTGAGCATATAATGAGAGATGTCAACTACGGATGGTTAATTAGATACATACATGCAAATGGTGCATCGATGTTTTTTCTTGCTGTGTATATTCATATCTTTAGATCGTTATTTTATGGTTCTTACAAAGCACCAAGAGAAATAATTTGGATTATTGGTATAGTAATTTACTTGTTAATGATGGCAGCTGCATTCATGGGCTACGTCCTACCTTGGGGACAAATGAGTTTCTGGGGAGCAACTGTTATTACAAATTTATTTAGTGCAATCCCGTTAGTAGGTGAGGGAATTGTAACATGGTTATGGGGTGGATATTCAGTTGATAATCCAACTTTAACAAGATTTTTTACTCTACATTACTTAATTCCATTCTTGATAGCAGGACTTGTAATTTTACATATATGGGCCCTGCATGTACCTGGAAATAATAATCCAGTTGGTATTGATATCAAAAAACCATCTAAGGATACTGTCCCATTCCATCCATACATTGTTATTAAAGATGGTTTTGCATTATTAATGTTTATGATTGTTTTTGCATTTTTTGTTTTTTATACGCCTAATATTTTGGGTCACGCAGATAATTACATAGAGGCAAATCCTATGGTAACTCCAGCTCATATAGTTCCAGAATGGTACTTGTTACCTTTTTACGCAATACTAAGATCGGTACCGGATAAACTACTTGGAGTAATTGCAATGCTATCTGCTATTTTAATACTTGCAGCTTTACCTTGGTTAGATACTTCAAAAATTAGATCAGCAGTATTTAGACCTTTGTATAAACAGTTTTACTGGATTTTAGTAGCAGACGTTTTAATTCTTGGTTACATGGGAGCAATGCCTGCAGAAGGTCTTTATTTATTAATTGCAAGAGTAGCCACTGCCTATTATTTCTTACATTTCTTGGTTATTCTCCCTGTGCTTGGATTTAAAGAGAGAACATTACCTGTTCCACTAAGTATAACAGAGCCTATTTTAGGTGGATCAACAAACTTAGCAGCTGCAAAACACAGAGAAAGTAAAATAAAATAAAGTGAAAAAGTTATTTAAACTAATTTTAATACTTTCATTTTTTTCTCTAAATAGCGTCCAAACATTTGCTGCAGAAAAAGTAGATTATCTTAAAACAGATTGGAGTTTTAAAGGTCTTTTTGGAAAATTTGATAGAGCAGCTCTTCAAAGAGGATATCAAGTTTATACGGAAGTTTGTGCTTCTTGCCATTCAATGAAATATTTGAGCTATAGAAATTTATCAGAAGAGGGTGGACCAGAGTTTTCAGAGGCAGCTGCAAAAGCAATCGCTGCTTCTTTTGAAGTTACAGATGGACCAAACGCTGATGGTGAAATGTTTATTAGACCTGGAAAACTTTCAGATAAATTTGTGATGCCATACGACAATGTAAAAGCCGCACAAGCAGCTAACGGAGGAGCTTATCCACCAGATATGTCTGTTTTAGTTAAGGCTAGAGGTGGTGGAGTTGATTATATTTATTCTTTACTTCAAGGTTATGAAGATCCACCAAGCGGAGTAACTTTGGATGATGGAGTTTATTACAACAAATATATGTATGGTAATAAGATCAGAATGGCAGCGCCATTATCAGATGGAATAGTAGAATACGGTGATGGCACTAATGCATCAGTTGAACAGATGTCAAAAGATGTAACAACATTTTTAATGTGGGCTGCGGAGCCTCATTTAGAAGCAAGACACCAAATGGGATTTAAAGCTATAGTATATTTGATTATTTTAACTATTTTAGTTTACTTTAGTATGAAGAAAATCTGGTCACGTGTTGAATCTGAAGTTTAACACATCTCCATCTTTAACAATATAATCTTTTCCTTCTAATCTCATTTTCCCATTTGCTTTAGAATTTACCCAGCCATCATTTGCTATAAAATCTTCATAAGAAATAGTTTCAGCTCGTATAAAGCCTTTTTCAAAATCAGTATGTATTTCGCCTGCGGCCTTAGGAGCTGTACAATTTTTTTTAATTGTCCATGCCCTTGTTTCCTCAGGACCTGATGTAAAATAAGTGTCTAGTTCTAGTATATTGTAACCTTTTTGAATTAACATATTTAATCCAGTTTCTTTTAAACCTATCATTTCCATATAATTTTTTTTCTCTTCAGCAGGTAGTTCATTAATTTGATTTTCAATATCAGCGGATACAATTAGTGTATTTTCATTCCCAAATTTTTCTATGAAATCATTTGTATATTTATTACCGTTCTGAACACTTTGTTCATCAACATTACAGACATATATTTTTGGTTTTATTGATAATAAACCGCTTTGATTTAATTGCTTGGTATCAAATTGTGTTTTTAGAACCGAAATATCTTTGTCATTATTTATGCAATCAAGAGCAATTTCTAAAATTTTAAGTTGTTCCTCATCTACATTTTTCTTGTTATTTTTTTCCAATCTTTTTTGAATACTTTCAAGATCTGCAAGCATCATTTCAGTTTCAATAATTTCCAAATCTCTCACTGGGTTTACGTCAGGATTAACATTTTGGATATCATCTGAATCAAAACATCTAATCATATGAATTACAGCATCAACTTCCCTGATATGAGAAAGAAATTTATTTCCTAATCCTTCTCCTTTTGAAGCTCCTTTTACAAGACCAGCAATATCAACGAATGAAATTGTAGTATTAATTACCTTTTTAGAGTTAGAGACTTTTGATAATTTGGACAATCTTTCATCTGGTACGGGAACTACACCAACATTTGGATCAATTGTACAAAATGGAAAATTAGCTGCTTGTGCTTTACTAGAATTTGTTAGTGCATTAAAAAGCGTAGACTTACCAACATTTGGCAAACCAACAATTCCACATTTAAAACTCATTATTTATTATTAACTGTACTTGAAAATAGATCTAATTTTTTTTCAATTAATATTGAAATTGACTCAGTAATATTATTTGTAATTTTTTCTAATCCAACCATTTCATCTTCATCAAAATTTTGAAGTACAAAATCACTTACTTCCATGTTATCTTTTGGTTTTCCAATACCAATTCTTACTCTAGAATAATCTTTACCAATAAATTTATCTATTGAAGCTATACCATTATGACCTGCACTAGATCCACCAAACTTAGCTTTAATTTTCCCAAATTCTACATCTAAATCATCATGAAAAACTATGACATCCTCGGCATCAATTTTAAAATATTCTATTAATTCTCTTATACAAATTCCTGAATTATTCATGAAAGTTAAAGGTTTAATTGCATATATTTTTTTGTCTCCAACATTTCCTGTTGTAAGCAAACCTTTAAATTTTGGTTTTTGTTTTGATAGACCAAATTTTTTATTTATCGAGTCTATAATTTTAAAACCTACATTATGTCTATTATTTTCACTATCGGGCGTTGGGTTACCTAGTCCTACAAATAAAAGCATAAAAATTTTTTAATGGAAAACAAACTTCAGTCTAAATAATTTATTTTTTTTCTTCAGCAGGCTTTTCTTCGCCTTCAGCAGCTGGTTTATCGCCTTCAGCTGGTGCAGCAGCCTCTGCGGCACCAGCTTCACCCTCTGCAGCTTCAGCTTCAGCTGGTTTTTCTGGCTCTTTCATTACAGTTGGAGCCGCAAGTGTTGCAATAACGAAATCCCTACCTTGAATAGTTGGTACAACTTCAGGATCTAGATTAATTGATGAAATTTTAAAACTTACTCCAATATCAATACCATCTAAATCAATTAAAAGATTGTCAGGTATTTTTTCACTTGGACATTTTAATTCAACTTTTCTTCTTACAATATTTAATACTCCACCTTTTTTTAATCCAGGTGATTTTTCGTGATTAATAAATTTAACTGGAACCTCAATTCTAATTTTTAGACCAGGCACAACTCTTAAAAAATCAACATGTATAGGTTCGTCTGACAAGATGTGATATTTTACTTCTCTTGGAAGTACATTTTGTGGTTTACCGTTTACATTTAATGTAAGAATTGTAGATAAAAAATTTGAGTCTTCTAACATCGACTTTAGCAGTTTCTTAGATATAGAAACTTTTTCATTTTGAGCTTCACCACCATAAATTATAGCCGGAACTTCTCCATTATCTCTTAGTGAGTTAAGCTCGCCTTTTGTTTTAGTATCTCTGATGTTAGCTTCTAAAGTATTCATAAAAACAAGGGTTTTTAGCTCAAGATCCTTAATAACACAAGGTAATTATTTAAATAAATCAGATACAGAAGTAGAATTTGATATTCTTTTAATTGCTTCACCCATTAGCCCTGAAATAGATAAAACTTCAATGTTTTTTACACCTCTTATTTTGTCACTATTATCAATTGTGTCTGTAATTACTAAATTTTTGATAACAGAATTTTTAATTTTTTTGACCGCTTCGCCACTAAGTACACCGTGAGTAATATAAACGTAAACTTCTTTTGCACCTCTATCTTTTAGAGCTTTAGCTGCATTTACAATTGTTCCACCAGAGTCGATGATATCGTCTACAATTATACATGTCTTACCTTTTACATCCCCAATTACATTCATAACCTGAGATTGTCCTGGCTTAGGTCTTCTTTTATCTACTATAGCTAAACCAACATTTAAAAGTTTTCCAAGAGATCTTGCTCGCTCAGTACCACCCACATCTGGCGCTACACAAATCATATTTTTATTTTTAATTTTTTTCTTAACGTGTCTTGCAAAAATAGGAGTAGCAAACAAGTTATCTACTGGAATATCAAAAAATCCTTGAATTTGTCCTGCGTGCAAATCTACTGTTACAACACGATCTGCTCCTGATTTTGTAATTAAGTTTGATACTAGTTTTGCTGAAATTGAAGTTCTTGGGACAACTTTTCTATCTTGTCTTGCATAACCAAAATATGGAATTACAGCTGTTATATTTTTGGCAGATGATCTTTTCAAAGCATCTATACATAATAAAAGTTCCATTAAATTATCATTAGCTGGAGAAGATACAGATTGAATAATAAAAATACTATTTCCTCTTATGTTTTCATTAATCTCAACATAAATTTCACCATCAGAAAAATTTCTAATACTTGAATTGACTAATTTAGATTTTAAATATTTAGCAATATTCTTACTAAGAGGTTTGTTGCTATTTCCTGATAATAATTTCATGAAAAAACCTAATTAAGCATAATTATTGAAATATTTCTACCATAATCAGCATGATTTAAACTTTTTGATCTTCTAGCACTAAAAAATTTATTTTTAGCATTGAATGTATCAACGTCAATTTTTTCTATTTTTTTTACACCAGACTTAAGAATTAATGATTTAACATAACTAGATAAGTTAAAATATAACTTTTCTTTACCCATTTTAAAAAATTTATGATTTGTTTTGTCTTTTCTTATAAATTTTTTATAAAAATCTTTTTGAACTTCATAATTTTTAACTGATATTGATGGACCTATAACTGCTGTAATATTTTTTGTTTTGGATCCTCTCTTAATCATAAATTTAATCACTTTTGATACTATTCCCTTAAAGGCACCTTTCCATCCTGAATGAATTGCAGCTATCATTTTTCTCTGATTGTCAAAAACAAGTATTGGTACACAATCTGCAGTCAAAACCGCAATAGGTAAATTTACTTGGTCAGTAATAATTGCATCAGCCTTAGGTTTTATTTTTGATTTATGCTTTTTGTCAATAAACACGAATTTATTACTATGAATTTGGTTAAGTAAAAAAATATTTTTTGAGTTCTTAGAAATTTTTTTTCTAACAATATTTAAATTTTTTTTTACATTTGCACTATTGTCATTTGAACCTGGACCACAATTTAAACTTTTATAAATATTTTTTGATACACCACCGATGCTATTAAAAAAACCATGTTTAATAGCTTTATATTTTGAAAGTTTTTTAGATTTAATCAATTTGAAAACCTGTTTTAAATTTATTGTTTTTAATTTTAATCAACATTACCTTAAACAACTCCCCCATTTGTTTCTCATCAATTAAACGTCTAATTCTATAAAATAGATCTGTTTTTTGTGAGAAGGCTATATTATTACTTACAATCTCTGCTCTCTGCAAAATTCCCATACTTGTTAAGAATTTTTTTTGATTAGTAATTAGATGATCTAGTTTTTCAAATTGATTAATATAATTAGCATATAAATTAAAATTTAAATTGTATGTGATATCAGAGTCGCCAATATCTTCTAATATGTTTGAAAATTTATGATCTTTTATTGCTTGAATAGTATTTTTTATTTTCAGATCTAAATATCCATAATCAATTATTAAAAGTCCACCATCTCTGTTCTCAATAATTTTACAAATTTTCTCTAGATATTTAAACGCTTCCGGAGAGTATTCAATAACATCTTGGTCCTTTGATATTTCAAATTTAAGTTCTTGCTCTATTGTTTTAATATCAACTTCTTTATCATTGAACTCAGCCTTTTTGTAAGTTTTTAAATTAACATACCTTTCAAACCAATTATTCTCCTTTTTAAAAAATTGCTTTATTGGAAGTGCATCAAAAAATTCGTTTGCAAGATAAATGCAAGGAAATGTGTTATCGATTTCAACTTCATTTACCCAGATTATTTTTTCAGAATTTAAATTTTTTTTTTGTTCATTGATTAAATATGAGCTTTTTTCATGAATCATTAAATTACAGGAGTTAAAACAATCAGGAAAATTCTTTAATGTTTCAGATACAACTTTCATCATCTCTCCATTACCAGCACCAAGTTCAATTAAGTTAAATTTTTTAGGTGAACCAATGCTTTTCCAAAAAGTTATTACCCAAATCGCAATTATTTCTGAAAATAATCTTGTGATGTTGGGAGACGTAATAAAATCACCTTCCTTTCCAAAGGGATTTTTTTTCATATAATAACCATTTTCTTTATCGTAAAGAGCGTGATTTATAAATTGATCTAGAGTTAAATTAGTCGACTTGTTCATTTTTTTTCAAAAAGAAAATAATTAATCCAATTATCAAAAAGATAAAACTTATTAACTGACCCATAGTTAAATTTAATATTAAGTATCCCAATTGATCATCTGGAACTCTAAAAAATTCCACAATAAATCTGAAGATTGAATAGAAAATTAAAAATAATCCAGAAATAAATCCAGCTTTTGCAAAATTCCCTTTACTTCTAAAATAAACTAAAATTAAAAATAAAATTAAACCTTCTAATAATGCCTCATAAATTTGTGAGGGATGTCGTGGTTGATTATCTATTTGCATGAAAGTAACTGCCCAAGGTAAATTAGTTATAGTTCCATAAAGTTCAGAATTTATAAAATTTGCAATTCTTCCAAAAAATATTCCAATAGGTGCAACTAGAGCGACGACGTCTAAATATAAAAACGCATCTTGATTATTTTTTTTTGCAAACAATATAGTTGCGATAACAATACCAATTACTCCTCCGTGAAAAGACATGCCGCCTTCCCATACTTTTAAGATATCTACAAGATTATTGATATAGAATTCAAAATTATAAAATAATACATAACCAATTCTTCCACCTAAAATAATTCCGATGATTAAGTACGTTATATAATCATCAAAGTTTTTATTTATTTCAGAATTCTTTAAGAACAGTTTTTTTGCTATTAACCATCCAAATAAAATACCAGCTATATAAGCTAGAGAATACCATCTAATTTCTAAAGAAAATATTTCTATTGCAACTGGGTCAAAATTATTGATGAACATTTTAAATTATATCTATATTGTATATCTCAAATATGAAAAATTCTAAATTTATAATTGATAAATTTGCAAAACTACTAGAGCAGGGATTAATAACTTCAAAAGATTTATCATCTGAAATCTTAAATATATTTAAGTCAAAGAGAGATGAATTTGTTTTTAAAATGAAACTTACTAGCAAGGATGAATTTGAGATTCTTTCAAAGAGAGTAGAAAATTTAGAAAATAAAATTTCAAAATTAGAAACAAAAAAAAGGAAGAAAACTAGACCGGCAAAAAGATCTTAACTCTTAGCCCGTTAAATTTTGATTTTTCCAGCATAATGTTACCACCATGGGATTTGATAATATCAGAAGCAATTGACAGTCCTAGACCAACACTAGATTTTGAATCATTTCTACCTTTGTCCATCTTATAAAAAGGTTTAAATACGTTTTCATGTTCTTTTTTAGGTATCCCTGGACCGTCATCATCAATAATTATAAATAGGTTTGTATTTTTTTTGGTTAGGCTTATTTCAACTTTGTTTGCATATTTTAATCCGTTATCAATCAAGTTATTTAAAGATCTATTGATAAGGTTCTTTCTGCCATTAATGTAAATTCTAGGAATTAAATTATGAGAAATGTTTTTATTATTATATTTTTTTATAATTTCCTCTATTAGTTCTGAAAGATTAAACATTTCGTCTTTTTCAACATATGACGAGCTTGTAAATTGCAGATATTCATTAAGCATTTTTTCCATTTCGTTAATATCATCTGTTAACTTATCAACTGCATCTTTATCTTTAAGAAAAGCTAATTGTAGCTTCATTCTTGTTAAAGGAGTTCTTAAATCATGACTAATACCTGATAACATTTCAGTTCTCTGATTAAGATGTCTCTCAATTCTCTTTCTCATTTTGTCAAATTCATGACCTGCTTGACGTATCTCGAGTGCTCCCGAGGGTTTAAATTCTTCTATGTCTTCTCCTTTTCCAAATCTTTCAGCAGCGCGAGCTAAATTTGTAATTGGTCTCGTTTGGTTCTTTAAAAATATTAGTGAAATAATAACCATTATAATTGCAGGAACTGTAATCCATAGTGCAAATATTCTTGCAGAGGTACTAGTGACTCGATCTTTTGGAACTAAAAATTTAAAATATCCATCTTCATATTTTATTCTTAAATCAACTAGTTCTTTATAGTTTGTAGTATTAAACCAGAAGATCTCAGGAGAAAATTTAGACTTCAATTCTCTTCTTAAAGTTCGATCAATTGGACTAAACCATCTTTCTTTATTTTGATCACTTAATTTTTCATTAACTACCAATTCAATATTTAAATCTAGAAACAATGAAAAAAGATTATTCACTTCTTGCTTATCATTTTCCTCATTTTGATAAGCTTCTATAAAAGCACTAATCTCATTAACCAGAGTTCTGGTCATACCTTTATTAGTTTTAATCCACAAACTATCAAAGAAAACGATGGTGATTATTAATTGGATAGTAATTACAGGGACCGCAACAATTAAGAGTGCTCTATAAAATAATCTTTTTGGTAAAACTTTTTTAAAGAAATTACTCAATCCAGAGAACATATCCTGCACCTCTAATTGTTTGCAAAAACTTAGGACTTTTTTGGTCTATTTCAATTTTTTTTCTCAATCTAGTAATAATAACATCAATGGATCTTTCTTTATCCAAATTAATCAATTTTCCTATATCTTCTCTTGTAAATGTTTTTCCAGGACTATTAATCATTTTTTCTAAAATTGTCTTTTCAGTATTATTAATTTTAAATTCTTTTTGATCTCTAATAATTAAAAGTTTATTTAAGTCGATTTTGACATTTTCAAATTCAATAATTCTTTTTTGCTCAGTTTTTTTTGTTTTATCTAAAATGTTTTTTATTCTTAGAATTAATTCTTTAGGTTCAAATGGTTTGGGCAAATAATCATCTGCACCAATTTCAAGACCTTCTATTCTTTCCTTGGCTTCTCCTTTTGCTGTAAGAAGTATAATTGGAGTATCTAGATTTTTTTTATTTTCTTCTATAAATTCCAATCCATTCTTACCGGGCATCATTATATCGAGCACAATTAGATCAAACTTTATTATTTTTATTTTGTCAGTTGCATCTTCAGCACTGTCAGCTGTAGTTACTAAATAATTATTTTCGTTTAAAAATTTTTTAACCAATGATCTAATACCATCGTCGTCATCAACTACTAAAATATGTGCTAAAAAATTATCCATTAATTATTTTATTTAATACATTGTCAAAATTAACAACCTCTTCTGAAGTTGAATTTAAAAGAGCTGAATAAATTCTTTTTTTTTGTAAATTAAAAATTTCTTCAAATATTTTCTTTCCTTTTTCGTTTAAAAACACATGTTTAACCCTTGTATCCTGATCATTTTTCTTAAATATGACGATGTCTAACTTTATTAAATCTTTTAAAACTCTATTAAGGCTCTGCTTAGTTACTTTTAATTTTTTAAGCAGATCTGAGATAGAGATACCCTCGTAAGATGAAATTAGGTGAATAACCTTATGGTGGGCCACACCAATTGAATATTTATCTAAAATTTTTTTAGAGTCAGAAAATGTCTCTCTGTAACTAACAAATAATTTTTCAATTAAGCCCTTAAGTTGATCGTCTTTAAGATATAAAAGTTCTTTCATAATGGGTAAGTTATATTGACATATCAAAGATACAAAGATATTTTTCACTGATATTTTAAAATATTTTCACTAATGATACCGTACGATAAAAGATCTGGAAAAATTTGGTACAACGATGAACTTGTTGATTGGGGAGATGTAAAACTCCATGTGTTAAGTCATGGTTTACATTATGCGAGTTGTGTTTTTGAAGGTGAAAGAGTTTATGATGGTTCTATTTTTAAATTAGAGGAACATACCTCAAGATTTTTTCATTCTGCTAGAAGAATGGGTTTTGAAATTCCTTATACAGAAGACCAAATTAATACTGCTTCAAATAAAATAATTGCAACTCAGAATGTAGAAAATGGATATGTAAGACCAGTAGCTTGGAGAGGTACTGAAATGATGGCCATCTCAGCACAACAAACAAAAATTCATGTTGCAATAGCAACTTGGGAGTGGGGATCGTACTTTGATCCAAAACTAAAAGTCGAAGGCATTAAATTAAATATTTCAAACTGGAGAAGACCAGCTCCTAACACTATACCTTGGGACACTAAAGCATCAGGTTTGTATATGATTTGTACATTATCAAAACATGAAGCAGAAAAACAAGGTTACACAGATTCTTTAATGTTGGATCACGAGGGAAATATTGCTGAAGCAACAGGGGCCAATGTATTTTTTAAAGATAAAAATGGAGAAATTCACACACCAATCCCAGATTCATTTTTAGATGGAATTACAAGAAGAACTGTAATTGGAATTGCAAAATCAAAAAATATAAAAGTACATGAAAGAAAAATTAGTCCAACAGAACTTCCTAATTTTGTAGGATGCTTTTTAACAGGAACTGCTGCTGAAGTTACACCTGTTTCTTGTATTGCAGAAAATCAATTCAAAGTTTGTGATACAATCATTGATCTTAACGAAAGTTATCAAGCATTGGTAAGAAAGAAAAAAGCAGCCTAGTCTTTATTATCTTCAGATATTGCGTGATCAATACCTTTTCGTAAATAATCATATCCTGTAAATAAAGTAAGTGCAGCTGATAACCATAAAAGAACAATACCAATAGTTTGAGCATTATAATCTTCAAAGTTGATTATTTTATTTCCAGTATCTCCTGAAAGCAGAAGACCGATAGCAACCATTTGTAATACTGTTTTAAGTTTAGCAAGATTTGAAACTGGAAGTTTGATCTGACCTTTTGCTAAAAATTCTCGTAATCCTGAAATTAAAATTTCTCTAGTTAAAATTATTATGGCTGCAATAACTTCATAGTTTCTAATTGTTCCATCCATCACCAGTAAAATTAGAGCTGTAGCGACTATAATTTTATCTGCAATTGGATCTAATAGTTCTCCCAATTTAGATTCTTGGCCTAACATTCTAGCTAACATGCCATCTAAAAAATCTGTAAATGAAGCAATTATAAATAAAATTAAAGCTGTTAAATCACCATAAAAACCTGGAAGATAAAATGCTAAAACAAAGAAGGGCACAATTATTATTCTCCCTATTGTCAGAATATTTGGAATTTTTTTTAACATAATTATTCGTGAAAGAAGTTATATATCTTTTTTGCTACTTTTTCTTCAACACCTTCAACAGATTTAATTTCATCCAAACTAGCAGACTCAACAGATCTCGCTGACCCAAAATGGTTTAGTAGCGCTCTTTTTCTAATTGCTCCAATACCTTCAATTTGGTCCAGTAAAGATTTACTAATTCCTTTTTTTCGCTTTGCTCTATGGGCACTAATTGCAAATCTATGCGACTCATCTCTTATCCTTTGAAGGAAGAATAGAGTGGGGTCATTTTTTGAGAATTTGTATTCTCTGCCATTGTGAAAAAATGTTTCATTTCCACTATTACGAAATTTACCTTTTGCTATTGCAATAATTGGAATATCGTGAAGCCCCAATTCATTCAAACTTTCTCTAGCTACTGAATATTGTCCTTTTCCTCCATCTACTAATACTAAATCAGGAAAAGTGAGATAATTATCTTTTTCTTGAACAGCACGTTTAAATCTTCTGTTTAATACTTCTCTCATCATCCCATAATCATCCTGCTCATTTTTTTTGTGCTTGATATTGAACTTTCGATATCTTTTTTTAATAAATCCCTCATCACCATAAGCAATTAAAGCTCCAACACTATTTGTTCCTTGGATATGGCTGTTATCATAAACCTCAATTAAATTTATATTTGTTTCAAGATTGAATTTTTTTGCAACTTCATCAAAAAGTTCTCGATTATTCTGACTTTCATAAAGTTTTCTATTCAAACTGTCTTTTGCATTTTTTATTGCTTGATTAATTACTTTTAATTTTGAACCTTTTTTAGCAACACTAATGTTAATTTGTTTTCCTTCTTTTTGAGTTAAAGTTTTTTCAATTAAAACTTTTTCTTTTATTTCCTCAGATAAAATTATTGCAGAAGGCACACTTTTATTTTCATAAAATTGTGAAACAAATGAATTTAAAATATCTCCTAATTTTTCATCTGGGTCATGTTTTGGAAAAAAAGCTTGGTTACCCCAATTTTGCTTTGAACGATAAAAAAATACTTGAATACAAGTTTTGCCAGACTCTTTGTATCCAGCAATAACATCCGCCTCTACTAAGTTTGCTTCGTTAATTCTTTGAGAAGATTGAATAATATTTAAAGCTTTAATTCTGTCTCTTAAAATTACTGCTTTTTCAAAATCTAATTCCTCACTTGCCTTTTCCATTTGACTTGAGAGATTTTTTTGAATTTTTCTTGATTTTCCTGATACAAATTCAATAGCATCATCAACTGTTTGTTGATAATCACTTTTTTCAACATAACCAACACATGGTCCAGAACATCTTTTTATTTGATAAAGAATACAAGGTCTTTCTCTATTTTTAAAAACAGTATCATCACAAACTCTTAAATGAAAAATTTTTTGGATCATCTTTATAGTCCAGTTAGCTGAACCTGCTGATGCAAAAGGTCCAAAATAAAATCCTTCTTTAGTCTTTTTTCCTCTATGTCTTTTAATTTGTGGCCATTTATCTTTGTTACCAATAAAGATGAATGGAAATGACTTATCATCTCTTAATAAAATATTGAATTTTGGTTTAAATTTTTTAATTAGGTTTGCTTCTAGAAGTAACGCTTCACTTTCATTTGAAGTAGTTGTTATCTCTAATTTTCTAGTTTGAGACAACATTCTCTCTGTTCTAATTATATGATTTTTTTCAGATACATAACTTTTAAGTCTATTAGGAAGATTTTTTGCTTTTCCCACATAAAGGATTTCATTTTTTTCATTTAGCATCCTGTAGACACCAGGAAGTTTAGGGACTAGCGATAGCTCTTTTTTAATTACTTCTTTTCCTATTTCAGAGCTTATCATGACTTCTTTTTTTGGTAATTTGAATACCAACAGATGAACACTGCTTAAGAATTTCTAATTTCTCAATTTTCAACATTATTTTAGCAATCCTTTGATCTTTGAATAATTCATCAAATACAGCTTCAGCTAATGTTTCAAGAAAGTTGTAATGTTTTTTTTTAACAAGTTTTGTTATCAATTTTACAATTGTTCCATAATTTACAATCGATTTTATATCCTTATCACTTGATGGCTTTTTGTCCTCGTAATCAATTTCTAGGCTAAATTTAACCTTTTGAGGCTTTTTCTTTTCAAAGTCATAATAGCCAAGTTTTAAATTTAAA
Source organism: Candidatus Pelagibacter sp. HIMB1746 (assembly GCF_052047555.1). NCBI lineage: Bacteria > Pseudomonadati > Pseudomonadota > Alphaproteobacteria > Candidatus Pelagibacterales > Candidatus Pelagibacteraceae > Candidatus Pelagibacter > Candidatus Pelagibacter sp. HIMB1746. The sequence goes on along the minus strand of NZ_JBNAJZ010000002.1, from coordinate 94,157 downwards.
ATTAGTTCATTAATTAGAATTTTCTTTTCGTAATTAAAAAGACTTTTGTTTTTATCTATTTTTACAATCTTAAAATTACTTCTTTTCATTCTTTGCCCATTATATCTGGTGTTTGCCAGTTTAAATTTTGCCCACTATCTATTGCTAAAACTTGACCTGTAATAGATATATTTTTTATAAAAAAGTCAACAGCATTACATATTTGTTCAACATCCACCTTTCTTTTTAAAGGAGTTGCTAGGTACTGTTTTCTAAAATGTTTTTCAGATTGTCTTTGATTTTTAATAGTAGGCCCAGGTGCAATGCCGTTTACTCTAATCTTTGGAGCTAAACTCATAGCACTAGTTTTAGTCAAAGTATAAAGTCCAGTTTTACTGATTGTGTAAGAAAAAAAATACGGAGTTAGTTTGAAAACTCTTTGATCAATAATATTAATTATATTGTTATTTGTACCTTTGACATTTTTTGCAAATTCTTTTGATAACAATGCGGGTGTTCTTAAATTTGTTCTTAAATGTTGCCCCCAACTATCTGTTGTAAAGTTCTCCAATTTATCATTTTCGAACAAAGAAGCGTTATTAATTAGACAATCAAAATATTTAAGTTTTGATTTTGCATATTTTACAATTTTATTTACATCATTTTCTTTACTCAAATCACCTTTAACCAAGTAAACTTTAGTGCCATTATTTGATAGTTCTTTTTTTAACTTCTCAGCTTTTGATTTTGATTTATTAAAATGAATTAAAATTTCTTTATTAGGACCAGATAATTTTTTTGCAATTGCAGCACCAATTCTTGTTGCTCCACCTGTAATAATTATTTTCCGTGCTTCCATTTTTTATCTCTTTTTTTTGTAACCTTTGTTCCAGGCATTCCCATTGTTGATCGACCTTTAGGATAAAGTTTATTTTTTACATCATACTGCCTTATTTTTGGGTTTAATGTAATTTCTAATTCGCTACTTTCCAACTTTCTTATTTCGTCTCTAATTTTAGCAGCTTCTTCAAATTCAAGATTAGATGCAGCTTCTTTCATCTTTTTATCTAGTGCTTTAAGATGTTTCTTTAAGTTTCCACCAACATTAGAACCCTCGCTTATTTTTACATAATCTTTTTCATAAACACTCTCTAAAATATCGCTAATTTCTTTTTTAACTGATGTAGCACTAATTTTGTGTTTTTTATTATAAGCTATTTGAATATTTCTTCTTCTATCAGTTTCAGCAACTGCCTTTTTTATACTTTTAGTCTCTTTATCAGCATACAAAATAACTTTTCCATCTACATTTCTTGCTGCTCTTCCTATTGTTTGAATGAGTGATGTTTCTGATCGTAAAAAACCTTCTTTGTCTGCATCTAAAATTCCAACTAGTGCACATTCAGGAATATCAAGACCTTCTCTTAATAAGTTGATACCAACTAAAACATCGAATACACCCATCCTCAAGTCTCTCATTATTTCAATTCTCTCCAAAGTATCGATATCTGAATGAAGGTATCTAACTTTAATTCCATTTTCATGAAGGTATTCTGTTAAATCTTCTGCCATTTTTTTAGTAAGAGTTGTGACTAAAACACGATGATTGTTTTCAATCACTCTTTTGCATTCGTGCATCAAATCGTCTACCTGATTTTTGGCAGGTCTAATTTCAACTACAGGATCAATTAGTCCAGTTGGTCTGATAACTTGATCAATAAATTTTCCTTTTGTTTGCTCTAGTTCCCACGGTCCTGGTGTTGCAGATACAAATACAGTTTGAGTTCTCATTAAATCCCACTCTTCAAACTTTAATGGTCTATTATCCATACAAGATGGTAGTCTAAAACCATATTCTGCAAGAGTACTTTTTCTTGATCTATCTCCTTTGTACATTCCATTTAGTTGTGGAACAGTTACATGACATTCATCAACAAATATTAGAGTGTTATCTGGAAAATATTCAAATAGAGTAGGAGGGGGTTCTCCCGGTTTTCTTCCAGATAAAAATCTTGAATAGTTTTCAATTCCAGCACAAGAACCAGTTGCTTCAATCATTTCTAAATCAAACTTAGTTCTTTCTTCTAACCTTTGAGCCTCTAATAATTTATTTTCTGCTCTATGTTTTTTTAAAGTTATTTCTAATTCTTTTTTAATATTAATAACTGCCTGTTCGATTGTAGGCTTAGGAGTTATGTAATGACTATTCGCATAGATTTTTACTAAACTTAGTTCTCTAACTTTATCCCCAGTCAAAGGATCAAACTCTTCTATCTGTTCTAATTTATCTCCAAATAGACAAAGCCTCCAAGCTCTATCTTCTAGATGGGAGGGAAATATTTCTAAATATTCTCCTCTAGCTCTAAATGTTCCTCTATAAAAATTTTGATCATTTCTTTTGTATTGTAAAGCAACTAAAGATTTAATTATTTCTTCTCTGTTGTAATCATAATTTTTTTGAAGAGTTAGCGTCATTTTACTGTACGCCTCAACAGAACCTAATCCATAAATACATGAAACACTTGCTACAATTAAAACATCATCTCTTTCCAAAAGAGATCTGGTTGCAGAGTGTCTCATTCGATCAATTTGTTCATTAATCGATGCCTCTTTTTCTATATAAGTGTCAGATCTTGGTACGTACGCTTCTGGAGTGTAATAGTCATAATAAGAAACAAAGTATTCAACTGCATTATCTGGGAAAAATGTTTTCATTTCTCCATAGAGTTGTGCTGCTAGCGTTTTGTTTGGAGCAAGTATCAATGCAGGTCTATTAGTAGCCTCGATAACTTTTGCCATTGTAAAAGTTTTTCCAGATCCTGTAACTCCAAGTAATACTTGATTAAATTGATCTTTATTTGCACCGTTTACTAATTTTTTAATAGCTTCTGGTTGATCACCTGCAGGTTTAAAATCAGATTTAATTTTGAATTTTTTTCCACCTTCGAGTTTTCCACCAATTTTTGGATTTTTACTCTGTATATCTGTAATTAAATCTTGATAAGTATTTTCCATATATTAAACAGCGTATTAGAATTTATTTATATTTCAATGAGCATAATATCAGACAGTTTAAAACGAATTAAACCATCACCAACTATTGCAGTTACTCAAAAAGCAAGAGAACTTAGAGCTGCAGGAAAAGATGTAATTGGTCTTGGAGCTGGAGAACCAGATTTCGATACACCAGATAATATTAAAAATGCTGCAATTAAAGCTATCAAAAGTGGAGACACAAAATATACAGCAGTAGATGGAACACCTGCTTTAAAAAAAGCAATCGTAGATAAGTTTAAAAGAGAAAATAAAATTAATTACACCACAGATCAAATCACTGTTGGAACTGGTGGAAAACAAGTTCTTTATAATGCTTTCATGGCAACTTTGAATAAAGGTGATGAAGTAATTATTCCTGCACCTTTTTGGGTTTCTTATCCTGATATGGTTTTATTAGCGGGCGGTAAACCAAAGATAGTAAAGTGTACAGAAGAAGAAGGATTTAAACTAACTCCAAGTAAATTAAAAAAAGCTATTACTAAAAAAACAAAATGGGTGATTTTAAATTCACCTTCAAATCCAACTGGAGCAGGATATTCAAAAAAAGAAATTGAAGATTTAGCAAAAGTTTTAATTAGAAATAAAAAAGTCCATATTTTGAGTGACGATATATATGAACATATAGCATATGATAATTTTAATTTTTATACGATTGCTCAAAATTCTAAATTAAAAGATAGAACTTTGACTATGAATGGCGTTAGTAAATCTTATGCAATGACAGGTTGGAGAATAGGGTATGCTGCAGGACCAAAAGATATCATTAAAGCAATTGGTAAAATTCAATCTCAATCTACTTCAAACCCATCATCAATCAGTCAAGCTGCTGCAGTTGAAGCTTTAAATGGAAATCAAAGTTTCATAAAAAAAAGATCTAAAGCATTCAAAGAAAGAAGAGATTTTGTTGTTAAAAGTTTAAATAGCATCAATGGTATAAATTGTTTAACCCCTAACGGAGCTTTTTATGTCTTTCCAAGTTGCAAAGGATTGTTAAATAAAAAAACTAAATTGAAAACAGATACAGAGTTTGTTCAAAAATTACTTGAACAATCTAATGTTGCAGTCGTACAAGGTTCTGCATTTGGTTTAGATGGATACTTTAGAATTTCTTATGCTACTTCAATGCAAAATTTGAAGAAAGCAATGGATAGAATAAAATCTTTTTGCGAAAGCCTTTCTTAAGAAGTGAAAACAGCATTACTATTTGGCTCAACTGGATTAGTTGGAGGTCATGTTTTAAATCAACTTATTCAGAATGATAATTATTCTAAAATTAAAATATTTGTTCGTTCTCCAATTCAAATAGACAATTCAAAGATTGAAGTAATTAAAACTGATTTTAATAATCTAGAAAAGCATAAAGAACAGATTGTTGGAGACGAATGTTATTTTTGTATTGGGACAACAAAAAAAAATTCTCCTGACAAAAATGAATATCAAAGAATTGAATTAGATATACCAAAACAAATAGCTCAAATTGCAAAATCTAATAATATTAATTCATATTTTTTTGTGTCTTCAGGATACGCAAACTCTAAAAGTTCAGGAGATTATTTAAAATATAAAGGCCTTGTAGAAGAAGAGATCTTAGGTTTAGGTTTTTCTAAAATAGGAATTATGAGACCCTCATTTATATTGGGAAATAGAAAAGAATTTAGACTGGGAGAGAAAATAGGAATAATTATTTTTAAACTCCTAAATCCTTTATTTGTTGGACCATTAAAGAAAATGAGATCAATTCATTCAGAAACAATCGCAAAAGCAATGATTAAACTTGCGAATAGTAATATTGATCAAAAAATCTTCGAGTCAGATCAAATTTCAGATTTAGTAAAATAAATTTATTTTAAGGTACAATGACTATTTTCTACGATACACCCAACTTTTTCCATTTCTTCGTCAAATATTTTTGGATGTCTTAAAGCATAAATATTTTTTAAATAATTAATTCCATACCGTTTAAATTTTCCATCTTCTGTAAGTGCTCCAGATTCGTGTCCATATGAAACCACTGTTTCTAATAAATTTCCTTTTTTGTCATAGAGAACTGTTTCTCCATAACAATTACAAAAATAACTTCTGTTCTGCTTAGGCTCAATATCAATGAAAATAGAAGTTCCTCTTATTCCAATTGTGCCGTGAGGAATTTCAACATTTAGCTCCTCTTGTCTTTTTCCAAAGACTGCATGAACAGAACCTTTGATAACTTTTAATAAGTTCTTTGAGACAAATTGAAGTTTTGTTTCAGGTCTTATCAAATAAAAATCATCTTTTACTTTAATAATTGATTTTTCATCTTTAGTTTCAATTGTAGAATTATTTAAATCTTGAAAATTTAATTCTGCTTCCTTACCATTTACGAAAAATTTTCCTGATAATATTTTATTAGTTTCGGAGGCTAATGCGAGCTTTGGACTTAATCCCCAAGCAATCAAAATTTGACTTACAGTTTTTATAAATTTTCTTCTGTTCATTTGAATTAATTTTATACCTGAAATTTAAAGTTGAGGTTATACAAAATTTTTATACTAAGCCTAATCTTACTACTGATTTTCCAGCATCAATTAAAGCTCCACTTGCTGGTTTAAATTTAAAACCAATCAAATCTTCAGCATATTTTGTCTCTGGTTTCATCTCTAATTCAAGATCAGGTATCATAGTTTTTGCACTTGAGTCTAAGATGCTAATAAATTTCACCATAAAATTTGGTAAAGTTTTTTTAGGTAGTTTTTTTGCATACTCTGGCAACGCTTCTGCTAATATTTTTGATGTCTCAAGTAATGTTTTAACTTCTTTTCCAATAATTAATCTTCTGCCACCAACTTTTGAATTTCCTAAACAAGCTACATGAGATTTTGCAACATCTTTAACATCAGATATTAGTATTCCCCATTTAGGTGTTGCTGGAAATTTACCTTTTAAAAATTGTCTTACATATTCAATCGATGTTCCGCCCTTGGTATCCAAAGCATCCCCAAATACACCACCCGGATTTATACAAGTTAGTTTATTTTTAATTCCGTTACTTTCCATTAATTCCCAGGCTGCTTTTTCAGCAACTGTTTTAGATAGAAAATAATCATTAACTCCTTCAACCCAATTTTCATCAGTCCAATCATTTTCACTAAATGAATAAGGATTTGATCTATTTGGCTTTCTAAACATTGCTGCTATTGAAGATGTAACTACAAATTGATCTGCATTTGCTTTGATACCAGCATTTAAAACTCTTAAAGTCCCATCTTTTGCAACTGGTATTAAATTTTCTCTATTTTTTGAGACCTTCATTGGAAAAGGGGAAGCCATATGAATTATATATTTACATCCCTTTGCAGCCTCTTCCCAACCTTCATCATTTAAAAGATCAAGTTTTACAAAAGATAACTTATCTATCGAAGCATATTTACTAATTGTCTCTTTTGTTTGAGAAATTACGTCATCACTTCTAACTGTTCCTAAAACTTCGTAGCCTGAATTTAATAATTCTATTGCAGTATGTTTTGCTATCCATCCACTTATTCCAGTTAATAGCACTCTATCAGTCATAACATTTCTACTTTTAATTATTTATTAATTGTGTCTCACACTAATGAGATAAGAATTTTTCTGCTTCTAATGCAGCCATACATCCCATACCAGCTGCTGTAACTGCTTGTCGAAAAGTTTTATCTTTAACGTCACCCGCAGCATAAACTCCAGGAATATTTGTTTCTGTAGAATCTGGTTTTGTAATTAAATAACCTTCTTTATCCATTTCTAATTGATCTTTGAAAAGTTGAGTTGCAGGATCATGACCAATAGCAATAAACAATCCATCTAATTTTACTTCCTCTGTTTTTTCAGTTTTCAAATTTTTAATTTTTATACCTTTAACATTTTTAGGCTCACTATCACCTAAAACATCCTCAACTATAGAGTCCCAAACAATTTCAATTTTTTTATTTTCCATCAATTTTTTTTGAAGCATCTTTTCTGCTCTTAAACTATCTCTTCTATGAATTAATTTTACTTTTGATGCAAATTTTGTAAGAAACATTGCCTCTTCTACTGCCGCATTACCACCTCCAACTACAGCAACTTCTTTATCTTTAAAAAAGAAACCATCACATGTAGCACATGCTGAAACTCCAAATCCTCTAAATTCTTGTTCAGATTTAATGTTTAACCATCTTGCTTGTGCACCAGTGGAAATAATTATGCTATCTGCAGTATATTTTTGACCACTGTCACCGACAGCTTCAAATGGTGTAGATTTTAAATTTACTGAGCCGATATGATCTTCAATCATTTCTGTTCCAACAGCTTTTGCTTGATCTCTCATTTGATCCATTAGCCATGGTCCTTGAATTACTTCCGCAAAGCCTGGAAAATTTTCCACATCAGTTGTAGTTGTTAATTGCCCGCCTGGTTGAGCTCCGTGAACAAGGATAGGATTTAACATTGCTCGTGCAGCATAAACAGCAGCTGTGTATCCGGCAGGACCAGATCCAATTATTAACACTTTTGTGTGTTTAGTTGGATTTTGACTCATATGAAAGCTATATAGTGATTAATGTCTAAATTAAAAGGTTTATTATTAACTCAAGGGATGCACGGAATGATTAGTCAAGTCGAGGGACTTGCTAAAGCACTTGATATTGATTTTACTCACCACAAGGTTGAACTAAAAAGTATTTGGAAACTTGTTCCACCTAAATTTACCCCAATTTCTCAAAATGTTTATAAAAAGATTGAAGATAATGATTTTGATTTAATAATCTCGTGTGGGAGAAAGAGTGTAATTCCATCTATCCACTTAAAAAGTATTTCTAAAAAAAAAATTTTTAATATTCATATTCAAAATCCAAAAATAGATTTTAATCATTTCGATTTTATTGTAGCCCCAGAACATGATGGAATTAAAGGTGAAAATGTTATTAGCACAAAGGGAGCTATTCATTATCTTTCAGAGAAAGAAATTGAAGAAAATAAAGATTATTTAAAATCATTTATCAAACAAGACGAAAGAAAAATTTGGTGCTTAATTATGGGAGGACCAACAAAATATTATGATTATTCAACTAAAAATATGAAACATATTTTCTCAATGTTTTATAAATTAATGAAGAAACATGATTTCCAATTAGTAGTAATCCCATCAATGAGAACGCCTATAAATACCATTCATTACGCCAAAGAGTTTTTTGGAGAAAAACATACAGTGATTATGAATGTAGATAAAAAAGCCTATCTATCTGCTTTAGCTTTATCTGAAAATATAGTTGTTACATGTGACTCGAGTTCTATGATCTCAGAAGCTGCTTTGACAGGTAAACCAATCTATGTTGCTAATATTTTACCAAAAAAGAATGACAAAAGATTTCAAAGATTTAGAAATTTATTTAGAGAACTAAACATCACTAGAAACTTAGGTGAAGAAATAGAAAATTGGAACTATGAAAAGCTAGATGAAACGAATAGAGTAGCAAAAATAATAAAAGAAAAAATTCAATCCTAATGTCTTTTTTAAATTCTATAAAAAATAATTCAAAAAAATATGAAACACCATTTGACCATTGGGAATATAGCAATGCTTTATCTGACGGAGCAATTGATGAGATTATTAAAGCAGATATTCCAGATTTAAGTGAACACAATTTGAATTATGATGGAACCCGGGCAATTGATGGAGGGGCAGCAGAATTCAGAGAAGGTATTTCTTCTGGCGGTAAAGCAATAAAATTTAGATGTTTTGTAACAAAAGAAAATAGTTCTCAATTTCCAAATCTTGTAAAATTTATAAATGAACTTCAGTCAAAAGAAACTTTTGAGATAATATCCAAAATGATTAATAAAGATTTATCAAAATCATACGTAAGGGTAGAGGTGATTTGTGATAGAGAGGGTTTTTGGCTCAAACCACACTGTGATATTAAAGAAAAATTAATGTCAGGATTAATTTTTGTAAATAAAACTAATGAGTCTGAGGATTTAGGTACTGATTTTTATAATGAAAAATTAGAGAAAGTTAAAACATTGCCTTACAGAAATAACTATGGTTATCTTTTTACCAGCGGACCAAATACTTGGCATGGTATGGAAAAAAAGAGCATTCTTAAAGAAAGACGATGTTTACAAGTAAATTATGTGACTTTCGAAACTGACTGGAAAGTAAATAATTAAAATTTATTTAATGAAATTAATCCAGATTTTGGATCAATAATTTTTTCATTTAAGGTAGCAACTTTACCAACAGCAAAACCAGCGTTTTCAATTACTTTCTTAAAGTCTTCTTCAGAAAAATTTGGAGTATTTTCAAAGTTAATAAAAGCAACTCCTTCTGGCCATGAAACCTCAACATTACCTTCACCTGTTGCAGCTTTAAGTTCTTTTTCAACTTTTGCTTGGCATGCCATGCACACCATTCCATCTACAACTCCAATCATAGCAACTTCTGCTTTGACTATGTTTTGAAAAAATATTAATGATGTAAATAAAATTAGTAAGATTTTTTTCATAATTCTCTTATAAACTATTTTTTTTAATTTAATATACCCATATTGGGTAATACTATTGAAATTTATTTATGAATATAGAAATGCTTTCAAATCCCTCAGAGTTAAAAGATACAAGATCCAAAATAGAGAAGTTTTGTAAATCAAATCTACCAAATATCGAATTAGCAAGCATAACTCTAGCAATTGATGAAGCTTTGCAAAATGTAATTAGGTATTCCTATAAAATGAAAAAAGATCAAAAAATTGATTTAAATTTAGAAATTATAAATGACGATGAGCTTAAAGTAATAATAACTGACTATGGTGAACAAGTACCTTTAGATACGATTAAACCAAGAGATTTAGATAAGGTCAGACCCGGTGGTTTGGGAGTATACTTTATAAAAAAAACCTCGAAATTTTGTGAGTACAAACACAATGAGGTTGGTCCTGGTACAACTTTAACTTTAATTTTTTAATTACTCTTCCTTAATAAGTTTTGGTTTAGAGCACTTATAAAATTGATTAGAACCTCTTAAAGATTTTTGTAACATCGCTAACTCGTTAGAATTTTGACTATAGGTTACATTGGTCTGCAATCCCCCAATTGATCCGTTTGATGTAAAAGATGATGGGGTTTGTCTATCCATCTTGAAATTTACTTTTGTTTTTGAACTGTTAATTTTTGTTAAAATGATTTGTTTTCTTTTATTTGAATAAACCCAAACAGTTGTATTTTTATTATTTTTACAACTTAATTGATAAATATTTGCATTAGAATTTTTAGGAATAAAAGCTATAACAATTAAAACGATGGTAAATTTTAAAAAAAATTTAAATAACATTAAAATATTCTTTTTAGCTTTTTTTGCATTTTTAGCAGCTAACTATCTTTATAATAATATCATTACAAAATCCACAGCTAACAATGTAAAGTTTTTAGAAGTTGAAGTTGAGTTAAAAGGTAATGTAGATTTCAATTTAAAATGTGAAGGAGCAAACAACCCAAACCCTTCAAGTGTAAATCGAGGCCTCGGTGAACAAACTGAAAGTAATTGTACTGGTACTGGAACTTTTTCTGCAATCGTTCCTCAACAAAGATTTACTGAAAGTTCAAATTAATCTACTCAACTAATTTTTTTAGTTTTAAACCCTCAAGACATTTTTCCATTGTAAACATTCCATCTTTAGCAGATGTCTGAAGAGTAGATTGAATTTGCTCTGTTTTACCTTCTCGAATTAAGTTTCTTATTGCAGGCGTTCCCGTCATTACTTCATGACAACCAATTCTTCCTCCACCTTTCTTTTTTAATAATTGTTGAGACATTACTAATCTGATTGATCCAGCCAACATTGTTTGTGCTTGTTCTTTCTGAGCTGGTGGAAAGACGTCTAAAATTCTAGTAATCGTTGATGACGCGCTACTTGCATGTAAAGTTCCAAAAACTAAGTGACCAGTTTCTGCGGCAGTTAATGCTAATGAAATAGTTTCTAGATCTCTCATCTCACCAACTAAAATTACATCAGGATCTTGTCTTAATGCGGACTTCAATGCTTTTGCAAAACTGCCAGTGTCTTTTCCAACTTCTCTTTGAGAAATAATACTTTTTTTAGCAGGATGAACAAATTCAATAGGATCTTCAATTGTAATTATGTTTTCTGCTCTATGAGAATTAATTTGGTCTATCATTGCCGCAAGTGAAGTAGATTTACCAGAACCAGTTTGACCTGTAACAAGTACCAAACCTGTTTTATGAGTAATTGCTTCATGTGCTGCAGGTGGCAAACCTAGTTTTTCAATATTAGGAATCTCACTAATAATTTTTCTAAGAACCATACTTGGTCCATATGAAGAATAATAACCATTTGCTCTAAATCTCTGTCCATCAACAACAACAGCAAAATCTAAATCACCATTGCTAATTAAATAATCATACTGAGCTTTATCTAAAGATTGTTTCCAAAAAGTTTCTATATCTTGTCTCGATATAATATCTTCACTAAAAACTTTAATCTCACCATTTTCTCTGATTGCAAATGGTTGATTCGATCTGATGTGGATATCTGACAAATCATATTCTTTTGGATATGATTTTAATTTATCATGAAGACTCATAAATGTTTTGATGCTCTAAAAGTTATAGCTTTTCAAGTTTTTTTTAATATTGATACATATATAAAGTAACACAACTAATGCTTGTGTACCGATTCGGTATTTATTATTGTGATTTTATTCGGTTTTTATAAAAAAATATGATTGATAAAATTGGACCTCCTATTGCAAAAGCTTTTGCTCCTATCATTAAATTAATAGGAAAAAATCACTCAAAAAAAGAAAAAGTAATAGGTGTGGTTTTTAGAGATAAATTTATTCAAGCTGCAGAAATTTCATACAAAAAAGGTGTTTGCAAAATTGATAATTTCTCTAATCAGCAAATAGCAGGAATTGGAGAAGACCAAGATTTTTTATCCGCTACAACATATTTAAGTGATCAAGTAAAAAATGCATTAGACTCTATCAAGACAAAAACAAAAGACATTGCCGTTTCTTTAGATACATCCAAAGCACAAATTTATAATTTACAAATTCCAATTATGGATGAAGAAAGTTTAAGGGAAGCAACTGCTTTAGGTGGATTTTGGGATCAGTTTGATGAAACACCTGAAAATTTAGATGAATTTGAAACAAGTTATTCTGTTATGAGCACAAATGAAGAGCTTGGTGTAATGGATGTAGTGTTAGTTGCTATGGAGATAAAGTTTGTAGAAACTTATTCGAATATATTTAGGCTTGCAGGTTACAATCCTGTTGTTATTGATCTTGCACCTTTCGCTCATGTTAACTCTCAAGGAATACTTCTTGGGAAAGAAGGTTTTGAAACTCCAAATGTTATTTTCAATTATTCAAAAGATGAGAAAAGTATTACTATTTGTTCCAATAAAGGCTTTCAGTATTCAGAATTAAATATTATTGAAGCAGATCAAGTATTGCTTGATACAGTTGAGGAAGTTGAGAGTGTTGAAACAGAATTTTGGGATGAAATTTTTGAAAGACTAGGTTCTCAAATTAAACAATATTTAGTTGAGTATGAAACAAAGTATGAATTTGATCCTATAAATATTATTACAGTAATTTCAGATAAGTCAAAAATTAAAAATGTTTCGAAAGGAATTGAGCGACAATTGGGAGATGTTGTTATTAAACTTTATAATCCTGAGGACTCTGCTGAAATTTCTGATAATGCAAAAAAGTATATTGACTCACTTAGTAATAAATCTCTTGCATCTGAAGCAATTGGTATAGCATCAAGAAAATTAAATTCTTTTAATCTAGAAACTAACGAAATAATTTCAGTAAATCTTTTATCTAATTTTGATCAGGTAAAAACTAACAGAAGATCAAAATCTTTAGGTAATTTTTGTTTAATGATATCGATGATTTTTGTTTTAGGTATTATTGGACACATTGTTCCATTTAAAATTTTAAAATTAATGAATAATTCATCTAAATTAGCTGCCACTAAAATTCTAAAAGAAGATCTCGAGAGTAAAAATAATCTTTTGCAAGGATATAATGCAAAAATTGATAGTATAAATGAAGACAAAAGAATTGCTGCAGCTTTTGGTTCAAATTTAAAAACAACTGCAAATCTTTATGCAAGTTTAAATCAAATAGTTCCAAAAAATATTAGATTGACTAGTTTTGGAATACAAGAAAAACATAATATTTTATTTTCTGGTGTAGCTATGAACGATCAAGCGGTTGTAAATATGATGAATAGTTTTTCAGAAAATGAAGTAGTAAATGATAGTAAAATTGAGGCATTAGTTGAATTTTCTAAACAAGATCGAATAACACTTTACACAGTTGCTGGACAACCTGATTTAAAAGAAGAAGATTTACCAAAAGAAAAAATAACAAAAAAATTTAACTCAAGATTATCATTAAAACCTCTATCAACCGAGGTATTTGATGATGAAACTATAGTTTTAGATCTATTAGAGGCAGGTAAAGGATAATGTTACTAAGACTTATATTTACAACTATCTTTCTATTCTATTGTAGTAATTCTTTTAGCAGTGATCCATTTACTAATGAAATTGGTATTGTAAGAGAGCCAGAAGTAGTTGAGATTAAAATTGAAGATACAGTTGAATCTGAGACAGATTTATTAACTCAAGAAGAAGCTAATGAAGAGAAATTGGCAGAAGAATTATTTAATAACACTGAAGAGGTGATTGAGGTTATTGAGGCCGAACCTGAGAGCACTGAGCTTGTTACAGTTTTAAATATTGATCCAATTATTGCATATTCTTTAAGGGATTATTTATTAAAAGGTGTTGCACTAAGCAAAGAATCTGATCATCAATTTCAAAGAGCTAAAGTAAAAAAAATCGATAGAGCAAAAACACCTACTACTCACACTATTTCGAAAGACGATACAATTGAGAAGATTGCTTTTAGATACGGTTTTTCTTTAAGAGAAATAGAAGTTGCAAATGCAATTTATCCAGGATCAAGAAAATTAATAACTGGTGACAAGATAGTTATACCAAATAGATTTCATATCGTAAAAGAGGGTCAAAACCTAAATACTATTGCTGAAAGATATAATTTAAGTGCAACACAACTTGCTTCTTACAATGATCTAGAGGATGAAAATATTATTTTGATTGGTGATAAATTATTACTCCCTTTCTTTATTCATGTAACAAATGAAAACGAAACAATAGCTGATATTGCAGGAAGGTATGAAAGAGAGATAACTGAATTAATAGATTTTAATGCTTTTGAAAAAAACACAGTTATTTTAAATGAAAATCAATTAGTAAAAATTCCAATTTATGCAAATGAAAATATTACTTATGAAAACTTGGATAAAAAGAGTATTAACGATTTTAAAATAAATAGAAAAAATCTTGCAATAATTGAGATAAGTAACAGTCAATTTATGGTTAGAGAGGGAGATAGAATAGGAAACAGAGATGGCGTGATAGTCTCAATTGAAAAAAATAGAATGATTGTTTTAGAGGACAATATTGAATATGAGTTTTTAATTAATACCCCAATAGTAGGAATGGCAATTGCATCATTACCACAATCAAATAATGAAGATTTAATCAATGATGATGTAAGCAATGATGATACAAATCTTGAAAATCAAACAGAGAATAATGAAAATAATAACAATGATAATGAAAGTGAAACAGTAACTAATGTTGAGGATTTATTCAATTAATGACAAAATTTTTTAAATTATTCCTGATATTAACATTTTCTATTTTGATAGTAAGTTGTACTAGTTCAAATAGGCCTAAAATGGCTTATGATCAAAAGGATAAAGGAGCTGTTCAGGAAATTGAATCTTTTAATGTAAAGGCAAGTGCAGAAAATTTTAGGAAAACATCTGAAAAATTTAGTCAAGATGCAAAAGAAATTTTAAATAAAAATAAAAAAGAGGAAAAGTTAGTTAGAAGAATTTCTTTAACAGAGGGCAAAGAGCCAGAAAAAAAATCACTTAAACTTATTGATAGAAATTTAAAAATTAAAAAATTAGAGGATACCGAAGTTAGTTTAAAATTGAACAATATGAGCATAAGATCAGCTTTAAAATTATTTGCTGGATTAGTTCAAAGAAATATAATTATAGGCAATGAAGTTGATGGTGAAATAACTATTGATTTTGAAAATATAAAATGGGGTTCTGCAGTTTATGCTATTTTAGATATTAATAGTTTAGTCATGACGGTGGATGAAGATTCTGGCTTATTAAGAGTTCATACTAAAGAATTTTTTGCGCAATTAGAAAAATCTAAAATAGATAGTACAATTGAGACAAATAATAATTTAACTTCTTTAGATATTGGTGGTTCAGTTTTAAATGATGGAGATAATGCTGAACCTATGGTTACAGAAATATTTAAAGTTTTTTATCAAAATTCTTCAGATTTAGTTGAGTCTCTTGGAGAAATAATGGGTGAAGCAGAAGGCTTTACAATGGTTGATGATGAGAAAAATAATCAAATCATTGTTACAGGAACTTATGCTCAACTTAATCAAGCAGAGAATATTTTAAATAAAATTGATTTAGAGAAAAAACAAGTAATGATCGAAGCTTACATTGTAAATGCAACAGATGGATTTAATAAAAACTTTAATGCTAATTTAATAGCTGCCAATGTTACAAATGTTCAAGAGGGCAGAAATAGAATTACTTACACGACTATTGATACTAATCCTAGTGCTGCAACTGAATTCACACCAAGCGACACATCAACAGCAGGATTGTCTAACACTGGTTTATATGCAGATGCTGTAAATGTTGCAGGCGGAGCTCTTTTATTTGGAAATATTGGTATGACCAAAATGAAAGCTGTTATATCAAGCTCGATTAATGACAATAATACAGAAACAGTTTCTAATCCAAAATTATTTGCAATGGATGGTGAGGAAGCCACTCTTACTCAAGGAACAACTTTGGTAAAAGTAATTCCAGCGTCAGGAGATGCGGCTGGATCTACACAAGAGATACCACAAAACTTAAGTATTACAGTAACACCGGAGGTAATAGGTCAAAATAGAATTAAAATGGAGTTAACACTTTCAAATGACACACCAGGTGCTTCATTAGCTGATGGTAGTGTTACAACAAACGAAGAATCGATTACATCTATAGTTCAAATAAATGCAGGTGATGTAGCTGTTCTTGGAGGAGTTTATAAAAATACAAGAGAAAATAGTGAAAACTATGTTCCGTTTTTCTCAAAAATTCCAATTTTAGGTGTATTTTTCAAGCAAAAAACTGATCAAGATAATAAAACTCAACTGTTGATATTCTTAAGTGCTAATGTTGTATAAGTTATAATTTTTATTATAACTTTTACACATGCCATCAATTAACCCCGAAATAAGTATTAAAATTTCGAACCTTTTAAAAAGTAGCGGAAAATTATCTGAAGCTAACTTTAATGAGGCTAAAAAAAAATATGATAGTAATGGTAAGGTGCCTCTTGGTGTTTTAGAGTATTTAATTGATGACAAGCTGGTAAGTGAAGATGATATTGTTTCTGCAGTTTCAAGAAATTACGCTTTACGAAAAACTATTCTAACTGAGCAAAATATTAAAAAAGAAGCTGTAAAAAAACTTCCAAAAGATTTTATTATGGAAAACGAAATGCTTCCATTTGAACTAAATGGAAGAATTTTAAAAATTGCCTTGTTCGATCCAACCAAATCTACATTGGCAGGTAAAATTAAAAGCATGACAGGATGTAATGTAGAATTGTATGTTGCTAAACCTTCTAATTTAGATCAAGCATTAAAATTTAAATCTGTAATTGAAGCAACACAAGACTCTCAAAATAATCAAGCACAAAAATCATCAGTTTCAAAACCAAATTTAAACGTGAAGGTTCCAAATGTAAAAATTACACAAGGTGAGAATGCTGTTGTGGAATTTGTCGACAAACTTTTAAATGAATCATTTTTTAGTGGCACAAGTGATATTCATATTGAAATTTTTAGAAGAGGTGAGGCAAGAATAAGATTTAGAAAAGATGGTGTCCTACAAGAACAATTACAATTCAAACAATTTTTGATGGAGAACTATAATGCAATAGTAACAAGGCTAAAAATTATGTCAGGTTGTGATATTTCAGAAAAAAGGTTGCCTCAGGACGGTAAACTTCAATTTAAAAATCCACAACCAAAAAATGAAGATGATGTTGATATTGATGTTAGATTTTCAGTTATTCCAGCTAAAGAAGGTGAAAGAGTTGTTATGCGTTTACTTGCTGCTGGACCAGATCTTGGTTTAGAGCAAATCGGTCTAGATAAAGAGGATTATGATAACTTAGTTACAGCTATAACTGCCCCTCAAGGAATGGTTTTGGTTACGGGTCCAACAGGTAGTGGTAAAAGTACAACTCTTTATGGCTGTATTAAAAAAATTAATAATCCTGGAACAAATATAATGACTGCCGAAGATCCGGTTGAATTTTATTTAAAAGGTGTTGGTCAAATTCAAGCTAACAATGAAATTGGTTTAACATTTGAAGCGATATTAAAATCTTTTTTAAGACAAGACCCAGAGGTAATTCTAGTTGGAGAGATAAGAGATAAATCTACAGTAGATATTGCAATTAAAGCAGCTTTAACTGGACACTTGTTATTAAGTACACTTCATACAAATGATGCAGTTTCTACAGTTGTCAGATTAGTAAACATGGGTGTTCCAAGTTTCATGGTTGCATCAGCCTTAAGTTTAATTGTTGCTCAAAGATTGGCGAGAAAGAATTGTTCTTCTTGTACAGTTGATGATGAAAAAGCAACTAAAGAAACTTTATTGCAATATGGTTTTAAAGAAGAAGAGTTAAATACTTTTACCCCCAAAATGGGTGCAGGTTGTGCAGAATGTAACAACACTGGATACAAAGGAAGACAAGGAATTTATGAAGTGTTAAAAAAAACTCCTAACTTAGAAGCTGCTATATTGAGAGATGCTAGAGGAGATGAAATGCTTGAAGTTGCAATTAAGGATGGTTTTAAAACTATGCAAGTTATTGGCAGAAATTTTATTAAAAAAGGTATATTATCTGTTGAAGAATATTCTAGAATTTTAGTAGTTTAGTTTATGGCAACATTTCAATATGCTGGTGTTCAAGCTGGTAAAAAAATTAATGGTGTAATTTCTGCATCTGATCCAAAAAGTGCTGCAGTAGAACTCAGGAAAAAGAAAATTATTGTTACCTCAATCAAAAAGGGTAACGGTAAATCCGAAAAGAAAGGTCCACCATCTTTGGATGATGTTCCTATAAGTAACGCCCCTATTATTATTGCAAAAGGAAATATTTATTTAAATTTTGGACCTTGGGCCAAAGTTCCACCGAAGGAATTACTGCAGTTTACAAAAAAAGTATCAACTATGATAAAGGCTGGTTTGCCTATTTTAGAGTCTATCATGATGATCAGAGATCAAACTGTACATATGAAGATGAAAATGACTGCTCATGCGATAATAAAAGATTTAAATGGTGGAATGAATTTAACGGATGCTTTTGCGAAGCACCCAAAAATTTTTGACAATATTTATTTGAATATGATTTCTGCAGGTGAGGCTAGTGGTAAATTAGATGAATTTTTAATTAAACTTGTAGAGTTATTAGAGAAAAATGCAAAAATTAAACAAGGTATTAAAAGTGCATTATTTTATCCGATAATGCTTTTAACGGTTGCAACTGTAATTACAATTTTCATGTTATGGAAAGTTGTTCCTGTTTTCGAGAAGATGTATGGCTCAATGGGTGTTCAACTTCCAGCAGCAACTTTAGTTATTGTTAATGCAAGTAGATTTATTGCAAATCCAACCAATATAATGAAAATCGTGGGAATTATCGTAATTATTAGAGTTTCTTATAACTTCATGTACAAAAATATAGAGGGCTTTAGACATGTAATGCATAAGAGATTTTTAAAATTTCCATTGTTTGGAGATTTAATTGTTAAGGCAACGGTGTCTAGGATGTGTATGATTATGGCCAATCTAACTAGAGCTGGAGTAAGTATCATAGATACAATAAAAATTTCTAAATCTGTTACTACAAATCTTGTTTTTATTTATGCGTTAGAGAGAATTGGGAGGCAGATAGTAACTGGTCAAACATTGTCTGCGTTACTACAAAAAGAAGAACATATATTCCCTCCAGCTCTTGCACAGTTAACAGCTGTTGGTGAGAGAACAGGAAATATGGAAGAAATGTTTCAGTCAATTGCAACTTACTACGAAGAAGAATTTGATGGTGTTGTTGCGGCCCTATCCTCAATCATAGAACCATTAATGATCGTTATAATTGGTGCGATTATCGGGGTTCTTATGATAGCTTTGTACATGCCAATCTTCAGTATTGGTCAAGCTGTAGGATAGACCTTTATGAAAATTAAAGAAAAAGGTTTCAGTATTTTAGAGTTGATGACTACTATAGCTATTATATCCATTATTGGCGCGGTTGGTTTTCCAGCAATTGATAATTTTGGTGATCAAGATAATTTTGAGAGTGATCTTGCAACTATTCGAGGTCAAATAAATTACGTTAGACAACTGTCCCTTGAAGATGGAAACGCTTATACAATCAGAATTATAAATGATACTTCTAACAATACTGCAGATTTAGAAGTTTGGCAGGCACAGGGTTTGAATAGATACAATGTAGAATATCATAAATCTACAGCCACCAAGTGTTCTGATTTTGATGGCACAAATGACAAAGGAACTAAGCTAACAGATTTAACAAAAGAACTTGAGCATATGACAATTAGTAGATGTACATCTACAACTGGAAACTGCACAAAAGTTTCTGCTTCGAATAACTTTTTTTGTTTTTTACCTGATGGATCCTCACCTGAAAATGCTAGAGGAGAAATACAAGCCTCTGAAAATGCAGGAGGAAAAAAAGATTATTTACACACATACGAGACAGGTTTTTTTAACAATGGGAAAAGAATGTAATGAATTTAAAACACAAACTTCAGAAGGGAGTATCTTTGGTTGAGGGTATGACAGCAGCTGGTGTTTTGGGTATCGCTGTAACTGTATTTATGACATTACAATCTTATCAAGAAAGAGATTTTGCAAATTTAAGGAAGTTTGACAAAGCTGCTTATGCAGTAGAATTAATGTTTGAAGAACTTGCAGCAGTTTACAATCCTGTTGCTGCGCAATATGGAAATCCAAGAGTATTTGAAGATACAACAGCGGGTGCTTCTTTGAAAGTGAAGGGTCTTGCTCAATTACCAGGTGATGGAGATCAAATAATAATCGAGGGAGTGGGTGGTAAGTATGAAATTACGGATTCAACTGCATTTGATGATGATAATAATACTACTTTATCATTAGAACGATCTGATGTTCCTGATGATACACCAAATAAAAATATGGCATCTGATGCTACAAAAAACGCTCCAATTACATTTATATCTAATTCTGAAGGTAGTTTAGATCCATATGATGATCTAGACATGACAAAGTTTGAAGACACTACATATAAAGCAACAATTACCAATCAAAAGGTTTTGGCCGATTTAGATAATTGGGGAGCTCTATTAAAAAAGCATTTAGGTCCTGCAAAAACTGGAGACAAAAGATTACTAGAGATTGAAGATATCGAAAAAGATGTCCCTGTTGATAAAGATAATGATGGAGTTACAGATCAAGAAGGTGGAGTTGATATTTATGAAACCGTCAAAAAGAAACAAGTTACAATAATTATTAAACAAGACAAAATTGAAGAAAAATTTAGAAGACTATTTTTAGCTGGAACTTAAAATGAATTTAAAAAAATTTATTACTCAAAAAGGATTGTCTCTTACTGAAGCATTAGTAGCAGTAGTTGTGTCAACAATCGTTATGGGGGCAACTTACACAATTTATAATAATTTTCAGGGTACATTTGTCAGACAAATTAACCATAATAATATGAAACAAGAGGCTAGATTTGCACTGCATACTTTACAATATGATAGTAAAATGGCTGGCTACAAACATCCAGATAGTACACTTGGCGAGGTTCAAGAACCAGTTAAAGTGTTAAATGATGATGCTGATGAAACCGAAGTAGCTGATGATACAGAGTATGGAGAAAAGGTTTTATTTTGTTTTGATACACAAGATAATGACGGCACTATCCGAAGAAAATTAATTAAATATGAATTACAAATACCTTACTCGCCAGAAACTGAAAAGACAGTACTAAAGAAGAAAATTTGGAACACTAATAATTGTGACGAGAGCGACTCTAATACTGTAGTTGATGTTGACTGGATGCCTGTTGCTCAATTTTTTGATGAATTTAAAATAAGACTTAGAAGTAAACACATTGACTTTGAGGTACAATTAGAATCTGTCGATGAAAAAGTATCCGAAACTTATACCGCCTCAGCTTATATGAGAAATCTCAATTTTGGAGGATCTACATTTTATGTTTATGATGAGGAGGATTTGCATGAAAATAGGACACCTGTAATACAATTTACAGGTAGTTTAAAAGCTCAATGCGCAAATAATTTAACTAGAGACATTCAGTTATCTAATTTTGTAACTAATGATGATGTAATAATTTTACATCAAGGTGAAAAAGTCGGAACATCTGCATTAAATAGAACTTATGATGATATTATTTTTAGATCTGAAAAACCACCAGAGGTAACAGGTATTCCAGACATTACTCATAGTGAAATGAGGTTAAAGTTGGTAACAGTTAGCGCTGACACAACTATTCCACCAGGTTTATCAGTAACTTCTGGTTATGATGATCTTGATAATGATAATGTGGCAGATGATGGTGAATGGAATGGAACTCTTACAATTTCAGGAGATTTAACAAAAACTGATACAGGTTACTCTTTTAATTCTGATGGTTATCAAGACTTTAATATAAGAGTAAAAGCTGATCTAGATACGAATTGTGATGGTGAAGGTTGGGTAGATCAAAATGAAGCTTATAAAGACTACACCATAAGAGTTATGAAATTCGAAGCTCCACAATTTTCAGATATTAATCTTCATACCTGGGAACCCAAAGGGTTTACTTATGGTAAAGATAACTATGAGAGCAGAGGTTCTTCAAGTTATAACGGAGGACCAAATTATGATTTAACCGATGATGGAAGATCTTTTTATATACAACAAAATTTAGCATCTCCTTCATTTTTAGTATCAACTGATCAATACGATTCTTTTGTTTTGAAAGGAATGATCTGTTCAGGCGGTTACCCAGATTGCAATCCACAAATGAACGCTTGGATGGATGATGACATGTTAGGTTTTGCAGCTGGATATCAAAGACCTAGTGTAGTCCAAAAAAAATGGCCTGATGGAAAAATAAGAGCGTGTGCTGGAATTGATTATGAAAGATTAGGAGGAGGTAGTGATTTTGATACAAAATTAAAAAACTCCCTTAGAGGAATTGATAAGGCTGAATGGGATAGTTTATCCGCTTCAGAGAAAAATAGTTGGTGGGGAGAACCAGCAGATATGACTTATGATATGTATTTGTGGTCATGGTGGGGAGCCAGAGGCAATCAATCAGCAATACATTTACATCATTTTAAAGGTTATGAATTTAGCCATACAAAAAATTGTGGAAAATCAGAAGGGTCATATCTTTCACATGCAAATATGAGTCATTTAACAGGCTGGTCAACTCCAAGCAGCTCTCAACAAATGAATTATAATACCTTGGGTTATGATAGATTATTTGCAAGATTTGATAATACTAGACCAACAAATACTGGTTTTAGAAATTGTAGTAGCCGTGGAAGATCATTTTCTAGAATAAGTTACAACCCCGGAGCTACACATAGATGGAACTGCAGTTGGGGAAGAAACACAGGTGTAAAAAACACAATCACCATGACTTTTCATCCAAATAAATTTAGAGCAAATATTGAAAATAAACCACATCTATCCAATACATTAAGCCAAAGATTTACTGCTTTTGATTATCGTTTCGATACAAGTGGAACCTTGCATGATCATACTTCATCTACATTTCCATTTTCAGAAGCTGATACAGCAACAGAAGTTACTCTTCCTGGGAGAAGCCAAGATAGAGATGATTTAAAAAAAGCAAATTTTAAAAGATTTCAAAGAGGATCAGTTGCAATCGTCTCTTTTTCACAACCTGACAATAGATATTCAAATATACAGATTGCAAGACTGCCAAGATATGTTCCTACAAAAACTGCAGCTAACAAACCAATGCCTAAAGCACAGAATTTATACTATTACATGGATGAAGATTACAAAACTATAAACAGAGTATATGGATTATTAAGTAAATCTTATGATCCGCAGGGAGAACACTTGGAGGTGTTAGTAGACGCTAATTCAGATACAAATAGTTGTGCACAAATTGGCACCGTAGCTGGTGATTTAGCTGAGTCAGCTACTTATAAAACTCAAAACGTTGATGGTTCTGATAGGACAATGGATTGTCGGTTAAGTGGAACATGGAGAGCAGTGACTGCAGTTTGGGCAAACAATAGCGAACTACCAAATATTGGTGAGATGTACGACACCAGAAATAAAGCAAGCTACAGCGGTGCAAGAGCAATAGTTTCTACAACTGCTTCAGGAGGAAAAATGCATGTTTATGCAGATGGTTCTTTTAAGTATGACACATTGCCAACTGGATTTGATGACGGTGAAGCTCATGAAGACTCTTTTTATTACGCTGTCCAAACTGAGGACACATCGAACACTAGAATTTCTGATATTAAAAAAGTTTATATTGGTTTTAATATAGGTAATACAACGCCATCTGGGGTATCTTTTAAAGAGGAAGATGGAACCGTTATCACAGACAAGACAAACTTTGATATGCCAGAAGACTCAAATAAAGATTTAGTCATTGGTCAAATTTATGTAACCACAACAGGAGACGATGCGCAAGAGCCAGATGAACATGATTTTGTAAGATTTAATCTTGGTGAATTACCAAATGATGACACAGATAAAGACGTGGATCATGGAACAAGATTTAGAATAGATCAAAAAGATGATAAATTTTATTTAGTTTTAAATGATGACTCTGATATTAGATGGGCAAATTTACCAACTAATAAAAAATATTTTGCAGTTAGAATTATTGCAACTGACCTACGAGGAAATCAGCTTGCAACTACAGAAAAAGTTTATGTTGATAGAGTAGATTGCTCTGAAACTGCAATGGAAAATATTTCTGTTTACAAAACAAAGGCTGCTATGACAATAGAGGGATACATCTATGGAAAAGAAGGTGAAAAAGTTTTTAGAAGACAAACTGTTCCTTTTACAAGCAATTTAGATGAAGCAGTTATTACTTTTGATTTTCCAGAAAGATCTGTTCAACCATCTGTTAAAATTGCAGAAAAAACAGTAACTGTGGATGGAGAAGATGTTACAATCGGAATGCTTTCAAACAGATGTAAAACTTCTCACAATTATATTGATAGACAACAGTTATGGAGTGACTCTTAATAAATTATGAACTTAAAAAATCATAAAGAAAAAGGATTTGTTTTAGTTTTTGTTATCGCTGTTGTTTCTGCTCTATCAATAATGACGGGAGCAATGTTTTTCTATTATGACAACGATTTAAAAAGTGTTTCAAGAAACTCAGTTATGCAGCAGGTAAATTTAGCTGCTGAAACTGGTTTGCAAGAAGGTCAAAAATGGATTTCAGATCAATTAAACTCTAATAGTTTTTCTTTGGTTGATATTCAAAACGACTTTCATATAGAAGACTCTGATAATAAATGTTTAAACAGACATGGTTTTACAAACTCTGATGAAAATGTTTATTTTGCTAAAAGAATTGAGGCAGATCTAGGATCTGATGAAGCAAAATTTCAAGATATGTCTTATGAGGTTTTTGTTCAGAGACATTCTGATGCGATAAGATCAATTTACTTTTCAGCAGAGGGATCAACAGGTGGAAGTGATCAAGACACAACTTACACAGATAGATCTTTTGCATTAGTTGAGAATTTTAAAGATTTTCCAACAAGTCAATTTACCATTGAGATGTGGATTAAAAATACTCAATCAACAAGCACTTACGAAATGCATGCTTTTGAATTTGGAAGACCAGAAGATGTAACTTTTAAAGTTAAAAATGATAAATGGTCACCGAGGATAGCGGAGGATACTATTGCTGCAAGTGAAACAGCGACAGTAGGTAGTCCATCTAATACAAAAGATAAGTGGGTTCATATTGCTTGGGTCTGGGAGGGAGGGACTTCTGGAACTGATACAGATAACGTTAAAATATATCAAAATGGTGTGATGAGTGCTTCAGATGAATACGATTTTGATTTAGATGCAGTTAGTGGGTCAAACTATACAAACCAAGCTGAGACTTTACCAGTAGGTGATTTTTGGCCTTTAGCTATAGGTGAAGGTTTAGCAGGTTTTTCACCATCAAACTATCAAACTGGCGATGTGAAAATTCAAAGTTTGCCTTGGAAAGGAAACATAGCTGAATTAAGGATATGGAATATTGCTCGTTCTGCAACAGATATATCAAACAACTATAGAAAAAGATTATCAGGATCTGAACCTGGTCTAGTTTCTTATTACAAATTTAATGAAGGATCTGGAAATATAGCTAAAGACTCTAACACATCTAGAGGTGCAGATAGAAAAAATGATGCCACAATTTATGGAATAGGAAATAAAGGAACTTTATGGAAAACTGAATTTGTAGATTATGAAGTAACTTCTGAAACAGATACAGCACCAACACTTAACGTTCCACCTGCAGAAGATCTGGTATACTATAAAATCTTATCTTGTGGAAAAGGTCCTCAAAATCAAATAGTGCCATTAGAATTAATTGTTAGTGCTCCTCTTCAAAAAGGAGATTTGGGAGATGGAAAAATTGCTTTAACTTCAGAAGATTTAAACGACCTTACTGGTCAAGAAGGAACACCACTGATAACACCCTTAAGCACGTATGTTGGTCAATTAGGTACAGACGGAGATATTAATATTCAAACTAAAGATAATACTAATACTAATTTCTATGTTTACAAAAGAGCAATGGAGCAATGTAACAACACAACTACTTTTACAGATTTTTCAGCCTCATCTTCATACAATGAGGGTGATTGCGCAGAGTATGAGGACAAGCTGTATTATCTTGAAAAAGATGATGGCAAGTCAGCAAATGCAGATTTTGACGAAGATGTGTGGTCTGAGGTATTAGGAAGTGATTGTGATGGAGTTCAATTTAAATCTTCATCAGGTGATAATAGTTATGGCCATTATTACAAATATTTCTCCACAGCTCCAAACGTAACATCAGATCTTGGATACAACGGTGACTCAGTAGATTGGTGGGAAGCAAAAAGAAGAGCAGAACAATCTACTTGTGGGGGAATGCGTGGATATTTAGTTTCAATTGAAACTGCTGCTGAAAATGAGTTTATTAAAGATGCTGTAATGTGCGATAGTAGTACAGAGACAGGTTGCACAGGTGTTACTCCATTCCATGTTGCTGCTGGTGAGACGAGAGCAAACTATTATGGAACAAGATTAGATGCTGCAAGTGATCAGCATTATATATGGCTATCCAATTCAGACTGGAGAAATCCTACTTCAAATGCCACTAATATGCAGTCCGAGTCCGGCCCTTTGATGGGAATGAGTGTTTCTTACACTAATTGGCAAAGTGGCGAACCTAACAATTCAGCAGAACCTTATGCTGATATGGAAATAAATAGATCAAGTAGGACTGACGGTGGTTGGAATGATTTAAGAAGAATTCCTGGTTGTAGTTCTGGAGGTCTAGATTGTATTACTGGGTATATTGTTGAGTACGGAGGATTTGATCACTTTAGTCTTGAGCATGATATTAATCAGGATGGTGATACAGATGATACGGATGAAGTTGATTACAGTGACCATAATTTTTGTGTTGCAAGAGCAACAATTGAAGCCGACAAATATGTAACTCCAGTCGATGGTAATACGGATGGTGATTTAAATGATGTAGATGCTGATACAAATCCTGATATATTAGAGGATTATCTAAAACTTGATACAACAGCTGAAGATTATCCTTCAGCTATCACAGGAGACACTTCTTCTTCGGCAGTAGATCATAATACATCTGATGACTATCCAGGTTGGAATGCTTACACAGGTGTTTTAACAATGGTGCATTCTGGAAAACCTGCTAATTGGAGTGCTGCAACCACTTATTCAGCTGATGCTTTTGTATGGTTTAATAATCGAGTTTGGAAAAATACTTCTGGAGGATCAATTGCAGGTGGAGCATCTCTAGATATTTCTCAAACTCCAACAATTTACAACCCTCAAGTATGGACGATGTATGAAGGCGATGAGTCTGATGCACCATGTGCAGATGTAAGTGTTTGGACCCAAGCATTTGAATCTGTAAAATATTTTAACTCAAAAGAAGTTGATGCAGAAGATGGTGAAAATCCATTTGCAAACGAGGGAACCGATGGAACAGATGGAACCGATGGTGGAACAGACGATGTATCCACACCTTCTTTGGGAGAAAGAACAATTTTATTTTCCTTAGGTCCTCTTCATGTTGAAGAGCATAGAGACGGTTACAATCATTTTTACGAATTTTATGAATTTCCAAGAAGAGCATCTGGAAATTCAAATGATGATATTTTTAACGACAATAATAGAAGAATGGGAGAAGCTTTTTCTCTTTCAAGGCAATTAGATTATTTTGGTAAAAGTGGTTATCTTGCAACAATTACGAGTGAGTCTGAAAATGCAATTATAACAGAGAAAGCAGTTGGAAACGGTTGGATGGGTGGAATAGCACAATCAGATCTTCAAAACTCAAACACAAATTTAAATCAATGTGGAGGATTTAGACAAAGATCTAATAGAGCTCAAATAACAGATGATTTCCGAGCACTAAGAGATTTTGAAAATATTGCTATGTATAGAGGTGGTCAATCTTATGCAGCAAATGTAAGATATCTAAGAAATATCGTAGAAAAATATCAAACTACAACCTCAAGAGCCATTACCTCTATATCAAAGGCAAATCCAGCTGTAATTACAACTAATGGTTCTCATGGTCTAGTTCATGACGATATAATTAAAATTACTGACGACGACACACCTAACCAAATGTCATTGGATGGAATGACAGAACTTGACACTGGTTTTTATAGGGTCAGAGTAGCATCAAATACAACTTTTAGTCTTGTAGATTTAGACACAAGAGAAAACATTAACTCAACATCTTTTTCAAATTATACAGCAAGTTCTGCCAATATTTGGGTTCTAGAAGGTATTCAAAATGAGTTTTATAGAAAAAGCAATACAGCTATTTCAAGCGCAAATAATAATCCTCAATCTCAAACAGGTTTAACTTTATTTTATAAAGATCCAAAAATTGCATTAGCAACTAATGCAGCAATTACAGGAAATAATTCAAAAAGATATTTTAATGATACTTTTAGAAGTATAGATGACACTATTGGAAATGATAGTGATGCAGATCTAGAATGTAACGTATGGAGGTGGACTACTGGACCTGAGGGAACTTTGTGGGATGGAAGAGGATTGGCTTTTGCTCCAACAAGGAAAGCTACAGATACACCTTCTGCAAATAATGGTGACTGGACTAGAAGCAATCCAGCAGGACAACAAATTGGAGAAGTTTTTGATGACGGTATGCCTTTTAGAAACTGGAATGGAACTGGTGAACCGAATAATGTTGCTAATACTGAACATGGTATACATATGTTGGGTACTCATTTTCCAGATAGTGCCGAGTTGACATGGAATGATTTACATAATTGGAATAACGGACCAGACGACTCTTATTCTGATTACTCAATAAGAGGATTGATTATAGAATATGGAGGAATGGAAAATGACGAAGACCCTATTATAAGAATAGCAACAAAAAGAGTAATCAATCTTTATGATAGAAGGGTAAACAAAGCTATAGTAAAAATTAAGAATGGTTCACAAACTGGCGATAAAATTGTAGCAGGTAGTGATGAACTAACAGCTATTGGCATAACTGCTTCTGGTAACGAAACATCAGAGGTAACTTTATCAGGAGACGCTACTTGTCAAAATTATCTAGATTTAGTTAAGTCAATGTACTTTGAGCATAATGCTTCAACTGCAGGTACTAGAGAAATAGAGGTCTTACTTGGTGATGTGCAAAAGCCAACTGGTGCATCACATTATTATCAATTAAAAGATAGTCAATTAAGTTACAATCAAGCAAATTTTCAAGCTAGTTATCAAAACTTATGTGGTATCCAAGGTTATCTTGCAAATGTAACAACAGCTGCAGATCTTGACGCGATAGAAGATTTAGGAGTAACAAACAATAAACAAGCCTGGGTAAATGGAACGGATGAATGTCAAGGAGGATTGTATAGATCTGGATTTTGGAGATACACATCTGGTCCTTGGAAAGATAAAGAGTTTTGGAGATTGAGATTAGATATTGATTTGGATGACGCAGACGACATAAGAGATAATTTAGAAAATCAAGCGAGTTGCGGTGTAACTTCTACCAGGTCTAGTCAGGCTAGTGTTAGAGTAGGACCTTTTACTGCAGCAAACTGGATTAGCTCACATCCAGCAGCGAACACAAATGATTATCTCGCATTTCAACAAACAAGCACAGCGTCTACAACTGGTATTTTAACACGCGACGGTGAAGCCAGCTCTGATGTAGAAGGATTTATAATTAGATATGGAGGAAGTGTTGGAGATTTCACCGGTGCTGACATTGAAGAAGATGGTAATAATATTTCAGTTGTATTAGGACCCATAAGGGCTGAGATATCTTTTTATAACGATGGAAGTGAAAACAGTATTTTTATAAGCGATGAAGATACCGTTAAAATTAATACAACTGGAGACAATGCACTTACATCAGGTTGGTCAAGATCAGCTACATTTATTGGGTCTTCTAATTCTCCTTTAAAAATAACACCTCCAGCAAATACTGTTCCTACTATTGAGGAATGGAGAGATGAGTTAGAAAAAGTATACTATCAAAATACAGACACGAGTGATTTCACTCCAGGTAATAGAAGAATAAAAGTTAAGCTCGTTTATGGAGATACAACTCTAAATCAAGAAGTCGGGATTGTTAAAGCAATTGGTAGCAGAAATGCTGTAACTGTTACACCTATATCTTGGAACAATAGATAGTCTAATTTCTTGATGGCATTACGCCAGTTCTTTGACCATTGATACTGTTAGCATGTGCTCCACCTACATCAACAAATTGAGTAGCAGTAAAACTTAAATTTCCGATTGAACCAATTGGAGAATTTGATGATCCATTCATTTGAACATTACTAAAATTAGTAGCAGCCTCTCCTAGATATAATGAGTCAGCTGGTTGATAATTTGCATAATCATCAGGTATATTTAAATTAACTGAAGCGGTCGCTCCAGTTCCATTATTAATACTAAATTGGTCTAAGTTGACGTTATCCAAACTTGTTGCAGCTGCACCACTAGAATAATCAACTGTAAATGAATGTGAAAAATCAACTGCGTCTTTTCCATCTAAAGAAATTGTTCCAGAATAGGTATTTGAAATTTCTTGTGTTGCAAAATTTACAATTGTTTGGCCACTAAATGTCCCTGATCCTGTGCCAGTTGTTGCAGCCATATTTACATTATTTGCTGTGTAAGTATAAGTACCAGAACTTATGCCTTGAAAATCACCATAAGTTGTTTCACCTAAATTTGTACCACCATAACGTAAAACATAAGCTAGACCGTCTCCACCTTCAGCATTTGCCATTATAATTTGATTTTCTGCTGACTCGTTTTCAAATTCAGCTTGACCTTCTTCACCAATAATATCTACAACATCAACACCTAGTACTTCTGCTATTTGATCAAAAGTTAATCCACCATCACTTAAATTCAAAGCAGTGGTTACTATTTCACCTATTATTTCATTTCCACTTATTTGTTGATCATCAAATAAACCTTCTTTAATTGCACTCTCTACATCTTGAACATCAAGATTTGCTTTAACATCTAAAAAATTTTGGAATTGTTGTAATTGTTCCTGTGTAATTTCAACTGGAGGAGTTGGAATTTGATTTAAAGATAATTGAGTGAATGAAAAAGGTGTATCTAATAATACACTTCCAAGTTCATTTGCAACTTCTACCGCACCTGGTCGTAATCCTAAAGTATTGTCCTCTCCTGGACCAATCAGCAATACTTGTGCATTATCTTCTTCATCTATAATTGTTTGAAACTCTGTACCTCTTGAACCTATTGTTCCTGCTGCAGTCTTAACTTCTAATTTTTCAGGGTTCTTCTGATTAATTAATCCACTTAAAACTTTTACACTACCTTCATTAAGTGTAGCTAAGAAGCTACCATCTAATGTACTTGGATCAAAAACAAATTCATCTATTGTAATTGATGTTTTTTCTCCAATAGTAAGCACAGTTTCATCTAAAAAGATTATTTGAGATTTAGATTTTCCATCAGAAATAATTTCATCTCCAAAGAAAATTTTATCTCCAGCTTTTAAAACTTCTCCTTTTTGATTGGTAATTTTTCCAATCGATAATGTAATTGCACCAACAATTTTTTCATCAGCAACTGAATGACTGATAAAAAATAGGGTTAAAATTAGAGCCAATATTTTCTTCAAAACATCATCCTTTTTGTTAATCCAAATTTAATTATTTCCTTATCATAGTCGTAATTAAGGATATTTGAGCTCGACTCTATATCAGAATAAGAAAGATTGTAAAAAACATTCTTTATATAGTTATTCTTTATCAGATCTTCTAAATTTCCAGATAGGGTAATGCTATTTGTTATAATCTCATCATCTCTGACCGTATCGCTTTTTACAAAAGTGTCAGATTTATCATATTTATTTGAGTTATTTGAATGAGAAATTGTATAATTTAAAAATCCAATTTTTCCTGAATTTGAAATAGTATAAAAGTTATTTTCATATCCATAAGAGTCTAGCTTAGCGTTATACTGATTTATACCTAATTTAAATTTTATATTATTGGTATTGCTCAAAAAATATTCATAACCTGTTGCAATTCCATAATATGTATTATTTTTATTATCTGCAGAACTAAAAGTAGTATCTGTTCTATAATCTGTAATACCCATATTTGAAGATACTAATAGATTTTGGTTTGGTTTAGTTAGGTATCTGTTTTCAAGAGTAACATTGTAAATTACATTTTCAGCATCATTAACAAAATTATTGTTATTCATTGAAAAGAAAGCGGACGTATAATTTTTATTGAATTGTTTATTGTAATTAACAAACAAAGAATCTAGATCATTTTCTTTATTCTTGTCTCTATTTTGTCTTGTTACATTTTTACCTAAACTTAAACTTAAATTTGAAGTATCAGACAGTTTTTTAAAAGCTCCTGTTCTTATAAAGATGTCACTATAAGAATCTTCGTAAATAGTATCAGCAGCGTAATTACTTAAACTATCACTGATATATAATGTTTTTGAATTTGAAACAGTATTAACATTGTTTTCTTCTGCTAGATTAACACCAAAATCTACATATCTAATCCAGTCGTTTTCATCCCTTGGTTTTTCTTGATTTTCTAAAGTTTGAGTTAGTGAGTTAAGTTGCTCTCTGATATCAGCTGTTAATTTTTCACTCTGTTTTATTTCATCAATAATTGCTTTTGTTCTTTCTTTAGAATCTATTTTTAACGATATTGACAACAAATATAATTTTAAATCTAAATTTTCAGAGTATAGATCAGACAGTCTTTCTAAAGTTGCAATAACAGTTTTATAATTTCCTAAACTTTCTTGCTCCTTTGCAAATCTTAAATTTAATTCAAGATCAGTTGGATTATTAAGAATTTCAGAATATTTTATTCCTTTAGAATTATCATTTGATATCTGTAAATTTTCTTTCTCAGATTTATTTTCTGAAACAATTAATTCATTTATTTTACTTACAATATAACTTGGAACATTTTCAAATTCCTTTAACTCATTTAATAACTTTTTTAACTCTGTCTCATTTTGAGTTTTTTCATAAAGATAAAATAGTTTTATTTTGATCTCTAAATTTTCTGGGTAAACTTTCTTTAAAACTTCGAGCGCATAAATTGCTTCGTTAACTTTGTTATCTTTTTCTTGCTCAACAAATAAAAACGCTTGTTCAAGATCTTCTGGTTTATTTAAAACTTCACTTAAAACTAAATTTGCATGAGCCTTAGTGATTGAAATAGATATAAAAAAAAGAAAGATCAGTATTCTCATAACAATTCTTAAAATCCAGAGATGATCAGACAGGTAATGTCGTCTCTTAATGGTTCTTTTCTTTTGGTTAAAATATCGCTTAAATGCTCAATAATTGATACAGGCGACTTAAATTTGTTATTAATAATCTCCTTTTCTACACCTTTTGCCTCTAATTCTTGATTATTCTCTAAATATCCCTCTGTAACACCATCAGTATAAATAACTAAATTTTTATTTACTAAGCTTATCTCATTTGTCTGAAAGAAATCATCGTTATCCATAGCCATAATCCCAAGTGGAGGTAGAGTAGATTTATAATATTCAAAATTAAAATTTTGATCATAAACCATAATTGGTTCATGTCCAAGATTGATGTATTCAATTTTTTTATCTTTAATATTATATTTTCCTACAACTGCAGTTATAAACATTCCTTGATAAGATGAGTCTGCAACTTGATTATTAATGTATCTTGCAATTGTAGATACTTCTTTGTTAAGTTTAGCCATCGATCTAAAAACAGCTGCAGCATTTGCCATTAGTATCCCAGCCTTAACTCCTTTGCCAGAAACATCTGCTAATGTGAAATAAAATTCATCCTCGGATATTTTTATATAATCATAGTAATCACCTGAAACATCTCGCGCAGGAACATTTTTTGCATAAAGAATATTTTTTTGTTCAAATTCTTTTGGAAATAATTTTTTTTGTACTTCACCAGCAATTTCTCGTTCTTTTTTTAAAACTATTTGTTTTTTTTCATTTTCAATAGCTATTTCATTTTCCTGGAGATATCTAAAATACAGAGTAACTAAAAATAGAAATGCAGAGCCTAAAGTAGTGTAAAATATATCTATAAAATAATTAAATTGGTAAAAGACTAAGCTAGAAGTTATTAGAAATACACATAAACCTACAAAAAAAACTATACTTAGTTTTGGATTAACTTTTTTTGGTATTATTAATACTAAGATTAAAGAAATTAATAATATAATTATTTCAATAATATCTGTTTTTAAGTTTTTAATTATAAAGTCATTATTTATAATATTTTCAATTGCATGAGCATGTGTTTCAACTCCAGGGATAACTTTTCCACTAGGTATTTTAACAAAATCAAATAAACCTTGTGCTGAGCTTCCAATTAAAATTATTTTATCTTTAATTATATTTTTACTAATTTTGTCATTTAAAATATCAACAGCTGAAATGTATTTATCTTTACCAAATTTTTTATAGTTGATATGAACTATTGCGTTTGGATCTGTATTAAAGCTATAGTTTTTGGTTCTAATTGTTTTTATTCCACTTTCTGATGATTGAATTAAAATACTTTTATTATTATGTAACAACCTCAATGTCTCTAAACTTAGTGATGGCCAGATATCACCATCAATTTTAAGTAAAATTGGTAATGATCGCAAGACACCATCCTGATTATCAAGATATGAAATGTTACCTATACCTTTTGCTGCATTATTTATAACTTCAAGTGAAGTGATTTTATTTTTAAAATTATATAAGTAGTTTTCTGCATCACCTCCTCTTGATATAAAGTTTGTTTTTGGTTTAGAATTATTCATTTTATCAAAAACAGAAATGTCTCCTAAAACTGGCAGTATTACATTTGAATTTTGAATTGCAGTAATTAGCGATTGGTCAGAGTCTAATACTCCTTCATTAGAAATATTAAGTTCTCCTAATATTTTGCTAGGATTTTGTTTGTCTTCTTCACTAAAAAAAATATCGAAAGAAATTACTGATGCTTCCAAATTCTCTAATTTCTCAACAAGGTTGGCAAAAACGTCTCTTCTCCAGGGAAATTGGCCTATTTCACCTATACTTTTCTCGTCAATATCAACGATTAAAACATCATTAAACTCGCTATTTTCCTCAAAAATAGACTGGTAAATATCATATGAGATATTCTCTATTCGTTTAACAAAATTACTATCCTGGATTTTAATTAGCACTAACAGCGCTAGAAAAATAAGCCCAAGGTATTTTTTTAAATTTTTCACAAATTTTTAATTTTTTTGTTTTTCAAATTCAGTAAGTGCATCTTCAAAACCTTGTAATGAAGATTTAATTAAAAATGGCTTTTCTCTAAATCCATCAACTAAAATTTCAAAGTAGATTGATTTTTTCATTGCTTCTTTAATTTGTTTAAAAAGACTCTCTATCGCAGGATCGGTAGTATCATTTGAAATTGATATTATACATCCAACAACTTCACATTTTATGAAAGGTAAATTAACTGCAGTCCCTTTATGAAAATTTATTGATGCAGGTCTTTGAACATTAACACCTAGAGGAGTAATTATATTGATTAATTCTTTTAACTCATTTTTATTATTTAAAAATTCAGAATACACTACTGTAAATTGTAGATTTAAATTTTTAACTTGTAAAAATTGTACAATTTCACATTTTTGTTTCTTGTTTTCAGTAACACATCGCAAAGTCCAATCTCTAAACTGTTTTGTAGTAACAGTTGGAACTTTTTCTTCACTTTGTTCTGCATGAGTAAAATTTAAATTAAATACAAATATAAATATAAAAGTTAGTAATAATCTCATATTTTAATCTCCAGTCGTTATAACCATAAAGCATTCTTTAAAGCTTCATTGGTTGTATTAATATTCTTATTATTATTTTTATTTTGAATAAACAAAATATCTCTACCCATTAGAGGTTTATTAATTCTAGTGAATAAAAGTTTATGATCAATTGCTACACTTTCAGGAATTATTGCAACTCCTAAACCACTTTTAATACATGAGGCTGCTGTTGTATCACTATCAGTAAAAACAACATCTCTATCACTATTTTCTTGCTTTCTTTTTTTAATATTTTTTTGGATTTCTTTAAAGTCTGGGAAGCAACCTTTATTCTTTAAATAATCATAGTAAAAAAATTCACAAGTATTTCTAAAGATATAATTTTTTTCTTTTCGAACCATATCTATACTTACTTCTTTGATATCTTGAAATTGGTGTCCTTTATAAAAGGCAACACAAAACGGATCTTCATATAAATTTATTGTATCAATATTATCATTTGAAAATTTGACACAACTTATCGCAAAATCAATTTTATTTTTTTCAACCAGATTAATCATTTCAAAACTATCACTCTCAATGACTTTTATTCTTACTTTAGGATTATTTTTTTTAATTAACCAAAGTATATTTTGTTTATGGGAATAGGTAAGGGTGCTTGGAATACCAAAAGTAATTTGATCATTATTTATACTTTTATCATCAAATTCTATAGATTTTATATTTTCTATAACTTTATCATTGAACGCTAAAATTGATTTTGCATTCATGTAAAAAATTTCACCTTCTTTAGTTAGAGTGACTCCTTTTTTTGTTCTGATAAATAATTTTTTACTCAAACTGTTTTCAATAATTTGTACGGATCTTGTAATTGAAGGTTGAGCAACATTTAAACTCGAACTTGCAGATAAAATACTTCCTGTATCAGCCACAGTTATAAAATACTTTAAAAACTTAGGGTTTAAGAACTCTTGATTACTCATAATCGTATTTATAGAATTTTTATATATTTAATCAAATTGTATATATAACTAATATTATATATCATTAGTTGTATCCAAATAAACTTAAAGGATTAATAATAATCTAAATTTTAATGTTAATTGAATTTAAAAGAATTTTTTTAATATTAACTTACTTAACGTTAATTTTATGTAGCAAATCTTATTCAGATACTATCAATGCAAGTACCGACACCACAATCAATGATCCTATTTATTTAGAGACAGATATTAAAGAAGATAGAACCTACAATATTACCAATAATTCAGTTTACACTTTAAATGATGAAATTGATGCTAGCTCTTATACGCTGACAAAAACTGGAAACGGTTCTTTAGTATTAAACGCTGCTAGTTTTACTTTTACATCAAGTATTACAATAGATGAAGGTTTGGTAGGAATAGGAAACAATGACTCTTTTGCAAATGCAACAGTAATACTTAATGGAGGAGGGATATCATCATCTAATACTGTATCAAGAAGTATCAATAATACAATTAATGTAACTTCATCGAGTGTAATTGGGAACTCAACTAATAACGGAACTTTAACTTTATTGGGTGATGTTTCATTTTCTGGAGACAAATATACACTAACTTCAAATAGTAATAATACTATTTCAGGAGCCGTAAGTCTTGGAGGTCAGAATATAACATTTGATACCGCAAGTGGAGTTACCTCAACTATATCGGGAGTCGTTAGTAATGGTAATGTGGTTAAATCTGGAAGTGGTACTTTAAAATTAACTGGAACAAACACTCAATCCCAAACAGTTTTAAATGGAGGAATATTAGAAGTTGCAACAGATAGAGGTTTGGGAAGTGAACCTGGTAGTCTAGTCTCTGATAACATTAGAATTACTGATGCAACTTTAAAATTTTCTAATACAGGTACAATTACTCTACATGCTAATAGAGGTATTTCTTTAGTAAATAATAATGCAACGATTGAAGTAACAAATTCAGGTGCTAGGGTAAATTATAGTGGTGATATATCTGGTAATTATAATTTAACAAAAACTGGTTCAGGTATTTTAGCTTTAGGTGCTGCTAATACTCATGATTTAACAGGAGATGTGACGGTAAGTGCTGGTCAAATGAGGTTTACCAGTGGAACCTCTGATGCATATTCCTTCGATGTTATAGTTGCAAACGGAGCCAATGCTTCTGTAAATCAAGATACTTTTGCTTCAGGAAATTCAATTACTGTTCAAAGTGGAGGTTCTTTAAATTTTGATCCAGGGACAGGTTCGGGAAGAACCTATAGCATGGACATAAGTTTAGCAGGTTCTGGTAATAATAATTTTAACAGTGGTACAGCAGCAACGTTAACATCTAGTCAGGATACAGATACCACTTTAACTGGAACAGTAACTTTAACTGCAGACTCGAATGTATTGCATAAACCTAATTTAAATTCAGATGCGAGTAATAAGTTTATATTTGGTAATTCAAATGGTTCTGCTACTACTGCAATTAATTTAGGTAGCAACACCTTCACATTGCTTGCTGAAGGAACTAACGCAAGAGAATATCAGTTTTTAGATCTAGTTACAGGAACTGGAACTTTAGATATTGACAGATATACAACAGCAGATTTTACTAGTGGAGAAGGAGGATTTGCAGATACAGTAAATTTAGATGTTCAGGGAACTCTAAATATGGGCTCAAGTGACACTATAGCTTCACTTACAGGTACTTCTACAGGTTCAATAGATCTACAAAATACAACTCTAACAATAGACCAAGATACCAATACTACTTATGCTGGGGTAATTACAGATAGCACAGGAACAAGTTCTATTGTTAAGTCAGGAACAGGAACATTAACTTTAAGCGGAACAAACTCTTACAGCGGTAATACTACCCTTAACGCTGGAAATTTAAGTATTTCAGCTGATAACAATCTTGGTTCTGCACCCGGTACTGCTGACACTGATAACATAATCTTTAATGGTGGTGGTCTAATAATAACCTCAGGAGTTACCTTTGACTCAAATAGAGGGGTTACTATGACGGGTGCTGGAACAATAAATACAGCATCTTCAACTACATCAAATATTCAGGGTGTAATCACTGGCTCAGGTGCTTTAACTAAATCAGGTGATGGAACTTTAACCTTAAGTGCATCAAATACTAATACTGGAGATATTACAATTTCTGCAGGAACTTTAGATGTTCAAGGTCAGTTAGAAAGTGGAAATTATGATGGAGCAATTTCTAACTCTGGTCAATTAAAAATTAATTCATCATCCAACCAAACTTTAGCAGGAATAATTTCAGGCACTGGAACTTTAGCTAAAACTGGTTCAGGAACACTTACGCTAACTGGAACAAACACTTATAGTGGCCAAACAACAATTGAAGGCGGAACTGTAGTTGCTTCAAACTCATCTAGCTTAGGAGCAACACCTGGAACTGTAACAAACAACAACATAGTTTTAAATAATGGAACACTTCAAACTACAAACTCTTTTTCAATAGGTTCAAATAAAG
This sequence comes from Candidatus Pelagibacter sp. HIMB1746, assembly GCF_052047555.1. NCBI lineage: Bacteria > Pseudomonadati > Pseudomonadota > Alphaproteobacteria > Candidatus Pelagibacterales > Candidatus Pelagibacteraceae > Candidatus Pelagibacter > Candidatus Pelagibacter sp. HIMB1746. The sequence continues at coordinate 54,798 of NZ_JBNAJZ010000002.1, read as the reverse complement.
GAATTATGGTTGTTGGTAGTGGAGGAACAATTAATACTGATACATCAACTACATTAACCTATGGTGGTGTAATTAGTCAAACTGGTCCTTTAACCAAGATTGGTGATGGAACTTTAACTTTAAGTGGAGCAAATACATATACAGGTGCAACCACAGTTAGTGCTGGAACATTAAATGTTACAGGAACCTTATCTGACGATACAGCAATTACAGTTTCATCTGAAGCTACTTATGATGTTGATGCAAGTGATACAATTAAATCTATAGATGGAGCTGGAACAATTGATATTGCAAGTGGTCAAACATTAACAGCAGGAGATGCTACAAACAAAACTTTCTCAGGTGTCATTCAAGGATCAGGAGGACTTGCAAAAACTGGAACTGGTACATTAACTCTTAGTGGAACAAATACATATACTGGTGACACAACTATTTCCCAAGGGGGCATTACACTTCAAGGCCAACTTGAAAATGGAAATTATGATGGTGCTATTGCAAATTCAGGAACTTTTACAATAGACTCATCATCTAACCAAACTTTAGCAGGTGTAATTTCAGGAACTGGTGCTTTAAATAAATCTGGAAGTGGAACTTTAACTCTTTCAGGTACGAATACCTATTCTGGTTCAACAACTATTACAAATGGAACGGTTAGTGTTTCAAGTTCAGCTAATTTAGGAGCAACACCTGGCAGCGCAGATGGAGATAACATAATTTTTAATGGTGGAACTTTAAGTGCTACAAATGACTTTACTTTAGGTGCGAATAAAGGAATTACATTAACTGGTAATGGCACAATAGAAGTAACATCATCTAACACAATGACCTTTGATGGTATCATTACAGATTCTGGTAATTTAACTAAATCTGGAAGTGGTACTTTAGCCTTGGGTGGAGCTAATCAGAATGATGGAACAATTACAGTAAATGCAGGTATTCTAGAAATATCAGATCAGTATTCTTTAGGGTCATCAAGTGGTGGAACTGTTGTTGCGGATGGTGCAAGTTTAAAAATAACTGATGCAATTACTATTACTAATGAAAGCTTAACTTTAAATGGAAGTGGTGTGAGTAATGGTGGTGCTTTACAAGCTGCAAATACTTCTGGAACAATAACATTAACAGGGAGTGCTACTACTCTTGGTTCTGATACTACAATAAATATTGCTGATGGAAATTTAACATTTGGTGGTCGTATAACTGCTGGAGCTAATAATTATGATTTAACTATTACAGGTGGTGATGGAATAATTAGACCATCAGGTGGTTTGGTCTTGAATTCTGGAACTTTGACAATGTCAGCTACTGGTACATTTTTTGCAGAGAACAGCAGTACTTATTCTGGAGGAACTACAGTTACTGCTGGTGCTATTCAGTATGGAAATAATGATGCTTTTGGTACAGGTGATATTACAATGACTGGAGGTAAATTTTACACATCAGATGCAAGTGATTTTACAATTGATGAGAATTTAAATTTACAGGGTTCAGTAACTTTAGGAAATAGTGGAGATAGCAATGCAATTACTTTTTCAGGAACTAACATTCTAACTGGAAATACTACTGCTAGTATTGATAGTGCTGTATCAATGGCAGCAATTGATGATGGATCAAACACTTATAATTTAATTAAATCTGGTAGTGGAACTTTAACTCTTTCAGGAAATAATGGTTATGATGGAACTACAACTGTAAGCGCAGGTACTTTAACTGTTTCAGGAACCTTAGATGATAATACTGCGATATCTGTTTCCAGTGGAGCCACTTATGATGTGGATGCAAGCGATACTGTTGCATCAATAGAAGGTGGAGGATCAATTGATATAGCAAGTGGTCAAACGTTAACAGCAGGTGATAGCAATGACAAAACTTTATCTGGAGATATATCTGGTTCAGGAAATTTTACAAAACAAGGATCAGGAACTCAAACTTTAAGTGGTGCAAATACCTATTCTGGAGCTACGACAATTAATGCAGGAACCTTAACAGTAACTGGGTCATTGTCTGACAGCACTGGAGTAGCAATTGCCTCTGGTGCAATTTATGATGTGGATGCAAGTGATACAGTTGCTTCAATCGGTGGAGCTGGAAATATTGAAATTGCGAGCTCACAAACACTAACTGCTGGAGATGGTAGTGATAAAACTTTATCTGGAGTCATATCAGGCTCTGGTGGATTAACAAAAACTGGTTCGGGAACTCAAACTCTAAGTGGTAACAACACATTTTCAGGTTTAACAACTATTAATGCAGGAACATTGACTGTTTCAGGAACTTTATCAGATAGTACAGCAGTAACAGTTGCATCAGGTGCCACTTATGATGTTGATGCAAGTGATACCATCGCATCCGTAAGTGGTGCAGGAAATATTGAAATAGCAAGTAGTCAAATTCTTACAGCTGGGGATAGTAATGATAAAACTTTATCTGGAGTAATTTCAGGATCTGGTGGATTAACTAAAGCTGGCTCTAGTACTTATACTTTAAGTGGAACAAATACTTATACAGGTAACACAAATATTAATTCAGGAACTTTAACTGTTTCAGGTACTTTATCTGATAGCACTGCTGTAAGTGTTGCTTCTGGTGCGGTATATGACGTAGATGCAACTGATACGGTTGCTTCAATAGAGGGAGCTGGAAATATTGAAATAGCAAGTTCACAAACTCTAACTGCTGGTGACACAAACAATAAAACTGTTTCCGGTGTAATATCAGGATCTGGTGGATTAACAAAAACTGGTTCGGGAACTCTTACTTTAAGCGGAACAAACACTTATTCAGGAAATACAACTATTTCAGCAGGTACAATTGATGTAAGCGGACAATTAAACAGTGGATCATACGCTAGCAATATAGCAAATTCTGGTACAATAACTTTTAGTTCTTCTAACAATCAAACTTTATCCGGAACATTATCTGGCTCAGGAGATTTAAATAAATCTGGATCAGGTGATTTGACTTTAACCGGAACAAATACTTTCACTGGAGACACAACATTAACTGCAGGTACTCTATATGTAGGAACAGCAAGTGATGGATCAAATACCATTATTCCAAGAGATATTAGTGTAGAGGGAGGTACATTAAGTGGAGGTGGTGTTATAGGGCGTAATGTTACATTTTCATCTACCGCAGGTACTTTAGCACCTGGAAATAGCATAGGCACTCTTACTATAACTGGTAACTTAACGCTATCTGCAGACGATACTACAAACATAGAATTTAATTCAACAACAGCAGACAAGATTGTAATTAATGGAAATACAGTGCTTGCAGGAACTATTTCTTTATACCCTGAAGATACCACTTACTCAGATGTGACACATACAATTGTAGATGCTTCTGGTGGTGGAACATTTAATGGAACTTTTTCAACAGAGACAATGAATAATGAGAGTAATCTTAATGATGCTACATGGGATATTGTCTATGATACTTCTGCAAAAACTGTTTCTTTACAAATTACTGAAGCAGCTAGCACATGTAACATAAACTGCACAACAACAGTTTCATCATCAAAAGACATTGCAAAAGTTTTTGACAATGCAACTAGTGGAACATTAAAAGACGTGAAAGATGTTTTGGATAGCGCAACAGTTTCTTCTGTTAATACTGAATTAGATAAATTGAAAGGTACTGTAATTGCAACATCATCCATTCAATCAAATACTAATCATAATTATTTTAATAGAGCTGTTGCTAATACTACGTCTCTTTCAAATACAACTTTTGTATCAAATTTTACCTCAACAGCTAACGAGCTTACTTTAGCATCATTACAAGACCAAGGTTTGTATGGAGATAAAAAAAGATATAGTGAATACTACGATTATAGTGATGTATCAGTTTTAGGTTTTATAAAAAATAATAAAAATAAATCATTTTTTGAAAGATTTGAGTCAGATGATAGTGCTTCATTTTTAAGAACTTTTGGAACAAATACTAAAAGAGATAATATTGGTGAAGGTTATACGGGATATAATTCTGATACGACAGGAATATTATTTGGAGAACAATTTAAAAAAGACGATATAAATTTTGATGGTTATTCTATTGGAATTTCAAAAACTGATACAACCTATAATGATAGTTATGGAGATGCTGAAATTTATTCAATGCATGCATCAATGTTTAAGCAAATAGATGATGAAGATTATGCATTTAATTTATTAGGTAGCGCTTTTGTATCTAAGACTAACAGCAATAGAAATGTATCTGTATTTGGAACTTCAGTAGATGATAAGTATAAATCTGACTTTTATGATGTTGGTTTAAATTTAGAAGCTCAGCATATAGCAAAGTATGATTTTAATGGTTATAAAATATCTCCATCTGCTAAAATAAATTATAGTTATATATTTAAGGGAGACACAAAAGAAACAGGTGGTGATTTGGCATTGTCAGTTGATAATGAAGATCTTTTTATCATTAAACCTGAGGTTGGAATTTCAGTATCAAAAAACTTTTCAGAGAAAGATAATAAATTAAGCCAATTGGAATTAGCAGCATTTGTATCTAGAGACTATTTTGTTGAAGGGACAGAAAATAAAGCAAGATTTGCATCTGGCTCTACTTTTAACCACGATTTACCAAGAGACAAAGAAGACTACTACTCTTTAGGGGTAGGGTATAATTTTCTTAATAAAGAGAATAACACAAGCCTAATGGCCAATGCATTTTTGTTAGAAAATACAAAAGAAGACATCAGCTCTAATATTTTTTCAATAACATTTAGAAAATTCTTTGGTGAATTTGCAAAAGGTAGAATACCAAGCGTGATTGCAAAAAAAGATATCCCAGTAAAATCTGATAAAGATCAAAATGATAATGAAGAACAAACTAAAGTAGTTTTAAAGAAAGATCCTCCTATTACATCTGAGAAAGATGTAGGACAGAATAACAAAGTCATATTAAGTGAAAACGAAATAGGAAAAGATGAAAAAATTGTAGCAACTTTCCCAGATCAAAATATAAACAACGATGTTAAAGACAAAATCAAAAATTTTGAAAAAAATATTGAAATAGTTTTAAAAGAAAATCCAACAAAAGAAGAAGTAGAAGAAATATATATCAGTTTAAATAATGAAATGAGAAATTCATCTAAAAGAGATCTAACTTTAGATGATGTTTATAATAATTTGTTTGCAAATTGCCATGCAGTTGAACAAAATCTAAAAGAACTGATTAATTACTACGATAAATTACAATTATATCAAATATTAGATAAATGTTCTCAGTTAAAAGATCCAAAAATACATTTAATCGCAAATAGGTTACATGATATTCAAATGGACGAAAGATCTGCTATTGAGATTTTATATTCAAGATATCTTAAAATTTTAAGTTACATTCCAATAGTAACTTTTATAGCATTAATTATTCTGTTTTATGAAATTATTAGAAGATTTATTACTTATAGATATAATTCAAGAATAATAAGTTAAGAAAAATTATTGATAGTATTTTCAATATCTTCTTTTTTTATCATCATTAGATCTAATTTTGTTTTATTTTCTTTCTTATTTAATCTTACTGATTGAGTTTGAATGCAGTTTTCAAAAAATCTTCTTAAATCTCTTGCATTAGAATATCGGTCACCAGTTATTTCTATAATTTTATTACACGCGTTTTTAATTGAAGCACTTGCATCATTTGCAATCATATACTTGTTGTCTCGACAAAGTTTGAAGAAGATCTGGTATAATTCTAAGTCATTGTAATTTTCGAAAATTAAATTTCTTTTAAACCTAGAAGCTAGACCAGCATTTGAAGCTATAAATTCTTTCATATTAGTTTCATAACCCGCCACAATTACTATTAATCTATCCCTATAATCCTCCATAAACTTCAGTAATTCATCAATTGCTTCTTGACCGTTGTCATTTGGATCTTTCTTATTTGATAAAGTATATGCTTCATCAATAAATAATACATTGTCTATTGCTTGATTAAACTTTTCGGCTGCTCTTTCTGCAGTTTTACCTTTTTCCGCTACAACCAAATCACTTCTGGTTACTTCTATCAGTTTCCCTCCAGCAATAATGCCTAGATCTCTATAGATATTTGCCAAAATTCTAGCGACTGTAGTTTTTCCTGTTCCTGGATTACCAGAAAAAATTAAATGGTAAGTAAGTGGCATTGCATCACCTAAACCTTGTTCTTTTCTATCCTTAGAATTTTGAAGAAAAGCCAATAAGTTTTCAACTTCTTCCTTTACTTTTTTTAGTCCAGGTAATCTTTTTATTTCATTCAGGTTTTTTTCGAGATCTTCACTCATTGATTTCTATTGAATTATAGTTAAAAATTAATTTAAGATCTTTTTATTTAAATGAAACTAATAATTCAAACAATTTTAATTTTATTTTTTTTATCTTCTGTGTTGTATTCAGGTGAGTCTGGAGATTTACCTGGAGAAGAACAAAAAAAGCCAGAAGAAATGTTTGATGAAAAACCCATTGAAAAAGAGGGTTTGGATGTTTCAAATATTACTGAATTATTGAAACCAAAAAATACAGAAGTTACACTTCCTAAAAATAGGCTAGAGAAAATATTCAATCAGTTTTTTTTAGCTGAACTTAATAGGGGTCAATTAAATATAATTGGTGAGTGTGAAAACAATCTCGCAGAGGGAAAATGTTTTAAAGTAGAGCCAAATAAATCATCAAATCATTTTAACAATTATTACTTTTACACAAATTCTCAAAATCAAGTTTATTCAATAATTGCATTTAATAATAAAAGACAAGGTGACCTAAATAAGTGCAAAGAGAAAATTTCTCTTTGGAAAGATTATTTTAATAGTTATGATTTAATTGAGAAAGAACCTAAAGATAATTCATTAAATTTTGTATTAACTGATGCACCTCAAAAAAATAGCATTGAAATCTTTGCATCTTGTTATGATGAACAATTTAGAGATATATCATCTAGTTTTAGTATTAAATTTTTCAAAAATGTTTAATGAGAATTTTTGTTATTCTCATACTAAGTGTCTTTGTTCATAATGAATTACAAGCTGGTAATATTACTCCTGAGGTAAGACAAGCTTACAAGGAAAGAACAGAATTTGTAAAAAAATATATATCCACAATAAAAGAGAATAGAAAAACAAATAAAAAATTTAAGGGAAGCATAGTCGAAGCTGTTTCTGGGAGATTGTACACTAGCTGGGGGACATTATCTCAATATGAGTTAGATCAAAAAGCTTTAAAAAATTGTAAAAGTGATGGTGAAATTGAATGTCTTGTGCGATTTAGAACACTTAAGAAAAATCCTAAATACAATAGATATGCAAAATATATTAATTCAAAATCAAGTTTAAAAGTTTTGGGTGAACATATTAAATCAAAAAAAAAATTTTCTTCAAAAGGGATAGATATCTTAATTAGTACTGAAAACTTTAAAAACAAAAATGATTTTTTTTGTGGTCAAACAAAGTCGAATTATAAAGATGTTATTAATAATCTTGTAAAAGAAATAAATGTATATCCAGTATCTTTCTTACAAAATTCAGGACTAAAATATGTCATGATTTGTGAAAAAATTACTGACAAATCATTAGGATTTGAGCCAGGTGGATTGGCTCCAGGACATGTCGATCAATCACCTGGAGTTTTTTATTTGAATTTATCAGCTGTTAATAAAATTAAAAATTCAAAAGCAAAAAAAGATTATATTAGAATTTTGTTCCATCACGAATTTTATCACATAATCGATTCTAAATTATCTTTAATGCAATTAGATGAAGCTTGGGAAAAAATAAACAAAGTGGATTATTCTAATGATTTAATAACAGGGGGTATTGGAATAGATACATCTGTTGAAGGTTTTATTTCAGGTTATGCTAGAAACAATTCTGCAGAAGATAAAGCAGAATTATTTGCTTTTATGGTAGCTCAACACAAAGAATTTAAAAAAGCCATTGCTAAGGATGAAATATTATTGAAGAAATCAAAACTAATGATTTCAAGGCTTAAAGGAATTTCTAAAGAAATAGATAAAGGTTTTTGGAAAAAATTAAATTAAGATTTTCTTAAATCACTAATATTTTTAATTAGCTCTTGGCAATCTTTTTCCACCCTTGAAAATACATCCGACCAGTCTCCCTGTATTTTTTGGCGATAAATTCTAAAATTATCATACCAAATAGTTTCATCTTTGGAATTTAACCATCTCCAATCAGAAACTTTTGGAAGTAATAACCAAGTTTGAGTGCCAAGTGTTCCAGCCAAGTGAGCAATTGAGGTGTCAGTTGTAATAACTAGATCTAAATATTTTATTATTGCAGCTGTATCTACAAATTTTTTTGATCCTGTATCCATCAGTAAATCATAATTCACAATGTGTTCTTCCAACTGAAATTTTTCTATTTCTGAAACAGCATTGCCTTTTTGCAAATTTATGAATGTAGCTAATGGATTTTTAACAATGCTTTTAAAACCATTTAAAGAAACTGAGTTATTAGCAACTCTAGGATTTAAACTGCTACCTTGCCAATTTAAACCAATTTTCACATTATCATTTACTTCTATAAGAGTTTCCCACTCAAGAAGTTTATTATCATTTATTTTTAGAGATGATGGAAAAGGACAATTGCTATTAAGATCTGGTGTAAGTAAATAGATTAAATTTTGTAAGGGTATCCAATAATCATAATCATCATATTCACTTTCACTAGAAATAATTTCTTCTATAAAAACCATATCCTCAAAAAAATGATGCAGTTCTTCTTGGCACTGGAATATAATTTTACAATTTAGTTGGCTTAATGTTTCAAGATATCTCGAAAATTGTAAAGTGTTACCTAATCCATTTTCTGCGATAATAAGAATTTTTTTATTCTCAATATTTTGACCATTCCAAATTAAATTTTTTTTATGAAGTACCGATTTAAAATTTTTATCTTCATATATTCTATGATGATATTCTTTAAAACCTTCTTCAAAATTTGACATTGATAAAAGAGTAGTTCCTAAATTAATTTTTGATTTATTAAAGTTAGGATTAAGTTCAATTGTTTTTCTATACATTTCAATTGCCTCAGAATATTTTCCAGCGTTTAGTAAAGTATTTGCAAAATTGAAATGTACTACATGTGAGTCTGGTTTAGCCTTAATCGCTCTTTGATGACAGATTATTGCATCTTCGTATTTATGCTGAAGATAGAATAAGTTCCCAAGGTTACTTAAAATGAAATGATTACTTGGATTATTTATAAGGCCTTGTTGATAAACTTTTATCGCTTCATCATATTTTTGATCTTGTTTGTATAAAGTTGCAAGACTTAAGTATGCCTTTATTTCTTTAGAATCTATTTTGATTACAGCCTTATAACATTCTACCGCTTTTTCTAGGTTTTTACTTTGTTCATAAACTAGACCTAAACTTAAGTAACCATCAACATAAGTAGGGTCGTGGGCTAAAAGGTTTGTTAAAACTTTCTCGGCAGCAGAGTTATTATTTAATAAAAAAATATTTGTACCTAATCTATTAAGAGCTTTACGATCAAAGTTTCTATCTAGTGAAGAAAGATAATACCAAATAGATTTATCAAAATTATTTTGTTTATAATGAATATCTCCTATTAAATTATAAATTTCATGATTGTTAGGATCATGTTTTAATAAATTGCATGCATTCTGTTCAGCAAGACCATATTGTCTATTGTCTAATAATTGATAATTTTTTTTTATGTTTTGAGCAACAAGAGATTTATTCATTTTTAAACGAATCAGTTATCTAACAATATATCTTTAAATCCAATTATAAAAGACTGATCCTAGATATGGATAAAGTGCTGAAGCTATGACAATAAAACACCCGTATGGAATTTGAAAATCTTTATCTTTTTTGTAAACATAAATAATAATTAGACCAACAATAGCCCCAGTAATTGCTGAGCTTGCTAAAATTAAATAAATTGATTTTATTCCAAGCCAAATACCAACCATTAAAAATAATTTAGCATCTCCTAACCCCATGCCTTCAACTTTTCTAATTTTAAAGAATAAAAATCTAATAATATAAATAATTAAATAACCAATTATCCCACCGATGATAGAGCTTAATATACTCACATCAAAAGGATTAAACTTGAAAAAGGTAAAAACTAACCCAAGAACAGAAAGTGGAATTGTGATTTTATCTAAAATTAAATAATATTTTAAATCAGTAAAAAAAATTATTAACAATCCTGAATAAAAAATAATATAAGCTAAAGTTTTAAAACTAATTCCGTGTAAACTATAAGCGTAGACAAATAAGCATGCCGTTAAAATTTCTACTATAAGATAACTTACACTTATTTTACTTTTGCAATTTTTACACTCACCAAGATTAGCTATGTATGAGATGATTGGAACATTGAGATAAAAAGGTATTTTATATTTACAAGTTGTGCAAAATGATCGTTTTGCGACAACATCTAAATCATTAGGAAGTCTATAAATACAGACATTATAAAAACTACCAAAGATTGATCCAATAATAAACAGAGAAAGGGTAAGCACTTACCTTTTAAATTTTATTTTATCTCCATCGTCATCATCTCTTTTGATGCTAGGGTTTGTTTCCTCAGTTTCTTTGTTTTCTGTTTCTACATTCTCAGATTGTTGCTGAGGTTCTTCGTTTGGAGCAAGATCCACGTTCTCACTTGCTTGAGACTCAGGTTCCTGAACAGTTTCTGGTTCTGAACTTACTTCAGCTGCATTTGCACCGGTTACATTTTTAATTTTAAAAATTTTATCTAAGTGAGCTAATTTAATTACTTTCATGACCTCATTGCTCACATCAGTTAGAAAAAATTCTTTTGATTTACTTTTTGAAAGTTGCATACCTTCAACTAATGCAGCTATACCTGAAGAGTCTATGTAGTTCACCTTTGACAGCTGAACTTCAATTGTCTTAACATTATCAATTAAATCTTTTATATTATCTCTTAATTCGGGTGAACTATCTAAATCAACTTCACCAGTAACAAACAATTTTCCTACATTTCCATTAATTTTTTGTTCGATAGACATATGTATTTTTTTATATTATTAGTTTTAAATTACAACATATGATTATCGACTGTATTTGCGGAAAAAAAAAATTTAAGTTAGCTGACGGAGTTATGCCACAACAGGGCTCAAAAGTTAGATGTGGCTCATGTTCTGAGGTATGGTTTTATCATCCAGATCAAGGTAACAATCCAATCAATCAAGATGATAATGTTAATGAAGAGCAAAATTCATTAATAGAAAATGAGAATGATATTGGAGAAAATAAAGAAATTGATGATTTAGCTGCAACAACTCAATCTGAAGTACAAGAAACTGAAAATGTAAATCAAACATCTAGTTCAGAAGACGCAGAAGATTTATTGTCCACGCCTGAAGATAAATTGTCTGAAGAGGAAGTTGCAAATGAAAACTTTGATGAAATAAAAAAAGAAAACCCAGAGAGTATTTCAAACTTTAAAATATTTACAGATGAAGACCAAAATGATCTTCCATCAAAAGAGGAGATGGATAAAAATTTAGATGAATACAAAATTGATAGAGATAAAAATCTAAATTTTTTTCAAAAATTATTTAAAAAAGATAGAATTAAAGAGGCAAAAAAATCTTTAGAAAAAGAACAGCAAGAACAAGAACAATCTGAGCAAAAGTTAAATCAAGGAAGAAGAGCTAGATTGCTCACTTATCTTCTTTTATTGTTATTAATAGTTTTTTCTGTTTTAATTGTTCCATTTAGAGATCAGGTAGGAATGGCATTTCCATTTATGGAAAGGTATCTAGAGTTTTTAATTCCTATGTATGATTATATTAAGGGACCTTTGGCGCTAAGTTAGGCAGATACTTTAGTTTTCAGTTTCTTGCTTTTCCTTTTCAGCTAATTTTTCTTCTTCAGCCTTAAATATTTCAATTATTTTTGACTTATCTTTTAATAATTTTTCTTTACCAGGAAAAACATAAACTCCGATTTTTCCACTAGCTAGTACTTTATCAGAGTTAGCATTTTCTCTAGAAATTTTTTCCTCAATAATATTTATTTTAAATTCACTCTCTGCAATTTTGTTTTTTAAATAAGTTAAATTTTGAAAAGTGCTTAAGAACTGATACTCAATGTAATTAATTGAATATTTCTCACCTAATGGATCGGCTTGACTTTCATTTAAGCTATTAATTTGCACATTAAATTCACTTGCAATTCCTGAAATAGAATTTTTGAAATTTTGAAATTCAGTTGGAGACATAAACATCATTATTTCTTTAATGTATTCATATTCACTTTTATTCACATCTTTACCAACTTTAGCCATTTCAATAATGATTTTGTCAGACTCTTCTTGAATACTTCCTGTATTAGCTAAAAGTTTGCTTTGCTTAGAAAGTTGAAGTGAAGTGTAAATTTCACCTATCAAAAATGCTAAAAAAGCAAAAATCATTACAGTAAAACCTACGACAACAAATTTTGATTTATCTTTAATAGATTCGTCTTCGACTGTTTTTGATTTATTTTTTCCTAATCCAAACATTATAAATTTTTACTATCATTTATAGATTTGATAAACTGTAAATGATTCGTACGTATAAATTTATTATATGAAAAAAACTCCAATTTACATCAAAAAAACTCTTGATGAAATTAGGCTTGAGTTACTAAAAGATAAAAAACTTAAACTATCAAGACAGCTTTATGTGCAAAAACTCAAGGAAATTTTCAACGATCAAGTAATTGATCTTAAGGATGGCATTGAAGCAAAGATGTCATCAACAGGAACAGATAAAACCGTTGTAGTTTCATCGTCTCAAGATACAACCGCAAAACCAAAATCAACTCCAAGAAGTAACAATAGTGAAAAAATTATTTTTCTTAATAATGAAATTGTTGATCAAAATTTAAGCGAAGTAGATGAAGCCAATAATGATTTGTCTAATTTTGGAAATGTTGATGAAAATATTATTGAACTCAAAGATGAAGTTGCTGACATTAATAATCAAAAAATAATAGATTTAATTGAAGAAGTAGATGATATCATTAATCTAACTGATGAAGTTGCAGAAACTGTTGTGAATGCTCAAGAAGCTGATTATGAAAAATCTGCAAATGGTGAGGTAATTAAAGAAGAAGTAAAAAGTTCTCAAATATTCTCTAACGAACAGTTGGAGATGTTAAATGCCAAAATAAACGATTTAGATCTAGGTAGTTCTGAACTTACAGAAAAATTAGATGAGTTATTAAATCAGAAAAACCTATTCTCTGAAAAATTTAATGATGAACTTGATACAAAACTAACTGAAGCACTTACCAGATCAGAAGAAAGCATTGAAAATAAACTTAATAACATTAACGAAAGTTACCACCAAGAGTTTGAAAAATATGAAGACGAAGCAAACAAAAATTTTGCAAATTTAGAGGATCAAATCGGTAATTTAAATAATCAGTTTGATCATATCCAAAATAATATCAATTCTATTTCAACTAAAATAGATGATAGCATTAGACAATTGAATGATCCTCAAAAATTAAATGAAAATGTAAATTTAGAAAAACGATTTGAAGATAAAATAAATGATTTAAAAGATTACAATTTAAAAATCGAAAATTCATTAAATAGTCTAAATAATAAAATTGATGAAACTTTAGACAACATCTCAACTTATAGAAACGAAGCCAGTCAAAAAATTGAAGAGTTAAATCAAAAAGTTCAAAATATAGAGCCGGAGTTGTTTAACAAAATTGAAGAAAAACAAAAAAACAAAAGTGAGTCTGAAAAACTCCAAGATAAATTTGATCAAATGTCAAAAATTATGGATATGCAAAATATGAGAATGTTGCAGATGTATCACTCATCTGAGCTGCAACATAGCCACTCTATACTCCAAAAAAATATGGAAGCCAAAACTACAGTGCCAGAGCAAAAATCTTTTAATCCAGAATTAATTTCAGAAGAAATAAAAAAAGAATTTTTCCCAAAAATTCAAAAAGAAATGGATAAACAATTCAACTTGTTAAAAGAACAACTATCTGAGTATGAAATAAAAAGTATTTTAGATAAAATTGGTTCTACAGATTTAAACAAAGAATTTAAAAAACCAATTAAAAAATTTTCAAATTTAGTTGATGCAAAAAAATATGTTAAAAATTCAATTTCAAAAAAATCAAGAGAATGGATAAAACATAATGAGTTTATGATTGATGAAATTGCAAAAAAATTAATAGGTTAGAAATTTTTTTATCAAACTAATTATATAAAAATTAATTAATATCAGCAAAATTTTAGTATTCATTTTACTTTCACTCTCATAACGTCTGTTAAAATTTATTGGAACATCTTTAGCTTTCAATTTTGTTTTTGAGTTAATTAATATATCAGCTAGGATTTTAAATCCCTTACCAAAAAATCTTTTCTTGTTTTTTAGATAAATATCCTTTTTAAATAGAAAAAAACCACTCATTGGATCTTTTGTTTGAATATTAAAAATTTTAAAAAAAAATATTAAAAATATTGAAGCAAATCTTCTTGTCTCAGATAAACCTTTATTTTTTCCCGATGTTAGTTTTCGAGCTCCTATAACAATATCCTGTCCTTTGTTAAATTCCTTAAGCATCTGAGGAATATATTTCGGATCATGTTGCATATCGGCGTCTAAAATAAGAATATTTTTATATTTAGATTTGTTAATCCCATCAAAACAAGATTGGGTAAGATCTCTCTTTTTCTTTCTTAAGATTGGATTAAAAAATTTGTATTTTTTAGATAAATTTAAGAGTATTTTTTTACTTTGATCAGTTGAATTATCATCAACGAAAATAATTTCAAATTTAGTTTTTTTTGTATGCTCAATGATTTTTAAAGTTAAAGGTTCAATATTTTTTTCTTCATTGAGTGCAGGAGAAATTATGCTTAATTCATTACTCATTTGTATTAGCAATTAAATTATTAGCTGTTTCTCTTAAAAAAGGATTTATTTCAATAGCATCTTTATATAATTGTGTAGCCTCTTTATTTAGTCCAAGTTTTTTAAGCGTTATAGCTGCATTGTAAAGTGCTGTTGCGTGCAGAGGGTTAATTACATTTGCTGTTTTAAAATTTTCTAAGGCTTTGTCATAGTTTTTTTGATAAAAATTAATTTTTCCAAGTTCAAAATATAAATCATCAATTGGTGGATCTAAAAATGTAACTTTTTTCCCTGAAGCTTCTAATTGCTTCTTAATTTTATCATATTGTTTAAAAATTTTTTTTATTTCATTTTCAGCTTTTTGATACTCTTCATTAAAAACATAAAATCTTGCTAATTTAAAAATTCCATAAGGTTTATCTTTAAATTGTTTTTCAAATTCGTTTTCAAAAAATTTAATTCCCACCTCGTTTTCTTCGTGAATGAAATATCTTAAAAATTCTAATATAACTTCGTCAAATTTAGTATTTAATTGATAAAACTGATAAAGATTAAATTTATAAGCCGTCCAGTCATTATTTTTTACAGCATTTCTCATTGGAACCGAAAATGAATATCTATGAACATTTTTAGGACTTTTCTCATCTGTTTCAGTCATAAAAGTATAGTTATCAATATAAACTTTGCTTCTGTCATACAAAATAAAAATACAAGAAAATAGTATTAAACAGTAAAAACTCAGAGCTAATGTTTTTTTGTAAAGATGATTAGATAAATTTTTTAAAATCCAAAAAAATATTATTGAAATTGCAACAACTGATGAATATTGATATCTCTCAGCTAAATTTGAAATTAGTGGAAAACCTTTATCAACCATTCCAAAAATAACAGGCAATGTTAAACTTGCAATGATCCAAAAAACACTAATTAACAGAATTGGATCTTTCTTATTAAAAAATAAATATGTCGCAAAAATTGAATAAATTATAAAGAGAGTAAATAAAATAATGGATAGATTTAAGTCATAGTTTGTTGCATAAACATAAATATGTTCAAAAGGATAAAATAATCCAATTAAATAAAATTTTGATGAAGTAAAAAAATAAAATAATAAATCATTAAAACTATCGTAGAAAAAAATATCATTTTTCTCAGTGAAAACACTTCTTAAATAATAGTAAACAAAAAATGTTACACATAGTAGAATAAAAACATCAAAATTTTTTTTAAAATTTTCTTTTAAATTTATTTGATGAAAATTGAGCAAAAAGATTGTTAGTGGAATTAAACCAGCTAAATAGATGGTCATTAGTTTTGAACACAATGACAGAAAAAATAATAATGCTATAAATAAATAATTAATAAATTTTTTATCATAGGCATTGTTTAGACAATAAATAAAAGTTAAAAGTCCAAAGAATAATGCTAAACTTTCATTACGGGTAGTTATATTAAAAATAATTTGTGAAGTAATAGGGTGAAATAAAAATATTAAAGAACTTAGAAAAATTAAAATATTATCTCTTAAATTACTCTCAATTCTTAAAATTTTCTTTATAAACAAATAAACTAAAAAACTATTTGTTACGTGCAAAAAAATATTTGTAAATTTAGCTATTTTTGTATTTAATATTTCAATCCCACTAAAGTTAAATAAAAAGGTTAAAAAATTATCTAATTCATGTGTTAAAAAATACACAGGATAAAAATGAAATTTTGCATATAAAAAACTAGAGATAAGTTTTGCATCTCCAGGGGATCTTGTGAATTGATCTAGTAAAGCATCATCATCATAGGTTCTCCCGTAATCTAATGTGTGTTTAAAAAAAAATATAAAAAGTCCAAATGCAATTAGATAAATACAATACTCAAATATTTTATTTTGAGAGTTTGTTAGCTTCATATTTTTCTTAATAATTAAGTTTTAAATAATTTAAACCGGAATAAATTTAATTATTAATTTAACAATTTTTGATTCTGCCACTTAGTTTTCCTCAATATTTCTTGTATAATACCCCCAAATTGGGTGTATAAATAATTTAAATAGCTATTTAAGTTAGCTATTTTTTATAGTTTACATAGTAAAGAATATTGGTAGAAGGACCTCATATATATATATAATTCTAGAATATAGGAAAAACATAATTATGAAAAAAACACTACAAAAAGGTTTCTCACTTGTAGAGCTTCTAGTTGTTGTTGCAATTATTGGAGTTTTAGCAGGTGTTGGAATTGTGGGTTATCAAAGTTACACTGACTCTGCAAAAAGTAGAGTTGCGGTAGCTAACTTTAACTCAGTAAAAAGATTTGTTGAAACAGAGCTAACTCTGCTTAACAACAATATCCAAACGGTTTCAGGAGCAATAAGCGCTGGATCTGATTGTTCTTCTCTTCAGGCATACACTGTTTACAGTGATAATCTAGGGGACTTTATTAAAGGACTAACTTGTTACTTTGGTACTGATGGATATGGGAATGCATTTAAAAACCCGTATGATGCTGCAGGTGGAAATCAAATTGTTTACAATTCTGCTGCTGCTGACGTTAAAAAGGGTCAGATTAACATAGCCCATTTTACAGCTGAAGATTACACACAAAATGGTGCTGTAATTCCTTCAGGCGGATTATACTCATCTGGTGGAACATCAGGATATTTTTATGTGGAATATTATACAGCTGATGGTGAAGCAGGAAGTGAAGGAGAATATAAAGCTAAAGAATTTCAACTTAAATAATTTTAAAATAAGTTAAAATTAGATTTAAAAAAACCCCTCTAATATTTATTAGAGGGGTTTTTTTTTATTCTGTAAATTGTCCAAAAAAAGAAGATAGTAAAAATAAAAATTAACGTAAATATACTTAAATAATTAAAAAATATTTGAAGTTTTAAATGTTTAAACTCAAAAGGTTCATAATTTAAAAACTTTATTAGTTCATCTTTTTGATCAATTTTAAATAAGAAGTTTTTTTCACAATTATTTCCTTCTGGATTTAAATAACATGAGGGATTAATAAAATTTAAATTTTCATTTACTCTAAGTAAAGGATCGCCTTGATAAAATCTTAGCTTAAGTTTTTTTTCAGTATTTAATGTCGTGGGATTATTCTCGTCAGAGCTATCGTATATTTTGTATTCATTAAATTTTATTTTTGAAACTATAGGTTTAAGTAATTTTAAATCATAGCCCAAAATAGGAAAATAACAGTATTGAATAGACTGATTATTTAAAAAATAATGATGCTCATAAGGACGAGAATAACTGGTTTCATCATTAACAATTGAAAGAACTTTTTCGATTTTAAAATCATCAACGTTATCTTTTGTAACATTATATTTAAGCAATATATCCAGTTCTGAATATCTAAAAACTTTATTTAATTTATTTCTATCAAAAGAAATATTTTGAATAATAACAATTGATATAAATAAAAATGTTATCAAATTGTATTTTTTAAAAGAAATCTTATCAAACATCATTGCTGTAAGGATTGAAAATAACAGAACAAATGGCGTAAGCTTTCTAAGTGACAGCCAGTCTGTCGTCATAAAAGGAATTTTTCCAACTAAAGAACCAAGAAATGTATTAGAGAAATTTAATAAAATTAGTACAAAAACTGCAATTAATAGTACAAAACTAAATAATAATTTAAATTTATCCTTTGTAATTTCTGGAACACTTCTTAAGTAAATAACTAGAACTATTAAAGGTAAAATTGATAAGTTAAATGACAATTCTTCAATTGATAAAAGAACATCAAATTTAGCAACATCATTTCCAATAGCCTCTCTAGGTGACAAGAAAAAGAAATCAAAAAATACAGAAATAAAATGTCGAATACTCTTAAAGTATAGAACTGATACTTCTCGTTCTAATTCACCAACAAATGACCATCCAGCATAAATTTTTGAAGATGAAATCATTAGACCAATTAAAACAGCCACTGATACATGTAATATAATCTTAAAATTTTTGAAATTGATTAGGTGTAATATTGTTAGAAAAAAAATAAAAATTAAGATTTCAATAACAATTCTAGTTCCACCACTGTGCATGATGATTGCAAAGATTAACCCGGCACATGAGATTAAAAATAATGAAGATATTTTATTTCGATTATTTAAGGATATAGCGCATAAGAAGAAAAAAAATGGAACTACATAATATAAACCCCAAGCAATATGACCAGACAAATAATGAAAAGCAAAACAATGGTTAAACAAAAATATTGTTGAACCAATTAAAGACGCATTATTAGATAGTTTAAAAATATTTCTTAAAACTAAGAAAAAACCATAAAAACCAATTAATGAATATAAAAAGAAAATAACTTTGAATGTAGTTAATGGTTTTAAAAACAAAAATAATAATTGAACTGGCGAGTAAAATTCTGATTCTGGGTTTGAATATAAGGGCAATCCACAACAAACATGTGGAGTGAACCAAGGAACATCCAATCCATTTTTAAAAAACCAGATTTTACCAAATATTAACCTTGATAATGCAGATTGAAAATCAAAATGGTGTTTCTCAAAATCTAAATAGGATAAGAAAATAATTTGATGAATTAAAAAAATTAAAACTCCCGATATAAATAATACTAGTTTTGATTTATCTTTTAAAATAAGCATATTTTAATATTTTTAAATTTATCTCATAAAAATTTTTTATTGAAACTTTGAAATTTTTACTAAACTTAAGCTTTTCATAAAAATCGAATAAAATTTTATATTTATGCTGATCAATTATATTTAATGAACTAAATATTTCTTGATGTGTCATAAATTCTGAAATGTTATTATTTTCTTTTCTAAGTTTTTTAAAAAATAATGTAAATAAAATTTTTTTTGAATTAATGAAAGTAAGAACTTTGAAAGCGTAAATAACAAAAATTGAAAAAAAAATAATAATTAGGAAATATTTATAGTTATTAGCTTTTGTTAACTTTTCTTTAATAAAATTTGATCTCGATTTCTCGTCATATCTAATAAAACTATTAGTCCATATATAGTTTATGTATTCAAAATAAATTCCAATTTTATTAATATTCATTTGTCCAGTTTCAAAATCATTTGTTGTTGATGCATTGAAACTATCAAAATTGTTGTTGTTTGAATTTAAAATATTGTTACTAGGAACAGATAATGTTGGGTCATACAAAACCCAATTATCATTTATAAATATTTCCACCCAAGAGTGAGCATCTTGTTGTTTAAATGTATAGAAATCCCCAATTTCATTATAAGATCCACCATAATAACCAGTGACTATTCTAGATGGTATGCCTGCTAATCTTGCGAGTATCGCAAAGGTTCCAGCATAATATTCGCAATAACCATTTTTAGTGTTGAAAAAAAAGTTTGCATAATCATTGCCTTGAGTACCAGGGGTTAGACTGTAATAAAAATCATTAGTTTTAAATTCATTTAAAATTTTATTTAAATACTCATTAGCATCTTTTGATTCTTCATAATTTGTTTTTGCCCATTGCATCAATTTAGGAGAAATATTTTTAGGCAACAGTGTATAATACTTCAAAATATTATTTTGAAATGTTACATCTTTTTTATCATAAACTAATTTGTATGATTTTTTATTACTTAAAATTTCTTTAGAAGTGAGTGTATTATTAATTAAATTTAAATCTAAATTTGAATTATTAAAATTATAGTTTGCTAATTTAGGTAGCCAGTTTTTTTCATGTGGAAACATTATTAATGAAGCATCAACACTTTCGTTTCTGATATGATTAGAGACTTTAAAACTATTCTTAAATTGTGAGAGTAATATTTTATATTCTGAATTTAACCAATCTTTATTGTTATTTAACTTATCAAACACCTTAACCCTGAAGTAGTACTTTTGATTAATATCTTGATTATTAATCTTAAATATAAAAACGTTTTCTTCACTACCTGATATATTGTGAAATGAACCTAGACTGATTTCATCAGGTATACCTAACTGATTTTTCTTGGTTTCAAATAGTTTTATATTCAATTCTGCCCTTGGAAAAATAAAGTACACAATTGCAATGATAGGAATAATGCTAATTGCAAATATAAAATATTTAACAAGATTATTTAAATTTAGTTTTAATATCTTAATTTGATTTAGTGAATAAAGATGAATGATTGATAATATAATTATCAAAAGAGAGAGAAGTGAGCTAATTAAGTCTTGACCGTAGACAAGTGAGCTTACAGCTAAAAATACACAAGTAAATCCAAAAAAATAATGATTTTCTTTTTTTTCAATTTCAGAATATTTTAGAAAGGCTAAACCCAAAATCAAATTTATAAAATATTCTTTAGATAATGTTTGATCATTTAAAATAAATAAGATGCAAACTGTAGATATAGCCAAAATAGAACTGAATACCTTTTTATAATTATAGTTGAAGCTTTTTTGAAGAATAGCAAAAACATATAAGATAACAAAAAAAATATTTGTTATTAGGTCAACTTCATCAATTAAAAGTAAATAGCTTGATGTTAATATTATCAAAGCATTAAAATTATAATTTAATAAATTTAGCTTAAACATTTGCAAGGTAAGTTAAGAGTTTGTTTCTATGTTCTAAAGAACAAGCAATCGTAGAAATAAAATCTTTATTTTTTAATAAAAATGGTTTTTTTAAATTATAAAAATATTCAATCAAATAGCTGGCATAAGAAAGTTTTTTTTCAAAACTATCATTATTCAATTTTTGTAGGTCTATAGTTACATGTTGTAAATTATTAGAAAACTTGAATTTTTTTTCGTAAAGTTTTTTTTTAATTGATGAGTGTTTCCATGAAATTTTAGATAAATTAGTATTTTCTTTATTTTCTTCAATTTTATCAAATTCATAATCAAAACCTTCATCAGTATTCAACTGATATAGTTGTTCAAAAATTTCATTTGAGGGTTTAATTGGCTCTGGGTAAATAGTTAGATTTTCGCTAAAAGACACATTTGTGAAAGTTTTTATAATACCAAAAGGGAATTGAGAGTGAATATCCAAAGTTGGGACTTTAACATTACCTCTTTTATTAAATTTATGCTTTAAATTTATATTAATTTTATTTTTGATATCTGCTTTGACACTATTTTTTCCTAAATCAAAATTAATATTAAGTCTTTCTCTTTTATGTTTGTCACTAATTATGTATCTTAAATTTACAACTTTATTAGCTGGGTGAAGTTTATCATTAATAGATAAATCTAAATTAAGTAAGTTTTGATAAGAGATTAGAATTGAGATGAAATAAATAAAAAATAAAATAATTGATAACAGCAGTGCAAAATTATTTTGATAAAAAATAGCTACCGAAAAACAAAAAAATATTAAAGCTGCAATTTGAAATCCTCTTAAATTTGGAAAGATATATAAATTTTTTCTACTGATAGTGTTAAGATATTTTAGAGATTTTTTTAAAAAAAACTTTTTCCAAAAACTATTTTTCATCAGGTAGAGGAACTTTCTTTAGAACTTCATTTTTCATAAATTCAATAAATTCGTTTTTTTCAACAATATTCAATCGATGACGAAGTATATAAGGAAGGACATCCTTAATTTCTTGATATGTTACATATTTATTTGAGTTTAAGTAACTTAATGATTTTGAAAGACTGATTGTTTGTTTTAAGCATCTTGGAGAAATATGAATATTATTAAAATTATTCTTTATAAATTGAGAAACGTTATCTAAATATTCAATTACACTATCATTGATATTTATCTGGCTAATATCTTTGATAGTTTGATCATAAGAAAAATTTGATTTAATTGAATTATTGTTTATCTCATTTTTTAGTAATTCTATTCTTTGATCTTTACTTAGTTCCTCTAAAGAAAATGAAATAGTGAAACGATCTAATTGTGATTCTGGTAATAAAGAAGTACCAGATAAATCTGATGGATTTTGTGTTGCAATAACAGAAAAAGGAATTGGAAGATTAAAGGTGTCCTTATCAATTGTTACTGTTTTTTCCTCCATAGATTCAAGAAAAGCACTTTGTGTTTTTGGACTTGCACGATTTAACTCGTCTGCGAGAACTATATTTGTAAATATTGGTCCTTTGTTAACAACAAATTCGTTATTTTTTAAGAATGTGTATCCAATTATATCACTTGGTAATAAATCAGATGTAAATTGAATTCTTTTAAATTTTAAATTCATTGCACTTGTTAAAGATTTTGCAAAAGTAGTTTTTCCTGTCCCTGGAAGATCCTCAATTAATATATGTCCCCCACTTAAAATGGT
The DNA here is from genome assembly GCF_052047555.1 of Candidatus Pelagibacter sp. HIMB1746. Classification (NCBI taxonomy): domain Bacteria; kingdom Pseudomonadati; phylum Pseudomonadota; class Alphaproteobacteria; order Candidatus Pelagibacterales; family Candidatus Pelagibacteraceae; genus Candidatus Pelagibacter; species Candidatus Pelagibacter sp. HIMB1746. Next base: position 31,659 of record NZ_JBNAJZ010000002.1, on the reverse strand, counting down.
AGCTATAGAAATTTTAATCTTGAATTCATTTCCAATTATATTCGTTGAAATAGTGTTTATTAATTCTTTAATCATTTTGATTTTGTGAAATAAATATTTTTGCTGTTCGATATAATATAACTATCAATTACTTCAAGATTTGAATTTATTATTTTTGTTTTATCTGGAGTAAGATTAATAAAAACAAAATAGCAATGTCTTTTTATTAATTTTAGTTTTTCAACTATTTTTTTTAAATCATCTTTTTTTTTAAGAGGATCATTAAGTATAAATAAATCGTAGTTTTTCGAATTTAAATCAAAGTCTAAAATATTTTGATTTAAAATATTTATTTTTTCATTTTCTAATGATTTAGATATTTGATAAATAGCTTCATCCAACTCAATACCATCAATTTTGTGATGATTTATTTTACCAAAAAAATATAGCACTTTCCCATAACCTGATCCAAGATCACAAATTAAATTAATATTTTTTTTTTCAATGAATGATTTTATTTTTTTTAAAAAGGTGAATGGACATGGAATAGAGTCTGATAAATAGTTGCTCTTTAGATATTTGAATTTATTTAGATATTTATCATATTTAAAATTGAAATAAATTTCATTTATAATTATTGGAATAGTATAAAAATGATAATTCAAAATTATATGATACAATGCTCTAATGTTGTTTAACATTTTAAATTAAATATATTGTAATGGGAAATCTATCAATAGTATTAAGTTCTTACAACGAAGTAGAAAATATTAAATTTGCAATAGATACATTGGTTAATTACGCTGTTGTTAAAGAGATAATAATAATTGACGATAATTCTTCTGATGGAACAGTTGATATTTTAGAAAAATACAATCATCCAAAAATAAAATTTGTAGTTAGAAAAAATATCAGAGGTTTCGCTAGTGCTTTTATAGATGGTATTAAACTAAGTGCTGGAGATTATATTTTAAGATTTGATATTGATATGCATAATAGTATTGATCATTTTATTAAAACTTTTGAAAACATTAAAAATGAAGATTGTATAATATTTTCTAGATATGTTGAAAATGCTTTAGATGAAAGAAGTAAATATAGAAGATTACCAAGTTTGATAATTAACAAATTATCTCAGTTACTTCTTTATTCACAAATTAAAGATTATACAAGTTGTATAATTATATTTAAAAGAGATATTTTAATTGATATTTTTCCGAAGAATACTTTTTATGCTAACTTTATAATTGACTTCATTTTTGAAATGAAAAAAAATAATAAAGTAATAAAAGAAGTTCCATTTATTCAAGAAAGAAATACTGAATTAAATAGTAAGTCGGCTCCAAGTATTCTAAAATTTTTAATTAATGGTTTTTTTTACTTAATTTCCATATTAAGATGTTCACTAAATAAATAAAAAATTAGTAAGTAAATGCATTTTAAACTCCAAAAAGGTTTTTCTTTAGTCGAACTTTTAGTTGTAGTTGCAATTATCGGTGTATTAGCAGGTGTCGGCGTTGTTGGTTATCAAAGTTATGTAGATTCTACTAGATTAAAAGTATTAGAGCAAAATTATACAACAATTACAAAATATATGGACACAGAAACTATTATTATTCAAAATGACCTTGGAAGTGCAACTCCTGAATATGATGATGGTGGTAATTTAACAGGTGACATGGTTAATTCTGACACCACTTGTAAACAATTCTTAATTTCAATGAAAAATTATTTCTTAGGTGGTGGTACAGATAATTCTAAATTTAAGAATCCATGGAAACCTAATAAAACAAGTATTACAATTGATAATGAAGCTTGGGGAAATCATAAACGAGGTCAAATCCAAATGTTCTGTTATAAATCTACAGGAGGATATGGTTCAGGTGGTGGTTGTCCAATGGCAAAAGCTAGATTTAGAGTGATAATACACAGAGACACTGGAGATTATTCACATAAATCAATTGGTGGTAAATATTTTGGTACTAGTGCTGCAGATGGTCAAGCAGATTGTGGTTGGAATTTATCAGATCATGGTGCATGGCATACAGGTGCAGACGCTATCGATACTGACGCAGATTACGATTAATAGAAGCGAGTTTAAATTTAAAATATTTAATATTAATTCTCGATGTCAAAAAAACTTGTTAGTTTTGCAAGTTTTAAAACTGAAACTACAGCTTCGCTAGGTTTAACTATTTTAAATTCTTTACTTCCTTCCCCAGCTCTTTGTTTACTTTCAATAAGTACTGCAATTCCTGAACTATCAATATAATTTACAGCACTCATATCAACTGATACAGCTTTATTGTCATCTAAAGCTCCTTGTACTTGTTGTCTTAAATTTCCAGAATTTTCTAGATCTATTTCACCACTGACTGTTATTATCAGCACATCATTTTCAGTTTTTTCTGGATAACTCATGATTTAAATATAATCAGAGTAAACACGTAGTCAACAAAATCATTAAACTTAAATCTTGTTGCTGATAGTAAATATTGAATTTAATTTAAATAATTAAGGCTAAGAGTAGCTAGCAGCAATTAATGCGATTGCAGAAACGGTAGATACAAAATAGATTAGTTTCTTCTTATTCTTCTCTTTCCCATTAATCTTGTTAATCATTTCTTCATAGCTTAATTTAGCGTTATATTCATTTTTCTCCAAATAAGCCTTAGGTACCACCACATCATTTATTTTTTTATTTTTTAAAATTATATGTTGAATATTGTTCATAGTCTTAAATTTTTCTAGAAAGCTCAATTAATTCTTTAAGAATAATCTCATTGTTTTCTAAATTTTTTTTTCTCCATTCTTGAGAAACATAAATTTTTGAATTGTCTTTAATTAACCAATTTAATTTGATTAATTCTGAAACTTTTCTTCTAACAGTTTCCCTTGGAAGACCAAGACTTCTTGAAATTAAATTAATACTTGCTCCATTTGAAGTAGAACAAAACACTGAATCTTCACAAATAAGATTTTCATTTGTAAAATTTTTTAAATTAATTCTGCTTACTAATTTTAATATTTGAGGGTAATAAGATCTGTCACCAAAGTTTGATATATCTTTTGTATATATTGAAGAAACTAAATCTTCTATTATTTTATAATTTTGTAAATGCATGAATTGATCTTTTACCCAAATTGGGTTTTTTTTAAAATAAAATTTATATTATTTTCTATGCTTAATATATAATTTTTTTATAGATATTTATTGTATAGCCTGAACTTCTAGCTTTTTTGTTTTCAAAGATTTAATTGCTTCTAAACATGCTAGAGCTGTAGACATGTTTGTACAATAAGGAACTTTATTTTTGAGCGTTGCTCTTCGAAGTGCAATAGCGTCATTTAATCTGTGCTCACTGTTTCCACCGCCGGTATTAATTACAAGTGCAATTTTATTTGAATCTAAAACGTCTACAATGTGAGGACTGCCACTACTTACTTTGTTTATAATTTTGCATCTCATGCCATGTTTTTGTATGTATTCAGCAGTACCTTTCGTTGCACATAATTTGAAGTTAAGCTTTATTAGCTGTCTTGCTAAATCAATACCTTCGTCTTTATGTGAGTCTTTTAAAGATATAAATGCAAGACCTTGTTTTGGAAGTGAGTTGGCTGCAGCAATTTGACTTTTAGCAAAAGCCATTCCAAAATCTTTATCAAATCCCATCACTTCACCTGTAGACTTCATCTCAGGTCCTAAGAGTAAATCGCTATTTGGAAATTTATTAAAAGGAAATACAGCCTCTTTTACTGCATACATTCCTTTTGATTTATCCTTAAGATTAAATTTAGAAAGTTTTTCACCAGCCATTATTCTTGATGCAATCTTTGCAAGTGGTATCCCTTTTGCTTTTGAAACAAACGGTACAGTTCGACTAGCACGAGGATTTACTTCAATAATATAAATTTCATCTTTCTTGATTGCATATTGAATATTCATAAAACCTTTTACTTTAAGTGCTAAGGCAAGTTTTTTTGTTTGATTTTCAATTTCTTTAATTAGATATGGTTTAATTGATACAGGTGGCAAACTACAAGCTGAGTCTCCAGAATGAATTCCTGCTTCCTCTATATGTTGCATGATACCTGCTACATATACATCTTTTCCATCAGAAATAGCATCCACATCAACTTCCATTGCATGATCTAAAAATTTATCAATTAAAATTGGATTTTCTTCAGCAGCTTTAAATGCTTCTTCGACAAAGTTTTTCAGTTGACTTTTTTCATGAACAATTTCCATTGCTCTTCCACCTAAAACATATGAAGGTCTTACTACTAATGGTAAACCAATTTTTTCAGATATTTTAATTGCTTCTTTGAATGTTTTTGCAATCCCACTATCAGCTTGTTTTAAATTTAATTTAATTAATAGGTTTCTAAATTGATCTCTATCTTCTGCTAAATCTATTGAGTTATATTGTGTTCCTAAAATTGGAAGTTTGTTATCATTTAAAAATTTAGCAAGCTTTATTGGAGTTTGTCCTCCAAACTGAGCAATAACACCTATTAGATTTCCTTTTTCTTGTTCTTTTTTAATAATGTTAAATACATACTCTTCTATCAAAGGTTCAAAATATAACCGGTCACTCGTATCATAATCAGTAGATACAGTTTCAGGGTTGCAATTAACCATGATGGTTTCGTATCCTGCGTCTTTTAATGAAAAACTTGCCTGACAACAGCAATAATCAAACTCAATTCCTTGGCCTATTCTGTTAGGGCCACCACCTAAAATTATTATTTTATTTTTATTTGATGGATTTGCCTCACACTCAGAACTTATTGAAAAATTTCTTTGATAAGTTGAGTACATGTAAGGTGTAAATGATTTAAATTCAGCAGCACAGGTATCAACTTTTTTATATACAGGTAGCACTTTTAGAGCAGTTCTTTTTCTTCTTACAAGATCTTCGGAGGTATTAGTAAGTTCAGCTAATTTTTTGTCTGAAAAACCAATAGATTTAATTCTATTAAATTCATTATAATCTTTTGGAAGGCCTCTTTTTTTAATAACTAACTCGTTATCAACAATCTCTTTAATTTGTCCTAAAAACCACGGATCAATTTTAGATAAACTATAAATTCTTTTTAAATTGATTTTTTTTCTAAAAGCCTCGGCAACAAGAAGTATTTTATTTGGAATATGCTCTTTTAGTTTTTTTTCTATTTGTTTTTTATTTAGATTAAATATTTGGTCCAAACCAGAAAAACCAGTTTCTAGAGAAACCAATGCTTTTTGAACAGACTCTTTGAAATTTCTTCCTATAGCCATTGCTTCACCAACAGATTTCATTGAAGTACCTAAAGTTGCAGGAGAAGTAGAAAATTTTTCGAAAGTAAACCTTGGTATTTTGGTTACTACATAATCAATACTTGGTTCAAAAGAAGCAGGTGTTACTTTTGTAATCTCATTTTTAAGTTCATCTAAAGTATAACCAACTGCGAGTTTAGCCGCTACTTTTGCAATTGGAAACCCGGTTGCTTTAGATGCAAGTGCTGATGATCTGGATACTCTTGGATTCATTTCAATAACAACCATTCGTCCATTTTTTGGATTGATTGCAAATTGAACATTGGATCCACCTGTCTCAACACCAATTTTTCTTAAACAAGCAATAGAGGCATTTCTCATAACTTGATATTCTTTATCAGTAAGAGTTAAAGCTGGAGCAACAGTTACAGAATCTCCTGTGTGAATTCCCATTGGATCAATATTTTCTATCGAACAGATAATTATACAGTTATCTTTTTTATCTCTTACAACTTCCATCTCAAATTCTTTCCAACCTTCTAGACATTCTTCTACTAGAACTTGGCTAACTGGAGACTCGTGCAGCCCGTTTTTTATAATTTTAAGATATTCTTTTTTATTCTTTGCGATCCCACCACCTAGACCACCTAAAGTAAATGCAGGTCTAATAATTGCAGGCAAACCAATTTTATTTAGAACCCTAGAAGCTTGATTGATATTATTTACAATTTCAGATTTTGGTAAATCTAGACCAATATCAATCATATTTTTTCTAAATTTTTTTCGATCTTCAGCATTAGAAATTGCTTTAGAATTTGCACCAATAAGCTCTATTTTGTATTTTTTTAATATCCCTTTTTTCTCTGCCTCCATTGCAAGATTAAGAGCAGTTTGGCCTCCCATAGTTGGAAGAATTGCATCTGGTTTTTCTTTTATAAGAATTTTTTCTAGAACCTCTAATGTGATAGGCTCTATGTAAGTTTTATCTGCAACATCAGGATCGGTCATGATTGTTGCAGGGTTAGAATTAATTAAAACAACTTTATAACCTTCATCTTTTAAAGCTTTACAAGCTTGTGTTCCAGAGTAATCAAACTCACAAGCTTGGCCAATTATTATTGGACCAGCTCCAACAACTAAAATTTTTTTAAGATCTTTTCTTTTTGGCATTTTTTTTCATATTGTTGATAAATTCTTGAAATAAATAGACACTGTCTTGAGGTCCTGGATTAGATTCAGGGTGATACTGTACTGAAAATATTGGTTTGTTTTTTAATTTAATTCCCTCAACACTATTATCAAAAAGAGATTGATGAGTTACTTGAATATTCTTTGGTAAAGTTTCTTTGACTACTTCAAAACCATGATTTTGACTTGTGATTTCAACATTATTTTGGATTATATTTTTAACAGGATGGTTAGCCCCTCTATGACCTAGTTTCATTTTTTTTGTTTTACCACCTAAGGCCAAACCTAAAATTTGGTGTCCTAAACAAATACCAAATATTGGTAAATTTTTTTTAATAAGTTCTTTGATAATATTTATTGCATATTTTCCAGTTGCAGCAGGATCACCAGGTCCATTTGATAGAAATATTCCATTAGGCTTAAGTTTAATTATATTTTCAGCAGAAGTTACACATGACACTACTGTCACTTTGCAATTAAAATCAGAAAAATACCTTAAAATATTTTTTTTAATTCCATAATCTATTGCAACAACATGAAATTGATTTTTTCTATTTTTTACAAATCCCTCTTTCTTTTTCCAAGTTTTAAAACCCTTCCAAATATAATTTTTTGGAGTTGATACTTCTTTAGCGAGATCTAGATTTTTTAACCCGCTCCATTTTAAAGTAGTATTTGTTAGTTTGCTTATATTGAATTTTTGTTTTTTCGAAAAAGCAATTGTTCCTTTTGGTGCTCCTTTATCTCTAATAAAATTAGTTAAACTTCTGGTATCAAGACCAGTGAGCCCAACAATTTTGTTCTTCTTAAGCCATGCATCTAGATGTAAAAAAGCTCTATAGTTTGATGGGTCAGTTATTTCTGAATTAAAAATTACTCCCTTAGTCCATATCTTATCAGACTCTATATCTTCTTTGTTAGTGCCTACATTTCCAATATGGGGAAATGTAAAATTGATAATTTGACCCGCATAAGAAGGATCTGAGATTATTTCCTGGTAGCCAGTTAAAGAAGTGTTGAAACACACTTCTCCAGTTGCCTCTCCTTCATAGCCAATACCAATTCCTTTAAATACTTTCTTATTTTCAAGAACTAAAAGACCTGTATTAATTTGATAATTATTTTTTGAGTTTATTTTTTTTGAATTTTTGATCAATTACAACTCATGAGTTAAAGGTTAATACAATAATTGCTTTATTATCGCAACAGAGATGTATTATAAAATTGTAAAAAAACAATTTTTCTTTTGAAGAATTTTTTCTTTGAAGTAGATTAAAAAAATTATGTCATTAAAGAACACTATCGAAAACGAGTATAAAAAAGCTCTAAAATCAAAAGATAAAAATAAAATATCAACCTACAGGTTAATTTTATCTTCTATTAAAGATTTAGACATCGCTAATCGCTCTGGGCCTAACAAAAAAGACACAGATGATGAGGATATTAAAAAGCTTCTTAAAAAAATGGTTAAACAAAGAGCCGAATCTATTGAAATCTATAAAAAAAATAACAGAACAGATTTATTAGAAGTTGAGCAGAATGAATATGTTATCTTAACAAGTTTCTTACCTAAGCAAATGAGCGAAGAAGACACCAAAAAACTATGCGCTGAATTAATCTCTAAATTAGGTGCAAGTTCCATTAAAGATATGGGTAAAATAATGGGAGAGTTAAAGAAATCTCATTCTGATGAAATTGATTTTTCTAAAGCTGGATCAATAATTAAGGAATTATTGAATAGTTAATGAAATACCCCAAAGAGTATTTAGATGAAATTAAGACACGGTTGAAAGTGTCAACGGTTGTTTCGAAAACAGTTTCATTAAAAAAAAGGGGTAAAGAATTTGTAGGTTTATCTCCATTTAAAAACGAAAAAACTCCTTCATTTACTGTCAATGATGAAAAAGAATTTTATCATTGTTTTGCTACTTCAGAACATGGGAATATTTTTGATTTTATAATGAAAACTCAAAATTTAAAGTTTGGAGAAGCTGTTAAACATTTGGCTCAATTAGCAGGTATGCAACCATATTTATTTTCAAAAAAAGATGAAGAACGAGAAAAAAAATGGAATGAATATAAATCAATCTATAATGAATATGTTGATTTTTACCATAATGAGTTGATCAAAAACGAACAATATTCAAATGCTAGAGAGTACTTAAAAAATCGATCTTTGAGTAAAGAGGAAGTAAAAAGATTTAAAATTGGATATGTGGAAAAAAATCCAAATATTTTTGAACAATTAAAAAATAAATATAGCGAACAAACCTTAGTTGAAACTGGATTGTTTTATTTAGATGAAAAAAAGAAAATTTATTTTGAAAGATTTAGAGGAAGATTAATTTTTCCAATTAATAATATAACTGGTCAACCAATTGCTTTAGGCGGAAGAATAACAGAAAACCTAGATTATCTTGCAAAATATATTAACTCACCTGAAACTTTATTTTTTAAAAAAGGATCAAACTTATACAATCTAGATTTAGCTAGAAAATTATCAAACAAATTAGATCACATTTATTTAGTCGAAGGTTATATGGATGTTGTCGGGTTAAGTAAAAATGGAATTGATAATGCTGTTGCAAATCTTGGCACTTCACTAACTGATAAACAAATTCAAATTCTTAACCAATTTTTTGATGATATAATTATATGCTTTGATGGTGATGAAAGTGGTTATAAAGCAGCATTAAGAGCTGCAGAAAATTCAATTAAAGAATTAAAACCAGAAAAACAAATTTCATTCTTATTTTTACCAAACAAGGAAGATCCTGACAGTTATGTGAATAAAAATGGAAAAGCTAATTTCATAGAATTTACTAAACAATCTAAGTTATCAATTCATCAATTTATTTTTAATCACTACAAAAAACAAACTGAAAACAATCCTTCTTCTATGGCTATTTTCGAAAAAAGATTAAGAGATATAGCAAATACTATTAAGGATGATTATATAAAAAAATATGTATTAGAATATTTTTTAGAGAAAATTGCAGAATTAACTCCTCATTCAAATCAAAAAAATAAAAAAAATTATAAAAAACCAACCAAATCTTTAGATGTTACAAAGAAGTATTATAACGAAAGCCAATCTTTATCGGGAGTTGAGCTTAAAGAATTTTCCTTAATTTATTTGATAATTAATAATTTAAATTTAATTCAATCAAATATTCATTTAATTGAAAATATTAAATTATTTACTGAAGTTAATAAAAAAATCTTTAATCAAATAATTGAAGTTTTAAAATCCGAAAATCAAATAGTTGTTCAGGACTTAAATTTAGATAGTCAGATAATTGAAAAAATAAATAAATTTGCACCAATAAAATATATTCTAAAAAATAATTCTGAACATGAACAAAAAATCATTGAATTGCTTGAAGATATCTCAAGAGATTTAATGAATTATGATCTTGAGTTTAGAATTCAAGAGTTAGAATCGAAGTTCTCAGTCGATATGAGCGAGAGTACATTTAATGAGCTAAAAGAGCTCAAAAAAAAGCAGAATCTCAATTAATCTGGACAAATTTGTAATGGATTTTTACAGATTTGATATTATATAAGACTTTCAATTTTATCACTGTGGAAAGAATTATTACAAAATCATTTGCTAGATTAATGGGACGAGGAACCCATCGAGGATTTATTACTTATGAAGAGTTGAGCAAATCTTTAGGTAAAAGAAATTTATCAGATGAAAATCTTTCTCAAGCTTTTATTCATATCTTAGATGAAAATATCTCATTAGTTGAAAAAAAATCAGATTTTAAAGTTCTCCGAAAAAAAGAAAATTCTAATAAAGAAGAGGGCAAAACAATCGAGAAAAGTGATGACCCTATCAGAATGTATTTACGAGAAATGGGCGGTGTTGAATTGCTTTCGAGAGAGGGTGAAATAGCAATTGCAAAAAGAATAGAGGCAGGAAAAGATGTAATGTTAATTGCATTGTCGCAAAGCCCAATTACAGCTCAACAATTTTTTGAGTGGAATGACAAACTCCAAAAAGATGAAATACTAGTTAGAGAAATAATAGATATTGATACAAACTACATGGAAGATGAATCAACTGGACCAAGTGCGAAACAAAAAAATGCTGGTGAAACTGATAAAGATGATGGATCTTCAGATGAAGATGACGATTTTAATCCAACACTCGCAGCAATGGAGACAGAAATTAAACCAAAAGTATTAAAGACAGTTAATACATTAACCAAAGAATATTCAAAACTTATTAAATATCAGAAAGAAAAGTTAGATTGTGTTTTAAATTCTCAAAACTTTACTCCAGCAAAGGAAAAAGGTTATGATAAAATTGTAAATGATATATTAGAAAATATTAAATCACTTCAACTTTCCCCATCTGTTTTAGAGGAACTTGTTCAAAAGCATTATGTTGAGAATAAAAAAATAATTTCTTTAGAAGGAAATCTTTTAAGACTTGCCATGGATCAAAAAATTCCAAGAAATGAATTTATAAAATTTTATGTAGGTAATGAAATAAATCCAAATCTTAAAAAATTTTTAGATACAAATTTAGTCTGGAAGCAATTTTTTGCAAAAAATAAAGAGGAATTTAAAAATATCAGAGAAAGACTTATTGAAATAAGTCATAAACTTGGAATTTCTGTTACTGATTTTAAAAAATTAGTTAGTAGAGTTCAAAAGGGTGAAAAAGAATCTAGGATAGCTAAAAAAGAGATGGTTGAAGCCAACCTTAGATTGGTAATTTCAATAGCCAAAAAATACACAAATAGAGGATTGCAATTTTTAGATTTAATTCAAGAGGGTAATATTGGGTTGATGAAAGCAGTTGATAAGTTTGAGTATAGAAGAGGATATAAATTTTCTACTTATGCAACATGGTGGATCAGACAAGCAATTACCAGATCAATTGCAGACCAAGCAAGAACAATTCGTATACCTGTTCATATGATTGAAACTATAAACAAAATTGTGAGAACTCAAAGATTAATACTTAGTGAGTTTGGAAGAGAAGCAACTCCAGAAGAGTTGGCACAAAAATTAAGAATGCCATTAGACAAAGTTAGAAAAGTATTAAAAATTTCTAAAGAACCAGTTTCTCTTGAAAAACCAGTTGGTGACGAAGAAGATAGTAGTTTAGGAGACTTTATAGAAGATACAAAAGCTTTAGCTCCATTAGAGCAAGCTATTAAATCTAACCTTGGAGAGGCAACTACAAAAATTTTATCTACCTTAACCCCAAGAGAGGAAAGAGTATTAAGAATGAGATTTGGTGTAGGTATGAATACTGATCACACTTTAGAGGAAGTAGGTTTACAGTTTTCCGTAACAAGAGAAAGAATTAGGCAGATCGAAGCCAAGGCTCTTAGAAAATTAAAGCACCCAAGTAGATCTAAACAACTAAAAAGTTTCTTAGAAAGTTAGATTGGGCCGTTAGCTCAATAGTAGAGTACTGCATTGACATTGCAGGGGTAGTTGGAGCGTAACCAACACGGCCCACCATTATTGATTTATCTTTAATTGATAACTTGATAAAAATGATATAACTAACTAATGTTTAGGGCCTGTAGCTCAGTTGGTTAGAGCAGTACACTCATAATGTATTGGTCCCAGGTTCGAGTCCTGGCGGGCCCACCAAATTTATTTTTTTGATATTCCAGCAAGTTTTTGCAAAAGATATATTTCTTTTTCAGTTAAGCCTTTTTTATTTAATTCAGCAATAATTTCTTTTTTAAGATTTTTTGAAGCTAAAAATGAAATAATTCCAATCGAAGATGTAAGTAATGTAATCAACAAATTTGAAAAAGTGACGAATATTGAAAAAAAAGAGACTGTAAACCAAAAGAATATTAAACCTATAACAATAATTTTTTGACTTTTTAAATCTTTTATTTTTAAAAAAAAAAGAAACATTAGAGTTATAAGCATTAAAATTCCAGAAATTATAAACCACAAAATAATTGAAATATCAGAAGTGCTACCACCTACAAAAGTATCTTCCAATGCTTCATTAACAAAATATAAAATTATACCTTTGTACAAAGCATAAATTAAAAAAGCCGAAGTAATTAAAGCTGAAATTATTAGTATTGATTTGGTTGTAATTTTCAAATCAATTAACTATTTGAAAACTCTTTTAGTTTCAAAATTAATGCGTTGATATCACCATCTGCACCAAGGATGATAGAGTTAAATTCTTCTTTTTGAGTTCTGGCCAAACTTAAACCCTCAATAATTAGATCCCTAATTAAAGGTTGATCTTTGTTTTTTGTGTATACTCTCCAATCTATTTTAACAGCAGGTCTTTTATCTGTAGCTGCTAATGTACTTGAAACGATTGTATAGTTTTCATTAATTTTATTTTTTGAATCAACATTTATTATTGGATTAGAATATTCGGCTAATCTGCTTGAAAAACTTTGTAAAAAATATTCAGCAAATGCTTTTTCATACTCAATTTTTTGCTCATCGGATGCGTTTTTTCTGTGTGAACCTAATGAATAAAAGCCTATACCTCTTATATCGACTGTATCTAATGCAATTTTTTTTAATTCATCCATTCTTTCTTCTTTTGTTAGACCACCACCAAGTGTTTCAGCAGCTCTATTTACAGTAGACTGGACAAATACATCAGCCTCTATAGAGTAAGAATTTGTAAAATTTAAATTTAGCAACAACAATAGAATAATTATTTTTTTCATATTTTTTAATCAGTTATTTGTTTGTTTCAATTTCTTCCCAGCCATCATCATCTTCGTATATGACCTCTACATTCCCTCTTTGAATATTTTTAATTTTATTTTCTCTATCTTGTAAATACAAACTTCTTACAGATGCATAAAAATCTATTGAGTTTGTCTCAAGATTTTCAAGTGATTCAATATTATTAGCTCTAAACTCAATACCACTAATTGCTTTTGAGGTTAGATAAACTCCTTCACTTAAAAATTCGTTGTTTCCATGCACTGAAGCATTATACCAAGGATCACCACCCATTATATTTGCAAAAGAACCTGTTGTATCCCTAATTGTTGATGGACCTAGAACTGGAAGTACTAAGTAACACCCTGGACCAAAACCCCATTTACCCAGAGTTTGACCATAATCTTCTTTTTCATATTTAGGAAAACCCATTTTGTTAGCTACATCTATGGTTCCTAATAATCCAACAGTAGTGTTAACTGCTAATCGAGCAGTATTTATAATTGCAGTTTTAATATCACCCTGCAAAACATTATTTGGTATAGTTACTAAGTTAGATAAATTTTTTACAGCATTGCTAGTTCCTTTTTGAATTTTATCTGGCAACTTTCTGTATCCCTTTGCTACCGGTTTAATTACTGCTTTGTCAAGACCTTGATTAAAAGAAAATGTTGCTCTGTTCAGTTTTTCAAAACAATCTTTTGTATTTTGAGCTTCAAAATTATTTTTTTTTAAAGTTAGCTCGCCATCAGAACCCGCATTAGCACTAAATGCAATTAAGAATAGAGAAAATAATAAAATAGTTAGTTTTTTTAACATGCAATTTTATATTATATAAAATTTAATATTAAAGTAGAATTAAATTTCAAAAGTGACGATAAATTGTTAATAAATGGCCTAAATTTGTCCCCAAATTGAGTATGAAAATAATACTAAATTATTCTCCAAACTTTAATCCTAAAAGAAGAAAAAAAAGTGAGATAAAATTTATAGTTTTACACTACACTGGAATGAAATCTGAAAAAAAAGCAATAGACAAATTATTAGATCAAAACTCTAAAGTTAGCTGTCATTATTTAATTAAAAATAATGGTGACATTATTAAAATGGTACCTGAAAAATATCAGGCTTGGCATGCAGGAATTTCTAGTTGGAAAAAATATAAATCCTTAAATAAAAATTCTATTGGAATTGAAATAACCAATCCTGGTCATGAATCTAAATACATAAAATTTTCAAAAAAACAAATTTACTCACTAATACAACTAACAAAAAATTTAATTAAAAAATTTAAAATTAATTCAAAATTTATATTAGGCCATTCAGACATAGCGCCAGACAGAAAGTTAGATCCTGGTGAAAAATTTCCATGGGAGTTTTTATCAAAAAATAAAATTGGAATCTGGCATGACTTTAGTAAAAATAAAATAAAAAAAGAAAGAGGATTAAAAATTTCAACTCAATTAAAATTAAAATTTATAAATAATCTTTTCAAAATTGGTTATCCCAGAAGGTTAAAAATAAACAAAAATAAATATAATAAAATTATCACATTTGCATTTCAGAGAAGATTCAGGCAAGAACTAGTAAATGGTAAAATTGATAAAGAATGTTTATTAATAAGCGAAAACCTAATAAAAAAGCTTAATTAATTTGTCTTGTAATTTTTAAGTATAATAATAAGTTCATCTCGCCAGATAAATGACTTATCGCTTTAATTTTTTTTAAAGAGGAAAGTCCGGGCTCTACAAGGACACAGTGCCAGGTAATTCCTGGCAGGGGAAACCCTAGGGATAGTGCCACAGAAAATAAACCGCCATAACATGGCAAGGGTGAAAAGGTGTGGTAAGAGCACACCGGTTCTATTGGTAACAATGAACGCTGGAAAACCCCACTGGGAGCAAGACTAAGTAGAGATGACATTGTTGCAAAACTAAAAGCCGTCCTTGGCTAGTCATCAGGGTTAGTTGCTTGAGCTTAAGAGTGATCTTAAGCCTAGACAAATGATAGGTTTAAATGACAGAACCCGGCTTATAGTTTATCTGGCACTTCAAAGTTTAAAAAACGAAAAAACAAAATATCAATAGAATTATCTTTATAGCTAGAAGTATAAATTTAAATGGGGCTTGAATAAGCATTCTTATTATCTCAGCAAACAAATAAATGATATGGCTCGTCAATTTCAAACCATTATTTTAAATTTTTCTTGAAAAAATGACTTTTATTGAGCCCAGAATCAACATTTGACTATCATTTTAAATACCCATATATTCCCATATATTCCCATTTATGGAATTTATAAAATTAAAAATATATGTTTTTATCTACTTACGAAAACAAATTAGACAAAAAAGGGAGAGTATCTGTGCCTGCTAGTTTTAGATCTCACTTGTCCAATTTAGGCTATAATAGTGTAATTTGTTATCCATCTTTCAATAATTCCTCGATAGAGGCATGCTCTCAAGACAGAATTGAAAAAATTTCCTCTGCGATAGATTCTTTAAATCCTTTTGAGGAAAAAAGAGATTATTTTGCAACATCAATATTAGCCGAAAGCACTAATTTACAGTTTGATAGTGAAGGTAGAATTTCTCTTTCATCAAAATTATTAAAACATGCAAAAATAAAAAATAGCATGTTGTTTGTTGGTCAAGGTCAAACTTTTCAAATTTGGGAACCAACAGCTTTTGAAAAATTTAAGACATCAGCAAGAAAAAAAGCAAATTTAAATCGAGCAAGTCTTAAATGGGAAAAACATTTAAACAACAACGAGGGGAAATAAGATGACAATTAACTTTAAAGCACCAGAGATAAAAGAACTTCAGCCACGACTTTTAGTTTTAGGAGTAGGTGGAGCTGGAGGAAACGCAATAAATGAAATGATTGATAATAAACTTCAGGGAGTAGAGTTTATTGCTGTAAATACAGATGCTCAAGATTTAAAGTTAAGCAAAGCAA
Source organism: Candidatus Pelagibacter sp. HIMB1746 (assembly GCF_052047555.1). Classification (NCBI taxonomy): domain Bacteria; kingdom Pseudomonadati; phylum Pseudomonadota; class Alphaproteobacteria; order Candidatus Pelagibacterales; family Candidatus Pelagibacteraceae; genus Candidatus Pelagibacter; species Candidatus Pelagibacter sp. HIMB1746. Next base: position 15,587 of record NZ_JBNAJZ010000002.1, on the reverse strand, counting down.
AAACTAGAATTCAAATTGGTTTAAATTTAACGAAGGGTTTAGGTGCAGGTGCAAAATTAGATATAGGACAAGCGGCTGCCGATGAATCTTTAAATGAAATTGTAAATACACTTCAAGGTGCAAATATGGTTTTCATTGCAGCTGGTATGGGTGGTGGTACGGGCACTGGTGCTGCTCATGTCATCGCTAGAGCTGCTAAAGAATTAAATATATTAACTGTAGGTGTTGTGACTCTTCCATTTTTATATGAAGGCCCCTCTAGAATGCGAAGAGCACAACAAGGATTGGAAGAATTAAGAAAACATGTGGATACTATTATTGTAATTCCAAACCAAAATCTATTTAAAATTGCAAATGAACAAACAACTTTTGAAGAGTCTTTTAATCTTTCAAATAATGTTTTGATGCATGGAGTTCAGAGTATTACAGATTTAATGGTAAGACCTGGATTAATTAATTTAGATTTTGCAGATGTTGAAACTGTAATGGCCTCAATGGGCAAAGCAATGATGGGAACTGGAGAAGCTGAAGGTGAGGGTAGAGCACTTAAAGCTGCAGAGATGGCGATTAGCAACCCATTAATTGACGATTACACTTTAAAGGGTGCTAAAGGGTTACTAGTAAATATTACTGGTGGTAAAGACTTAAAACTTTTTGAAGTTGACGAAGCAGTTAACAAAGTAAGAGCAGAGGTTGATCCAGAAGCTGAGTTAATTATTGGAGCAATAACTGATGCTGACTTAGACGGAAAAATGAGAGTTTCAATTGTTGCAACTTCATTAGATGGACAACAACCTGAATCTAAATCAGTGGTAAATATGGTGCACAGAATACAAAATCGTAATCCAGGTTATTCTGATTTTTCAAATATGGGGTCTCCAGCATTTAATTTTTCAAACACATCAAGCCCAATTACTCATGGTGCTAACGCTCTTAAGGTTGAGAATGAGATGGTTCAAGAACAAGAACAAGTAAGAGTTGAAAACAATATGATGAACGAAAATTTCGCTTCAGAAAATAGTGCAATAACAGAAAACATTGTCGAGGACAGCACTGTAAATGAAATGGAAAAATCATTTACTCAAGAAGCAGTAGAAACATTTGAAGAAAAAAATCCTGATGAAAATGTTCAAGAAGAACCATCAAATGATCTCAAGGAGTTTGGCGTAGATTCAGATTCACCAGATTTATTTAGTTCAGAAAGTGAAAACTCTTCACCATCAGATTTGTTGAATTCTGAAGATCAAGAAGATGAAGATGATCTTGAAATTCCTGCTTTCCTAAGAAGACAAAAAAATTAATGGTCTTCAAAGAAATAAATGGAAGCCACCATAGTACCGGATGTACAAAAACATTATCCAGTACTGCTAGAAGAAATTATTAGCGTTATCACCCCTCAACATGGTGGCACATTTATAGACTGTACATTTGGTCAAGGTGGATATTCAAAAAAAATATTAGAGTTTGAAAATACAAAAGTTATAGGACTTGATAGGGATATTGAAAGTCAAAAAGTTGCAAATTCAATTTTAGAAAATTTTGAAGATAGATTTATTTTCAAAAATTTAAAATTTAGTCAATTAACAAATTTAAAAATTAAAAACGAAAATATCAAAGGTGTTATTTTTGATCTAGGATATTCATTAACACAAATGAAAGATCCAAAAAAAGGATTGTCATTCAACTCAATGACAGATTTAAATATGCAATTAGGTTTAAATAACTATTCAGCTGCTGATGCTATAAATAAACTTGATGCAAAAGATTTGGAGAAAATTTTTAAATACTTTGGAGATGAAAAAGATGCAAAATATATTTCTAAAAATATTGTAAAAGAAAGATTAAATAAGAAAATTGATACACAGGGTTTAATTAAAATTGTTGATAAATCAAAAATAAGAAAAAATTTTAAAGTACATAATTCAACTAAAGTTTTTCAAGCGCTTAGAATTTTTGTAAATAAAGAAATTAGTGAATTAATTTATGGACTGATAAATGCTACAAAAGTACTAAAAAAAGGAGGTGTTTTAGCAGTTGTTACGTTTCACTCTTTGGAAGATAAAATTGTAAAATATTTTTTAAAAAGCCTTTCTCAAAATAAAAGTATTTCAAGATATACACCTCATACTGAACAAAAAGAAACTCTTTTTAATTTAAGTCAAAAAAAACCAATTGTTCCATCTAATCTTGAGATAAAAGAAAATCCACCTTCGAGATCTGCAAAACTAAGATATGCAATTAAGAAAAGTGATTTCTTTAATTTTGATACAGATATAGAGGAAAAATTTAAAAATTTTTTAGAAATTGAAAAGTTTGGAGATAAACTTTGAAAAAATTATTACTAGCATTAACAATTATAATTTTAGTTTTAACTACAGCAATTATCAAAAATACTACAAAAAAAATCGAAGATAAAATATTTGCTTACAAAGAAAGCGTAAGACTTTTAAAGTCAGAATTAGAAAATATTCAGTTGGAATATGATTACCTAAGTTCTGCTGAAAAATTATTGGAATATCAATCTTTGTATTTTGAAGATCAATTAGTTCAAAAAAAAATAGAAGATATTAAAATTTATAATATTTCAGAAAATACAAATAAATTAGAGGATTATAAAATAACTAAGGAAAAATGAGCAATTTCAAAGAAAGATTAACAATTGAAGATCACAAAAATGATTTTGTTTATAAAAAAAACAATACTGGATTAAATATTCAATTTAATCGAGTTGCATTTATTTTTTTTGTCTTTTTTATTATTTATTCAATATACACAATACATTTAATTCATTTAGGCTCTCGAGAGGCAAAAATTGAAAATACAATCAACACACTTCCTTTTAGTAGCAATCTTTATAGAGCGGATATTTTAGATATTAATGGAAATTATTTAGCAAAAACAGTTAAGTCTATTGATGTTGGTCTTAAAACTTCAGATATAATTAGTAAAGAAAAATTACTGTTAAGTCTAAAAATTATTTTCCCAGATAAGGATTTTAATAAAATTGAAAAAAAAATAGAAAACAAAAAGTTTTTTTATTTAGAGAAAAAAATTTCTGAGGAAAAATATGAGCAACTTATGAAGTTGGGAGATAAATCTCTTATCCCTGAAGAAAAAGTGCTGAGAATGTATCCACAGAAAAATCTTTTTAGTCATATTTTGGGACAAATAGACAATGACAACAATGGTATTTCCGGATTAGAAAAATCATTAAATGAAGAACTTAGATCATCTAGAGAACCAATTACATTAACTGTTGATAAAGACATTCAATTTTTAATTAGAAAAGAATTATTAAAATATCAGGAAATTTTTAAAAGCAAAGGAAGTGCAGCAATTTTAATGGATGTTAATAATGGCAATATACTCTCTTTAGTCTCGTTACCTGATTTTAATCCAAATGAGAGAAAAAATATATCGGATGTCAATTATATTAATAGAGTAACAAAAGGAACATATGAACTTGGTTCAGTTTTTAAAGTTTTTACTTTTGCAAGCGCTTTAAATGAAAAATTAATTGAACCAGATACTGAATTTTTAGATTTACCAAAATCAATTAAGTGTGATCGATACAGAATTGGAGAATATGATAATGAAATACCTTCAGATTTAACTGCTGAGCAAATTTTAGTTAGATCTGGAAACATTGGATCTGTACGAATTGCTCAAAAAGTTGGTCCAGAAAAATTTAAATCTTTTTTAGAGGATATTGGAGTATTGACTCAGATTAATTTTGACATTGAAGAAGTAGCACCTCAAAATGATTATGATTTTGGAAAGTGTAGATTGGCAACAGCCTCTTTTGGTCATGGAGTAGCAACAACCATTCTTCAACTAGCAAAAGGATACGCTATTTTGGCTAATGGTGGCTACGATGTAAAACCAACATTGGTTTTTAAGGAAAATAATAAAAAAAATAACAATAGAAGAATAATTAATAAAGGAATTTCAGAACAAGTTGTTAATGCTTTAAGAAAAATTGTTAATACAGAGGAAGGTACCGCTAGATTTGCAGATGTTAAAAATTATGAAATTGGAGGTAAAACAGGAACAGCCGACCAACCAGAAGGAGGAAAATATTCAGAGGCAAAAATAAATACTTTTAGTTCAGTATTTCCAACATCAAATCCACAATTTGTATTTGTTGTGATGTTAGACACACCTAAAAAATCAAAGGATTACTATTATAAGTATAGGCATAGAAAAGGTGGATGGAAGGGAACACTTTATAATACAGCTGGGTGGACATCAGTAGAGGTAGCAGGCAAAGTAATTGACAAAATTGGGCCTATTTTAGCCACAAAATATTTACAGGTTGACTAATAATGTTACTTGGAAATTATTTTGACGGTATCCAAAAAAAATATAAAAAATTATTTTTTTCAGGTATTTCTTTTAATACTAGATCTTTAAAAAAAAATAACATTTTCTTTGCAATTAAGGGAAACAGTATAGATGGAAATAAATTCATTTCTGAAGCTATAGAAAAAGGTTCTAAAATAATTATAACAGAACAAAAAATAAAAGATTTTCGTAAAGGAATTTACTTTATAAGAACAGAGAATATAAGAAAATTATTAGCAGAAGTCTCATTTAAAATTTACAACAAAATACCAAAAAATTTAGTAGCTGTTACAGGAACTAATGGAAAATCTTCAGTTGCTGAATTTTATCTTCAAATAATGAAATTAAATAAAAAAAAAGTAGCTTCAATTGGAACATTAGGAGTTAAATCAAAAAATATTAAATTAAATTTATTTAATACAACTATTGATCCAATTAGGTTAGGCCAGATCTTACAAAAATTAAAAAAAGAAAAAGTTGAAAACGTTATCATGGAAGCTTCCAGTCATGGACTAAAACAAAATAGATTAGATGGATTAAATTTTAAATCCGGAATTTTTACAAATTTATCACAAGATCATCTTGATTATCACAAAAATTTAAAAAATTATTTAAAAGCAAAACTTTATTTATTTGAGAATTTAATACAAAAAAAAGGAAATATAATTACAGATAAAAATATACCTCAATATAAAACAATCAAGAAAATCTCTTTAAAGAAAAAATTAAAATTATCAGCAATAAATGAAAAGAAAAGTAATTTTGAAATATTATCTCATAGATATGATAATGAAAATCAACTAATCAAATTTAAACATAAAAATTTAATTAAGGAAATTAATTTAAATTTAATAGGTAAAATTCAAATAAAGAATATTTTGATGGCTGCAATGGCAGCACAAAAAAGCAATTTAAATTTTGAAAATATTTTGAAAGTCTTACCAAAATTAAAACCAGTTGAAGGTAGATTGGAAAAAATTGGAAAAATTAAAAATAATTCAATTATTATTCTTGATTATGCACATACGCCTGATGCTTTAAAAGTCTGTCTTTTAAATATTAAGGAGCAATTTCCTGATAAAAAGTTAAACCTTTTATTTGGTTGTGGGGGGAATAGAGACCAAAACAAAAGAATGAAAATGGGTAAAATAGCAAGTATTTATGCAGATAATATCTACCTAACTGATGATAACCCTCGTTACGAAAACCCAGTGAATATAAGAAAAGATATTAAAAAGGGAATTAATGGTAAGAAAATTATAGAAATTTCTAATAGAGGAAAAGCAATATCAGAAGCTATTAAAAATTTGAAAAGTGGAGACGTCTTAGTAGTTGCAGGAAAAGGGCACGAAAGCACTCAGGAAATTGGTAAAAAGGAAATTAAATTTTCTGATAGAAAAAAAATTCTAACCGAAATCAAATTGAAAAACGAAAATCTGTCTGATCAATTAAAGATAAATATAATCACAGAACTTTCCAAAACTCAAAAATTATCAAAGTCTATTTCTATAAATAATGCTAGGATTAATTCTAATGAAGTAAGTAAAAATGACGTATTTTTTGCTATCAAAGGAAAAGTAAATGATGGAAATAATTTTGTTTCACAATCATTTAAGAAGAAAGCATCATTAGCAATTGTAAATAAAATTCAAAATAATCTTGATATTAAAAGACAGATAGAAGTTAAAAACACCTTAAATTTTTTAACAAATGTTTCAAAAGTATATAGAAAAAATATAAGCACTAACATTATAGCTATTACAGGTAGTTGTGGGAAGACTACACTCAAAGAATTATTGGGAAGTGTGTTGGGAAAAATTTCAATTACAAGTATATCACCAAAGTCTTATAACAATAAATTTGGAGTTCCTTTAAGTCTTCTTAATATTAAAGAAAATGATAAATATGGAGTTTTAGAAGTAGGAATGGACAAAAAAGGTGAGATTGATTATCTAACAAAAATAATTGAGCCAAATGTTGGTGTTATTACAAATATAAATTATGCACATGCAAAAAATTTTAAAAATTTAAAAGAGATAGCTTTAGCAAAATCAGAGATCGTAAATAATATTAAATTGAATGGTTCTATTATCTTAAATGCAGATGATAAATTTTTTAAACTTCATAGACAAATTTCTAAAAAGAAAAAACTTAAATTAATTTCATTTGGCATCAAAAGTAAAAGAGCAGATATTAAATTAATAGATATTAAATCTTTTAGAAAAAATTTTAAAATTAAAATAAGATTTATGAATAAAATTAAACATTTTATAATCTCTGATGACTATCAAAACAATATTTATAATATTCTATCTGCATTAGCTGTTATTAGTGTGAATTCAAATATATTTAATTTAAATAAAAATATTTTTTTAAATTTCAAAATTCCTGATGGAAGAGGGGACCATTCAACAATAAAAATAAATAATAAAAAAATAAATTTAATTGATCAAAGTTATAACTCAAACCCATTATCACTAAGTTCAGCTATTAAAAATTTTGATAAAATAAAGTCAAACAAGTCTAAAAAATATTTGCTGCTTGGAGATATGTTAGAGCTTGGTAGTTATTCTAAAAAACTTCATGAATCTATTGCTCCATTAATTAATCAAACTAAAATTGATAAAGTTTTTGTAAAAGGAAAAATGGCTTCTTTGATATATAAAAAAATATCTAATAGTAAAAAAGGTAAAATATTACGCAACAAATCTGAGATAGATGATTTGATTAGAAATGATATTAAAAACAATGATTATTTAATGATTAAAGCCTCACTTGCGACAGGTTTCAATAAGATAGTTAATGAAATAAAAGGTTTAAACTAAATGCTATACCAGTTTCTATTAAATTTCGTTGATAATTTTAGCTTTTTAAACGTCTTTAAATATTTAACTTTTAGAACAGGTTTATCTTTTTTTACATCATTAGTGATAGTTCTATTTATTGGTGGACCTTTTATAAAATTTTTTTCAAATCAAAAAATTTTTAATCCAATCAGGGAGGATGGACCTGAAGATCACATAGTTAAAAAAATTGGAACACCAACAATGGGTGGAATTATTATTTTACTTGGCCTAATTATTTCAGTTATTTTATGGGCAGATTTATCAAATATTAATATTTTATTTTGTTTATACATTGCTCTTTCATTTGGATTACTTGGTGCATTTGATGATTATAAAAAAATTAAGCAAAGTAATTCCTCTGGTATTTCATCAAAGTTTAAAATAACTGTACAAATTATTTTAGCGTTATTAGGAGTAACTTTGTTTGTTTATTTGAATGATTATCAAGATTTAAATAATTTATATTTTCCTTTTTTTAAAAATTTAATAATTAATCTTGGATGGTTTTTTATACCTTTTGCTGTATTTGTAATAATAGGTTCTTCTAATGCTGTAAATCTTACAGATGGTCTAGACGGTTTAGCGACAGTACCAGTAATATTGGTGGCAGCTTGTTTTGCATTTATAAGCTATGTAAGTGGAAATATTGTTTTTTCAAATTATTTACAAATTCCTTATATTGAAGGAACAGGTGAAGTTGCAATTTTTTGTGGAGCAATTATTGGAGCTTGCTTAGGATTTTTATGGTTTAATGCTCCTCCAGCTAAAATTTTTATGGGAGACACAGGCTCTTTATCTTTAGGTGGTTCACTAGGAGCTGTAGGTATTATAACAAAACACGAGATTGTTCTAGCAATAACGGGAGGTCTTTTCGTTTTAGAAGCAGTCTCTGTAATGGTTCAGGTAATTTCATTTAAACTTACAGGAAAAAGAATTTTTAGAATGGCTCCGATACATCATCATTTTGAGAAAAAAGGTTGGCCCGAGTCCACTGTAGTTATTAGATTTTGGATTATCTCAATAATTTTAGCAATGATAGGACTTGCTACGTTAAAATTAAGATAATGAAAAATAAAAAAAATATTTTTTTAAGAAAAAAAATATTAATATATGGACTAGGCAAAAGTGGAATATCTTCATATAAATTTTTAAAAAAAAAAGCAGATGTTTATCTTTTTGATGATAGTCCAAAAATAAATAAAAAAATATTAAGTTTAAGTGAACTTTCAAAAATAAGTTTTGATGTAATTATTATTAGTCCAGGAATAGATATTTCAAAATGTAAATTATCGACATTCTTGAAAAAAAATTCACGAAAAATTTATACAGATCTTGATGTTTTGTACTCTTTTTATGATAATTTGAGCATAACAATCACAGGTACTAATGGAAAATCAACTACAGCAAAAATACTTCAAAATGCTTTGGTTGATCAAAAAAAAGATGCTCGATTAATTGGGAATATAGGAAACCCAGCACTTGCAGAGAAAAAAATAACAAAAAAAACGATTTTTGTAATCGAAGCCTCCTCTTATCAGCTAGATTATTCAAAGATTTTCAGATCAAAATATAGCTTAATTTTAAACATTTCAGCAGATCATATTGAGAGACACAAGAACCTAAAAAATTACGTTAATGCAAAATTTAAATTAATCGAGTCTCAAGTTAAGGGAAATTTTGCGTATGTTAAGAAAAATGATTCATTAATTTCAAAAAAAATTAAAAAAAATAAATTTAAGTCAAAAATTTATAAAGTTGATATCTCAAATTTGAAATACATAATTGATAAGATTAGTAATAAATACTTTGCTTCTGACGGCAATAGAGAAAATCTTTCATTTATTTTTGAAATTGCACCTAAATTGAAACTTTCTAAGAAAAGATTAATCCAAACAATTAATAATTTTAAAGGTCTTGATTATAGACAACAAATTGTTTTTGATAAAAAAAATTTAACAATAATAAACGACTCCAAATCAACAAGCTTTGCTTCTTCAGAAAATATATTAAATAATTTGAATGATGTTTATTGGATTTTGGGAGGAATACCAAAAAAAAATGATAAGTTCAAATTATCTAAAATAAAATGTAAAAATATAAAAGCGTTCATTTTTGGTTCACATCGAAATAAGTTTCATAAAGTTTTGAGAAATAAATTAAAGGTTAAAAAATATAAATCTTTAAATGAAACCTTACGTGCAATTTTCTTAGAGATAAAAGATCAAGAAATTAAAAAAAATATAATTTTTTTTAGTCCTGCTGGTGCATCATTTGATAGTTTTAAAAATTTTGAAGATAGAGGTGATTATTTTAATAAAATAGTTAAAAAAATAATATATGCAAAGTAATAGCATAATTTATAAATTTTATTACCAGTGGTGGAAAAATATAGACAAACCTATATTACTTTTAGTTAGCTTTTTATTCATTATTGGACTTTTTTTCTCTTTAGTGTCAACATCACTCATAGCTTCAGACAAATTAGATACCAACAATTATTTCTTTTTTTTTAAACATTTAATTTATGTAATTATCGGAGTAATTTTAATTTTTATTTTTTCATCTTTAAATCAAGATAAATTGTATAAATTTTCAATAATTCTCTTTTTTATTTCATTACTCTCTTTGTTTTTAGTACCTATAATTGGCATAGAAGTTAAGGGATCAAGGAGATGGATCGATTTATTTTTTCTGCCAAGATTTCAACCCATAGAAATAGTAAAACCTTTTTTGATTGTAATTTTTGCAATTATATTATGTAAAAATGAAACCAATATTTTATTCAAATATTTAGCATCAACAATTTTAATGACTTTAGTTTCTTTGCTACTGATCATTCAGCCAGATATTGGCCAAACATTATTAGTAGTTTTTTTATGGGCTGTTTTGATTTTTTGTTCAGGTATTAATTTATATTTCTTGCTCGCAATCTCTTCTACTGGATTAATTTTGTTGTCCTATATGATTATTTACATACCAAAATTTAGTTATATTAAAGCTAGAATTTTTTCATTTTTTGATAAAGAAACAGGTACTCATAATTTTCAATCAGATAAAGCAATAGAGTCAATAACAAGTGGTGGTTTTTTTGGAAAAGGGATTGGAGAAGGAACACTTAAAAATAGAGTACCAGAAGCGCATACTGATTATATTATTTCAGTAATTTCTGAAGAGTTTGGTGTGATTGCCATAATTTTAATCTTAATTTTGTTTTTAGTCTTAATTTATATGGTTTTTAAAAAAATAAGTTTTGAAACTGAGGAGCAAAATAAACTTATTCTAATCGGATCAGTAAGTTTAATTCTTATGCAGGCCACAATTCATATTGGAGTTAATATAAGATTATTTCCAACAACCGGAATGACATTACCTTTTTTAAGTTATGGTGGTTCTTCAATTGTAAGTACCTCAATATTGACAGGTATAATTTTAAACTTAACAAAAAGAAAAATATAATAGGTGAGAGAAAAAGTATTAATTTCCACTGGAGGTTCTGGAGGACATGTAATTCCCGCAATTACAATTCATGACCATTTAAAAGAAGAATATGACACAATAATCTCAACAGATTCTAGAGGATTAAAATATTTAGAAAAAAATGATTATAGATCTATTTTAATTGATACACCAAAGTTTAATAGCTTAATACTTTTTCCTTTTTCATTATTTAAAGTCTTAATATTAACAATTAATTCTCTAAAAATATTAAAAAAAGAAAAAATTTCTTACTTAATTTCAACGGGTGGGTACATGTCTTTACCTTTATGTTTAGCAGCAAAAATTCTAAATATTAAAATTTTTTTAATTGAACCAAATATGGTTTTAGGAAGAGCAAATAAATTTTTTTTAAATTTTTCTAAAAAATTAATTTGTTATTCAAAAAACTTAAAAAAGTATCCAAAAAAATTTGAAAATCAAAAAAAAATTTCAAAACCTTTTATAAGAAAAAAATATTATGAAGCAAATTTACATAAAAGAGATGTAAATTTATTTACCATTATGATTATTGGAGGTAGTCAAGGAGCTAAAATTTTTGATACACTTATTAATGAATCAATTTTGAGTGTCTCAAAATCTTACTTAATTAATGTAATTCATCAAACTAGTGAAAAAAACATAAAATATTTAAAAAATTTTTATAAAATTAATAATATAGAAAGCAATGTTTTTAGTTTTGATCAAAATTTAAATGAACTTATGAAACAGTCTGATTTATGTATATCAAGGTCAGGCGCTTCAAGCTTAGCTGAAATATCATTTATGAATATTCCTTTTATCGCCATACCACTTCCTAGTTCTAAGGATAATCATCAATATGAAAATGCTAAATATTATTATGATAAAGATTGTTGCTGGATAATTGATCAAAAAAAATTTGATAAAAAGAAATTTGAAGAATTATTGATAAAAATATTAAAGAAAGACGAAGAATATGTCGCAAAAAAAGAAAATTTAAAAAAATTAAATTATCAAAATACTTGGAATAATGTTAATCAAAATTTATTGGGAATTTTAAATGAAAATTGAATTAGCTAAATCAGAGGTTATTCATTTTGTTGGTATAGGTGGGATAGGGATGAGCGGCCTTTCAATGATAATGAAGAGAAAAGGTTTTAAAGTTCAAGGAAGTGATATTTCAAATAATAAAAATATTAATAGGATTAGAAAAGAAAAAATCAAAGTTTATGTTGGACATAAAAAACAGAATATAAATAAGGCTACAATTCTGGTTGTTTCTTCTGCAATTAAAAAAAATAACCCAGAATTAATTGAGGCAAAATCAAAAGGTCTACCAATATACAAAAGAGGAGAAATGCTAGCAAACATTGTATCTCTTTCTAAAAATATTGTTGTCGTTGGATCTCACGGTAAAACAACAACTACTTCTTTAATTGCATCAATTTTTCAAAATACAAAATTAGACCCAACGATAATTAATGGAGGAGTTATAAATTCAATCAATAATACAGCAAAATTAGGTAAAAGTGATTGGTCTATTTTGGAGGCTGATGAGTCTGATGGTAGCTTTATATTTATTCCGCCAACTTACTCCATCATAACAAATATTGATAGAGAGCACATGGATTTTTATAATTCGATGAAAAAATTAAATAAATATTTTATTGATTTTGTTGAGAAGGTTCCATCTTTTGGAAAATCATTTATCTGTTTAGATGATAAGAACAATAAAAATCTAATAAAAAATATTAAAAAGAAAAATTTCTATACATACGGTGAAGACCCTAAATCAAACTTCTCTATAAAAAATATAAATCAATTTAAAGAATTTTCAAAGTTTGATTTATTAATAAAGTTACCAAATAAAAAAAATCGATATTTAAAAAATATAACAATACCTCTACTTGGAAATCATAATATTAAAAATGCAGTTGCTGCTCTTGCGGTATCGTTCACTGTTGGAATATCAATATTTGACATAAAAAAAGGACTTAAAAATTTTAAAGGTGTTCAAAGAAGGTTTAATAAGATTTTTTCTTTTAATAATGTTGATTTTTTTGATGACTATGCACATCATCCAACTGAGATAAGAGAAGTGCTTAATGGGGTAATGAAAGTATATAAAGGTTATGAGAAGATATGTATTTTTCAACCACATAGAATATCAAGAGTAAAAGATTTAAAAAAAGAATTTAGTTTCGCTTTTAGAGATGCAGATAAAGTAATTTTATTTCCAATTTATAATGCTGGTGAAAAAATAAAACTCGGATTTAGTTATCTTAATTTTGCAAAACAAATTATCAAAAATTCGAGGGTTGAATTATTAATGATCGAGGATCAATTGCAATTAGCAAAATATGTAAAAAGTAATATTTATGGAAAAAAAATTGTAATTGGTATGGGTGCTGGTTCAATTTCAAGCTGGATGAGAGAATTACCTAAATATTTATAATGAAAACTAATTTGAAAGAACTGTCAGAAGAGTTTGGTCAAAACCTTAAGCTAGACTTTGATTTAAAAAAAAAAAATTGGTTTAATATTGGTGGTAAAGTTAAAATTTATTTTAAAGCAGATAATTTAAAAGATTTAATCAAATTTTTAAAAATTATAGAAAATAAAGAAAATATCTTTGTCTTAGGTGGAGGATCTAACACATTAATAACCGACGACAAATATGACGGTGTAGTAATCAAACTTGCAAATAATTTTAACAATTTATCAGTTCTGTCAGATGATATAATTATTGCAGGAAGTATTGTTAGTGACAAGTCATTATCAGAATTTGCATTAGAAAATAGTTTAGGTGGTTTTGAATTTTTGTCTTGTATACCAGGTACAGTTGGAGGTGGAATTAAAATGAATGCTGGCTGTTTTAATAGAGAATTTAAAGATATTCTAATTTCAATTCAAGCAGTTACTAAATCTGGTCAGGTAGTAACTATACCTGCAAAAGATATAAATTTTAAATACAGAGATAGCGGTTTATCTGATGACCTTATTTTTTTAAGCGCCTCCTTTAAAGGGTTTAAGAAAGAAAAAGAATTAATCCAAAATGAAATGAATTTTTTAAAAGAAAAAAAAGAAAAAGCACAACCAACAAGAATTAAAACCAGCGGAAGTACTTTTAAAAACCCTTTAGATCAATCTGAAAAAAAGGTTTGGGAATTAATAAAAGAGTCTGTTCCATTAGATATTTCTTTTGGTGATGCATATATTTCAGAAAAACACTGTAATTTTTTTGTAAATAAAGGTAATGCTAAATTTAAAGACATGAAGAATTTGATCAAATATGTCTCAAAAAATGTCTTTGAGAAAACAGGTGTAAAGTTAGAAACTGAAATTAAAATTTTAGAATAAATTGAAAAAAAAAATACTAATACTTTCGGGTGGAATTTCAAAGGAGAGATTAATTAGCCTCGATACAGGTAATCAAGTTGCCAAAGAACTTAAAAAAAATGGATATAAAATTGAGATTTCTGAACCAGATAGATCTTTACATTTAATTATCAAAAAATTTAAACCTGATATAATTTTTAATGCATTACATGGTCAATTTGGAGAGGATGGATATATCCAAAGTATTTTAGAGAAGTTTAAAATTCCTTATACCCACTCTGGTGTTGTTGCTTCATCTATAGCTATGGATAAAGAAATTTCAAAAAAAATTTTTATAAAAAATAAAATTAATACACCAAAATTTTTTGTTTATAATTATGGTTATAAATCATCTACCTTAATAAAAAAAATTAAGTCAAAATTAAAATTTCCTGTTGTCATAAAACCTTTAAATGAGGGTTCAAGTGTTAATGTTTTTATATGCAACAAATCTAATTTAACACAAAAAGTTAAATCATTAAAAGATTACAAAAAAATTATGATTGAGGAATTTATTGGAGGAAGAGAAATTCAAGTAGCAATTATGGGTAATAAAAAACTTGGAGCAATTGAATTAAAACCCAAAAGAGCTTTCTATGATTATCAAGCAAAGTACAACACAAATGCAAAAACTGAACACATTATTCCAGTAAATTTATTGGATAAAAAATTAAATGAAGTAATGAACATTGCGCTCAAAGCACATCAGATCATTGGTTGTTCTGGTGTTACACGTTCAGATTTTAAATATTACAAGGGTAAATTTTATTTGTTAGAAATTAACACTCAACCAGGTATGACTAAATTATCTCTCGTCCCAGAAATAGCTTCTTATAAAGGAATAAGCTTTTTAAAATTAATTGAATGGATTTTAAAAGATGCATCAAAGAAAAAATAAAAAAATCTTAATTTATTTTTTTTTATTAATTTTAGTGGGCTCGATAAATAATAACTCAACAAATAATTTAAAATTTGAAAAAATTAAAAATATAAGTATTTTTGGTTTAGATGAAAATGACCAAAAAATAATACTTTATAACTTAAATAATTTAGGTCTAAAAAATATTTTTTTTATTAATAAAAAAAATCTTCAAAGCATAATCGAGTCTAATTCATTAGTTGAAGAGTATAACGTTATAAAAAAATATCCTCATTCAATTGATATTAATATTAAGAAGACAAATTTTATTGCTAGGATCAATAAAAATGGAAAGTTTTTTTTATTAGGTAACAATGGCAAACTATCAAATAATGATATTTCAAATATACAACTACCGTACATATTTGGGAGTCCAGAGATAAGTGAGGTAGTTAAATTAAAAAAAATTATTGATCAATCAAATATTGTTTATTCACAAATAGAGTCTCTACTTTATTTCAAATCTAATAGATGGGATTTAAAATTTACCAATAATTTATTAATTAAATTACCTGAAAAAATTGACAAAGAAACTTTAGATAAAATATCATTTTTTTTAGAAAATATTGAATTAGAGAATAAAAAGATATTGGATGCTAGAATAAAAAATCAAATAATAATATCAAATGAATGATGTATTAGTT